>JBKPDL010000030.1:0-28271 GCA_046727855.1 Acidobacteriota bacterium
CGCGCTTGTTCCAGCGATCGACGCCGGCCTGGCAGTCTCCCACGTACCAATCGCGCAGCACTTCGTTGAGCGCGTTGCGCATCGGCACTTCCTGACGCATGATGCGGCCGCTCTCATCGAGCATGTCGAGCAGATAAATGCCGCCATCGAGCACGTGGTCGTCGTCGAACTTGTCCTCCTCGGCACGCCCCTTCAGGCCGTTCGCGAAGTAGTTGGCGGCGTTGCTCGACACTTCCCCGCCGTGCAAATCCAGACTCTGGCTGAACCAGAAGTTGACGAACTTCTGGATCAGTGGAAGGTCGATGCCGCCCATCCTGCGGACATCGCCCGAGTAGCCCGCCTCTTTCATCAACTCGCACGTGCGTTCGAGGATGCGGGCGATGCCCGCCTCACCGACGAACATGTGATGCGCTTCTTCTGTGAGCATGAACCGCGTGGTGCGCGACAGCGGGTCGAGCGAACTTTCGGAAAGCGACAGCAGCTGCGACTTGCCGTCGCGATCGGTGAACATCGTGAACGCGAAGAAATCGAGCCAGGTGTCGATCGGCTCGTTGAACGCTTCGAGCATGCGCGGCGAATCGCTGTTGCCGCTGCGCCGGTCGAGCAGGGCCTCGGCCTCTTCCCGCCCGTCACGGCCAAAGTACGAATGCAGCAGGTAGACCATGGCCCACAGATGGCGGCCTTCCTCAACGTTGACCTGAAACAGATTGCGTAAATCGTAAAGACTCGGGCAATGCGAGCCGAGCATCCGCTGTTGCTCGACGCTCGCGGGCTCGGTATCGCCCTGCAGCACGATCAGACGACGGAGCTGGTTGCGGAACTCGCCGGGCACTTCCTGCCACACCGGCTGGCCTTTGAAGTCGCCGAATCCAATCCGTCGATCGTGCGTGGGCTCGGCAAGAAAGATCCCCCAACGGTATTCCGGCAGCCGCACGTAATCGAAATGCGCCCAGCCGGCCGCATCGACGCTCACCGCCGTGCGCAGATAGACCTGGTGGTGCTCCTGGAATCCCTGCGGTCCCATGTCACGCCACCAGTCCAAATAGCGAGGCTGCCAGTGCTCGAGTGCGCGCTGCAGGCGCTTGTTGCCGTGGAGGCCAACGTTGTTGGGAATTTTTTCGCTGGAGATCATCGCCAACCCCCTGCTTACGTGCGTTTAAAGTCGAATTGCGGACGGCCTTCACGGCCATACACGGTCAGGGCACCGCGCTCGCCCACCGCGTTCGGTCGCTGGAAGATCCAGTTTTGCCACGCGGTGAGTCGTCCGAAGATTTTGGTTTCGAGCGTTTCCGGCCCCGCGAAGCGCAGATTGGCTTCCATGCCCGTGAGCGCATCGGGAGAAAACGCCGTGCGCTCTTCAATCGCAAGGCGGACTTCGTCTTCCCAGTCGATGTCGTCCGGGGCAAACGACACCAGGCCGGCGTCGAGCGCTTCCTGCGCGTCGACCGGACCTTGGTGATGCAGTACTTCCTGCACGCGGGCTGGCTCGCCGAGAAAACGCGTCTGCAATCGGGTCAGGCCCGTGCTCATCGGATACGCTCCGGCGTTCATCGCCGAGAGCTGAATCGTATTTGGTTCATCGGGATGGTCGAGCATGTAAATCCGATCGCACGCGAGCGCGAGGTCGAACAACGTGCCCGCAAAGGCGTTGCCCGGTTCGACGAGTGCAAAGAAGCTGCGTGACGTGAGATCGAACCGTTTCAAGGTGCGGCGGACCTGCCCGATGATTTCGCGGACGAGCCAGTGTTCGCGATTGGCGTCGAGCGCGGCATCGACGTCGAGGACGGCTTGCGGATTGCCGGTCGCGCGCACGATGACCGTGCCGATCTCGGGCTCGTTCAACCGGAGCCGCAGCAGCGCGTCGTCGAGCTCGCGGAACGCGCGTAGCGCCCAGGCTTGATCGCCCGCGGCGAGGAACTGCTCGGGCGTTGCCGGCTGGGGCGAGCCGGGCGCGGCAATGGTCAGCTCGCAGGTGCGTTTGGCCCGATCGATCGAGCCGCGCAGGTACTGGTAGTGGATGAGGTCGCCGTCAATTGTGGGGTTGAGCGGGCCGAGCGTGATGCCCTGAGCGACGGCCGGCCGATCTGATTGCGTGGCAAGATCGGCCGCACGCTTCGCGACGATCTCTTTGAACTGGCTAGAAGGCGACACTCTGTCGACCAGCCGCCATTCGACCGCGCGCTTGCCGCGAACGCCCTCCGCCAGCGTGCTGAAGACGTCGGCGAGATCGCGGCGTACTTTTCGTTTGTCGACGACACGCGTCAACCCGCCAGTGCCGGGGAGCACTCCAAGCAGTGGTGTTTCAGGCAGCGCTACCGATGCGGAGCCGTCGTCCACCAGGTGAATCTCGTCACACGCGAGCGCCAGCTCGTAGCCGCCGCCGGCGCAGATACCGTTGAGCGCCGCGAGGAACTTCACGCCACTGTGCGCGCTCATGTCTTCCATCCCGAGGCGCGTCTCGTTGGTGAACTTGCAGAAGTTCACCTTGAACGCATGTGAGGAGGTGCCAAGCATGAAAATGTTGGCGCCGGCGCAGAAAATCCGCGGTTTCAGGCTCGTGAGCACTACGGTACGGACTTCGGGATGCTCGAATCGAATGCGCTGCAGCGCATCGGCCAGCTCGATGTCCACGCCGAGGTCGTACGAGTTGAGTTTGAGCTTGTAGTCGCCGGGACGGAGCCCGCCGTCCTCCTTGACGTCCATCGCGAGGGTCGCGACGGGACCGTCAAAGGTGAGTTTCCAGTGCTTGTACTGCTCGGGCGACGTCTCGAACGAAATGGCCGAACCCTCGGCGGCGACGGTGCGTTCCATCTTTCCTTTCGTACGTAGCGGTGGACCTTTGGGTGTGCCTTAGCTTTCGTACGGAGCGGCAGACCTTCAGCATCCGCCTTAGCCCTTTCGTACGTAGCGGCGGACCTTCAGGTCCGCCTTCGCCTGTAGCGTACACCACTTTAGAACAACCGTTCAAACCGTGGTATAACTCGACCAAAGTGGCCAAACTGCAGCCGACGAGCGATCGGCGGACCGAGATTCTGAAAAGCGCCGCGGCGGCGTTCCGTCATCGCGGCTATCACGGCGCCAGCGTCGACGAAATCGCGTCGGCGCTCGAAATGACGAAGGGGAACCTCTATTACTACTTCCGCAACAAGGAAGAGATCCTCTTTTCGTGCCACGACTACTCGCTTGACGTGCTTCTGAGGCTGCTCGACGAAGTACAAGCTGAGGCCAGCCGCCCCGACGAAAAACTGCGTAAGCTCGTGCTCGCCTTCATCCACGTGATTCTCGACGAACTGCGCGGGACAGCGCTGACGCTCGACCTGCAGGCGCTGTCGCAGCCGCTCCTGAAACGCGTGATCGCCAAACGCGACCAGTTCGATCACGGCATGCGCGAGATCATCCAGCAGGGGATCGATCAGGGCATCTTCCGCGCCGGCGATCCGAAGATGATCGCGTTTGCGATCATGGGCGCGGTCAACTGGCTGCCCAAGTGGTTCGATCCGAGCGGCCCCGCGACGTCACAGCAAATCGGGGAATCGTTCGCCGACTATCTGGTTGGCGGGTTGTTGAAATCCCGCACCTAATCCCGCAATCCGCCGCGACCCGCTCGAGTTGGCGTGGATTGCCTTCGGCGTTCTGCTATCGGCTCCCGGCGGGAATGCTGATAACGATGGTCAACTTGCCGTCTCACCGGGCTTGAGCTCGAGCAGCTGAATGTTGGCGCCGGCGAGGTGCTCTTTCAACTGCGACGGTGTCCCGGTGAGCAGCGGAAACGTGCCGTAGTGCATCGGCACGACTTGCCTCACGCCGAGCCACTTTGCCGCCATCGCCGCGGTGTCGGGCCCCATGGTGAAGCGATCGCCGATGGGAAGAAAGGCAATGTCAGGTTCGTAGAGCTCGCCAATCAGCTTCATGTCGCTGAAGAGCGCCGTATCGCCCGCGAAGTAAAACGACTGGTTGTTTTCCATCCGCACGACGAAACCAGCCGGCTCCCCGAGATACACGATTCCGTTCTCGTCGAAGCTGCTGCTGTGCAGCGCCTCGGTCATCGTGACGCGCAGGCCTTTGACGTCGATGCTGCCGCCTTTGTTCATCGGCTCGATGTTCTGCACGCCTTTGCGACCCAGCCACGAGGCGACTTCCCAGATCCCAACGACCGTGGCGCCGGTCGCTTTCGCCATCGCGGCGGCATCGGTAATGTGATCGCTGTGGCCATGAGAAACGAGAATGACGTCCGCCTGTTTTGGTTTCGCGTGCTCCGGGAATGATGGATTGCCGGTGTACCAAGGATCCATCAACAGCGTCTTGCCACCAGGTGTCTTCAGGATGAAGGACGAATGGCCAAGCCAGGTGATAGCGAGATTCTGCATATGGTGATCTCTCGACGTCCGATCATCACATCACATCGCCACATCACATCGCCACATCGCGAGACACATCTCAACATCGCGGCATCGCACATCACATCGCGACATCGCCAAATCACGACATCGCCAGATTCGGCTAAACTAGCTTCAGTGCTCGAGTCTCCGCTGCAGTTTGTCAAGCCTCGCGAGCCGAAACCCGAGTGGTTGAAGGTTCGTGCGCCCGGGTCGCCCAATTACCTGCGGCTGCGCGACATCATGCGCGGCCTCAAGCTCAACACCGTTTGCGAAGACGCGCATTGTCCAAACATCGGTGAGTGCTGGCACCATGGCACCGCCACGTTCATGATTCTTGGCGACATCTGCACGCGCGCCTGCAGCTACTGCGCGGTGGCGCACGGCAGGCCTGAGACGCTCGACCTTGACGAACCACGACGCGTGGCAGAGGCCATCAAGGCGATGGACCTCAAATACGCAGTCATCACTTCCGTCGATCGCGACGATCTCGAGGATGGCGGCGCGGGGATCTTCGCCGAAACGATTCGATTGATCCGTGCGGAGGTGCCGGGTACGCGCGTCGAGGTCCTGATTCCCGACTTCAAGGGCGAAGAGCAGCCACTCACCGCCGTGCTCGATGCCGGTCCAGACGTGCTGAACCACAACACGGAGACGGTGCCGCGCCTGTACCGCATGGCGCGGTCAGGCGGAAAGTACTCGCGAACGCTGGAACTGCTGGACCGTGCTCGCCGCTATACGCCGCACATCGCAACGAAAACGGGTTTGATGGTCGGTCTGGGTGAAGAGCACGACGAGCTTGTGAGCGTCTTCAAGGATCTGCGCAGCGTCGGCGTATCGATTCTCACGATCGGCCAGTACTTGCGCCCGTCGCCGAGCCACGCGGTGATGACCCGCTATTACCATCCGGACGAGTTCAAACACCTCAAAGCCGTCGCGCTTGGCCTGGGCTTCGTCCACGTCGAAGCCGGTCCGCTGGTTCGCTCGTCGTACCACGCGCACGAACAGGCCGACGCATTCGAAAGCGCAGCGCGGGCCTAAAGGCCCGCGCTACGTACACGTGCGGCACTAGCTGCCCTGGGCACTCGAAACACCCGACTTCCGTCGCGGCTTGTACACGTGGGTGGCGGTGCCGAAGAACATTTCCGCCGCTTCCATCAACGTCTCCGAAAGCGTTGGATGCGCGTGAATCGCGAGTTTCACGTCCGACGCCGTCGCTCCCATTTCGATGGCGAGCACACCTTCGGCAATTAATTCGCCCGCGCCCGAACCGACAATGCCCACACCGAGGATCCGCTCGGTTCCCTGATCGATCAGCAGTTTGGTCATTCCGTCGACACGGTCGATCGCGATCGCGCGGCCCGACGCCGGCCAGGGGAAGCGCACGACGTCGACCTTGCGGCCTTCCTTTTCGGCCTGTGTCTCCGTGAGGCCCGCCCACGCGACCTCGGGATCGGTAAAGACCACGGCGGGAATTGCCAGCGGCTCGAAGACGGTCTTGTGCCCTGCGATCGCGTCGATCGCCACGCGTGCTTCATGTGACGCCTTGTGCGCGAGCATCGGCTCGCCCGCAATGTCGCCGATGGCAAAGATCGTCGGCTCCTCCGTCCGCCGTTGCATGTCGGTTTGTATGAACCCGCGCTTGTTGACCTGCGCGCGCGTCTTTTCGAGACCGTCGATCGGAGGCGTCGGTCGCCGGCCGATGGACACGAGCACGTAATCGTAGGTGGTCTCGCCCGGTGCGCCCTCGCCCTCGAACGTCACCTTGGCCCCGTGATCCATGCCCCGCAGCGACGTCACTTTGGTCGAGAGCAGAACCTTCTCGAACGTTTTTTCGACGCGCTGCGCTAGGTAACGCACGAGATCGCGATCCGCTCCGGGCAGGAGCCCGTCCATCATTTCGACGACGGACACTTTCGTGCCGAGCGCCGCGTAAACCGAGCCGAGCTCGAGGCCGATGTAGCCGCCGCCCACCACGAGCAGCGAGTTCGGGATCTCGGGCAAATCGAGCGCCCCGGTGGAATCCAGCACGCGGCGTGTGTCGAGGGCCAGCGGTCCCACGCGCGTTGGCTGCGATCCGGTCGCGAGCACGATGAAGTCGGCGGTCACGCTGTCGCTGCCGCCATCCTTCCGCGCCACGCGCAGCGACGTGGGACTCGTCAGCGACGCCCAGCCCTGCACGTAATTGATCTTGCGCAGCTTCGCGACCTGACCGGTGCCGCTGGTGAGCTTGTCGACGACGCGATTCTTGAAGTCGCGGACGCCGTTCACATCGATCTTCGGCTGGCCAAACTCGATGCCCCAGTCGCGCGCGTGGTGCGCCTCCTCTATGACTTTGGCAACGTGAAGGAGCGCCTTCGAAGGAATGCAGCCGCGATAGAGGCAAACGCCGCCCGGGTTTTTTTCGGGGTCGATGAGCGTAACCTGCATGCCGAGATCGGCGGCGTAAAACGCCGCCGCATACCCGCCAGGGCCTGCTCCGACGACAGCGACCCGGATAGCCATCAGCCGCGGAGCGCGAGCGTAAACGGCTGCTCGATTGCGTCGACCACGAAGCGCAGGAAGCGGATGGCGTCCGCGCCATCGATGACGCGATGGTCGTAGCTCAACGACAACGGCAGCATCTGCCGTGGTTCAATCTTGCCGTCGTGAAACACGGCTTCCACAGATCCGCGCGAGATCCCGAGGATGGCTACTTCCGGCCAGTTGACGATCGGCGTAAACGCCGTGCCGCCGATACCGCCGAGATTGCTGATCGATATCGATCCGCCGGACATCTCGTCAATCGAGAGCTTGCGCGCACGGGCCTTTTCGGCGAGCTGCTGGATGTCCACCGCGATCTGAATGATGTTCTTCTGGTCGCAATTCCGCACCACAGGCACGAGCAGCCCGTTTTCGGTATCCACGGCAATGCCGATGTGGACGTACTTCTTGTAGATGATCGACTCCGAGCCCAGATCGATCGAGGCATTGAACTGCGGGAACTTCTTGAGCGCCGTGGCGAGAATCTTCGCCACGACCGCCGTGACCGTCAGCTTGCCGCCCGCCTTCTCGGCTTCGGCGGCGTACTTCGGCCGGATCTGCTCCAGGTTCGTCATGTCCGCCTTGTCGAACTGGGTGACGTGCGGAATGGTGCTCCACGCGAGGCTCAAATGCTCCGCCGTCTTGCGCCGGATGCCCGACATCGGTTTGTGCTCGACCTCGCCCCACTTGCTGAAGTCGGGCAGCGCAGGGACGGTCGCGGGCATCCTGCCGACGGACGGGGCGATGGCGCCGCCGCCGACGCTGCTCATGACGCGACGAGAAAACTCCTTGATGTCGGCTTCGGTGATGCGGCCGCCGGGGCCGGAGCCGCTCACCTGCGCGATGTCGACGCCAATTTCGCGTGCGAGACGCCGTACCGATGGCGCCGCGGGCGCGAGCGCACCTGCCGGCGCAGTCTGCGTGAGCACCGGCGCTTGCGCTGCCGCCTGCGCGGGTTGCCGCCCGCGGATGTCGACGACCGCTGCGCGCCGATCCTCGCGTGGCTTTGGTGGCTCTTGGTCGCCGCCGTCGGCCGGAGGCTGTTCCTGCTTGTCAGTCGGCGTCGACGAGCCAGCTTGCTCGGCTGGTGGCGTTTCTTTCTCTTGCGGTGCTGGTTCTTTCTCAGAAGGAGCAGGTTGCGCCGCCGCGCCTGCGCCGTCGGCATCGACAACGAGGACGACCTGTCCCGGTTTGACCTTGTCGCCCTGCTTGATTCTCAGTTCTTTGACGACGCCTTCAACTGACGAAGGCACTTCGACCGTTGCCTTGTCGGTCTCGAGTTCCAGAACCGGTTGGTCTTGCTTGATGCGGTCGCCGGGTTTGACGAGCACGCGAAGGACGTCGCCCTTTTCGACGCCCTCACCCAGGTTAGGTAGCTTGAACTCTTGCAAGAGGAATCTCCGAAGTTGTAAGCGGTCAGCTATCGGCTATCAGCCGCTCTCAGCTTTCGCGGCGCTCAGCTCTCGGCGCATCGAGGTTTGTGCTGCGCGCCGAGAGCTGACGGCTGAGAGCTAACTGATCGCCGGATCTGCTTTTTCCGGATCGATTTCCAGATCGCGGAGCGCTTGCTGCACCTGCTCGGGCTCGAGCTGTTTGTCTTTCATCAACGCGTTGAGCGTGCCGAGGGCGATGAAACGCGCGTCCACTTCGAAGAAATCGCGCAGCGCCGCGCGCGTGTCGGATCGGCCAAAGCCGTCGGTGCCGAGCGACACCAGCCGGCGCGGTAACCAGCGATCGATCGAATCCGGCAGCACCTTGCAGTAGTCGGACGCCGCGATGAACGGACCCGGCGCGTTCGCCGTCGCCTGCGTGACATACGGCACCCGCGGTTTGTCTGAGGGATGCAACCGGTTCCATCGCTCGCACGCGTGCCCGTCGCGATAGAGATTCACGTAGCTCGTCACGCTCCACACGTCCGCGCCGACGCCATATCTCTCTTCGAGGATCTTCTGCGCTTTGAGGGCCTCGCCCACGATGGTGCCGCTGCCGAAGATCTGCGCGCGGACCTTGCTCTCGCCCAATCCAGTGGGCCGCAGCAGATACATGCCCTTGAGGATGCCGTCTCGCGCGTCGTCAGGCATCGCTGGATGCTCGTACTGCTCGTTCATCAGCGTCAGGTAATAAAAGATGTTCTCCTGATCGCCGTACATCCGCTTGATGCCGTCCTCGATGATCACCGCGATCTCGTGTGCGAAGGCGGGATCGTACGCCTGGCACGGCGGATAGGGCATGGCGTAGACGTGGCTGTTGCCGTCTTCGTGCTGGAGGCCTTCGCCGTTGAGCGTGGTGCGACCGGCAGTGCCGCCCAGCAGGAACCCGCGCGTGCGCTGATCCGCGCTGGCCCAGATCAAGTCGCCAATCCGCTGGAAGCCGAACATCGAATAGAAGATGAAGAACGGAATCGTGTTGATGCCGTGTGTCGCATACGCACTGCCGGCCGCGATAAACGACGACATCGAACCCGCTTCGTTGATGCCCTCTTCGAGAATCTGCCCGTCTTGTGCTTCCTTGTAGTAAAGCAGCGTGTCCATGTCGACCGGCTCATAGAGCTGGCCACTGTGCGCGTAGATTCCGACCTGCCGGAAGAGCGCTTCCATCCCGAACGTGCGGGCTTCGTCGGGGACAATCGGCACCACCAGGCGGCCGATTTGCTCATCGCGCAGCAGCTTCGACAGCATGCGCACGAACACCATCGTCGTGCTCGCCTTGCGGCCTTCGGTTCCCTTGTGGAATTCGGCAAAGACGTCGCTCAGATCCGGGCGGATCGCCTCAGCGCGGACCTTACGCGACGGCACCGGACCGCCAAGGGCCTTGCGCCGTTCCAGCATGTATTTGATTTCGACGCTGTCTGGTGGGGGGCGGTAGAACGGGGCTTTGGCAACCTCTTCGTCTGAAATCGGAATGCCAAACCGGGTGCGGAACGCTTTCACCTCATCGTCGTTCATTTTTTTCTGCTGATGCGTGACGTTTTTGCCTTCGCCAGATTCGCCGACGCCGTAGCCTTTGATGGTGCGCGCGAGAATCACCGTGGGCATGCCCTTGGTTTCGTGCGCGCGCTTATACGCGTTGTAGACCTTGACCGGGTCGTGACCGCCAAGCGTAAGGCGTTTGAGCTGCTCGTCGGACAGATGCTTCACCATGTCGAGCAGCCGCGGATCGTCGCCCCAGAAATGCTTGCGGACGTATGCGCCCGATTCGACCGCATACTTCTGATACTCGCCGTCGACGACTTCGCCCATCCGTTTGACGAGTAGTCCTTCGTGATCTTTGTCGAGCAGCTCGTCCCATTCGGAGCCCCAAATCACTTTGATCACGTTCCAGCCGGCGCCGCGGAAGATGGCTTCGAGTTCCTGGATGATTTGACCGTTGCCGCGCACGGGTCCGTCAAGCCGCTGCAAGTTGCAGTTGATCACGAACAGCAGGTTGTCCAGCTTTTCGCGCGACGCGAGCGTGATCGCCCCGAGGGATTCCGGTTCGTCGGTTTCGCCGTCGCCGAGAAACGCCCACACCTTTGCGTCCGAGCTGGGCTTTAATCCGCGATCTTCGAGGTAGCGATTGAAGCGCGCCTGATAGATCGCCATGATCGGCCCGAGTCCCATCGAAACGGTCGGGAACTCCCAGAAATCAGGCATCAGCCACGGATGTGGATACGACGACAGTCCGCCGCCCGGCCTGAGCTCGCGGCGGAAGTTCTCGAGCTGCTCGACGCTCAGGCGCCCTTCGACAAACGCGCGCGCGTAGATTCCCGGGGAAGCGTGACCCTGAAAATAAATGCTGTCGGCGTCTTCGCGCTCACGACTGCGGAAAAAATGATTGAAGGCAACTTCGTAGAGCGTCGCCGACGAAGCGTAGGTGGAAATGTGGCCGCCGATGCCGTCCTCCACGCGGTTGGCGCGGACGACCATGGCCATGGCATTCCAGCGCACCAGGCTCTTGATGCGGCGTTCGATCTCGCGGCTTCCCGGATACGGCACTTCTTCCGAGCGATGCAGCGTGTTGATGTAGGGTGTATTGGCGTTAAACGGCAGCTTGACGCCGTTCTGTTGCGCGTGGATGCCAAGGTCACGCAACAACCGGCCCACTCGCGCGGGACCACCGTGCTGAAGCACGTAGTCGAGCGACTCGAGCCATTCACGGGTCTCAAGCGCCTCGAGCTCGCGAGCATCGGTTGGGGCAGTACTCCTCATGACGGTCACTGGCCTTTCGTCTTGTCGTTGGACAACCTTACTATTGTAGTCCTGCTTGCAGCCCAGACTCATCTCCGTTCGGAATGCCATTGTTGACTGCCAGCGATGCACACGCCTGCGCAGCTACTGTGCGCGTGTTGCGCGCGAGAAACGCGCCGCGTATCGCGACGAGCTCTACTGGGGACGGCCAGTGCCGGGCTTCGGCGATCCGCGCGCGCGTGTGCTCATCCTCGGGCTTGCGCCGGCCGCACACGGCGCCAATCGGACGGGGCGCGTGTTCACCGGAGATGGTGTCGGCGGCTCCGGAGATTTTTTGATTGCCGCACTCTATCGCGCGGGCTTTGCCAATATCGCCACATCGCACCGCGCAGACGATGGTCTTCGGTTGCGCGACGTTTACATTGCGGCTGCTGTGCGCTGCGCACCACCGGACAACAAACCGTTACCCGACGAAATCGCAGCATGTGCGGATCACCTCGATCGCGAGGTCGCGGCGCTTCCGCGATTGGAGGTGGTGGTGGCTCTCGGAAAGATCGCGTGGGACGCGTGGTTGGATCACCTCACGCGCAAGGGATGCGCGATCCGCCCACGCCTATCCTTCGCTCACGGCGCAGTGCTCGAGATGCCTAAGCTGCCTGGAGCGCGCGCGGTGCCCGGAGTGCTGCTCGGATGCTTTCATCCGTCGAGACAGAACACCAATACGGGCAAGGTCACGGCGGAAATGTATGACGATGTGTTCGGGGTGATTGTGAAGGACCGCCTTCGGCGGTAGGACCGCGCGTCGCGCGGTGGGACGCGGGCCTAAAGGCCCGCGCTACATATTCAACAAACGCACGTAGCGGCAGACCTTCAGGTCCGCCTCCACCGCGCGCAGTTGGGTCTCACCCGTGAAGCGACCCCACCGCGCGAAGCGCGGTCCTAAGCGCCGAGGATCCACCGCAACTTGGCAGCATCGAGGTTGCCGCCGGTCATCACAACAACCACCGGTCGTCCGGCAAGCGCGGCGCGCAACTTCAGCGCCGCGGCAATCGCCGCAGCGCCGGCACCTTCAGCCAGATTGTGCGTGGTCGCCAACGCCACGCGAACACCTTCGGCCAGTTCCTCCTCGCTGAGCGTCACCACGTCATCGAGCTCGCGCTGCAGAATGTCGAAGGTGAGATCGAAGGTGACGCGCGTCGCCATCCCTTCGGCGAACGTGTCGGCGCTCTCCCCTACCACCCGCGTCTTGCCACGCCACGAACGGGCGAACGCGTCGGCCTTTTCGGCTTGCACACCGATCACCCGCGCCTTGGAGCCAAGGCCGGTCCGCACCACGCAGAGACCGGAGGCGCCGCTGCCGCCGCCAATCGGCACGAGAATCGTGTCCACGGCAGGCATCGCCTCGAAGATCTCGAGGGCGTAGGTCCCGACGCCGGCAATGAGCATCGGCTCGTTCGCGGAGTGCACATAGCGGGCTCCCGTGTCGGTGGCAACGCGCTCGCAGCGCTCACGCGCTTCGTCGAAATCGCGTCCCCCTTCTTCGACCGTCGCGCCAAACGCACGCATCGCGGCGTTTTTCTCGGGGTTGTTGCCGTCAGGGACAAACACGGTGCACTTCACGCCTTCGAGGCGCGAGGCGTACGCGATCGACTGTCCGTGATTCCCGGTGCTCGCAGTCACGATGCCGCGGCGCCGTTCGTCGTTGGACAACGAGCGCACCAGATTCAATCCACCGCGGACCTTGAACGCCGTCGTGGGATTGTGGTTTTCGTGCTTCACATGAATGTCGAGGCCGGTCCGCTCGGCCAGCAACGGATGTTTTAACAGCGGCGTCGGTCGCACCACGTCCGCGATGCGCGTGCGCGCGGCGTAGATGTCATTTAGCGTCATGACAGCTATCTAACCCTGATTTCACGTTTAACCATGCTTCGCGAGCGGCGAGCGCCAGATCAGGACGGTCCGAGATGATGCCGTCCACGCCCCAATCGAGCAGCCGCTTTACATCCTGCGGGCTGTCGATCACCCAAACTTGCACGGTTGCACCGTCGGCGTGGACCTGCCGAATGAAGGCGGGCGATATCACGCGCAGCCGGCCGGCGCGCTCAGGCACTTGGAACGCGATGTACGGCTTACGGCCCAGAGACGGGCAGCGCAGCCAGGATCGATAGAGCGTCCACCGCGCTTCCGGTTCGGACCCGCTGGTGGCGATTTCGGGCGCCTCGGCCCGCATCACCTGCAGCGCGGCTGGGTGATACGAACCGACGCACACGCGTTCCGCTGCGCCGGTGAGCCGAATGACGTCGATTACCGCGCGCGACAAGGCCGGTTCGCCGGTTTTCAGCTCGATGATCGTTCGCGTCTGGTGCGTGCGCAGCAGCGATTCGAGCGTGGGGACGCCGATCCCCTGGCCTCGAAATGGAAACTCGCCGTTGGTTGCGAATCGATAGCCGGCATCGACCCGCGCCAGCTCCGCTGCCGTCAGCGCGCCCACCCAGCCAGAGGCGTTGGTCGTCCGATCGAGCGTGGCGTCGTGAATCACCACTGGTACATCGTCGCGCGACAGGTGAACGTCGCATTCCACGCCATCGGCGCCGCAGGCCAGGCCGCGCGCGAAGGCGGCCATCGTGTTTTCGGGTGCCAGCTTGGCGCCGCCGCGATGAGCGAACACAAGTCGCTGCGAGGGAGGAAAAATCACCGAAGAACCGCGCGCGGGCCGCACGGCGTCATAATAGCGGCATGCGGTCTCAGTCCAAGCCAAGCACTCTCAAAGAGCTCAAAGACGCCGTCGCACGCGGCGAAGTTCGCCAGCGCAGCGTCAAAGACGAGGTCCGCGAGAATCTCATCGCCAAGCTGCGCGCGAACGAATCGATTTTTCCCGGCATCATCGGATACGACGACACCGTCATTCCGCAGATCGTCAACGCTGTTCTCTCGCGCCACAATTTCATTCTGCTCGGCCTGCGCGGCCAGGCGAAAACGCGGATTCTCCGGGCCATCACGTCGCTGCTCGACGACTTCATTCCGGCGATTCCTGGAAGTGAGATCAACGACGATCCGCTCGCGCCGTTGTCGGCGTACGGCCGGCAACGGGTCGCGGCCGAGGGCGACAGCCTGCCGATCGTGTGGGTGCCGCGCGAAGCCCGCTACGTCGAGAAGCTTGCCACGCCCGACGTCACGATTGCCGACATGATCGGGGATATCGATCCGATCAAGGCGGCCAAAGGCGGGCTGCAGCTTGGCAGTGAGCTGGCGATGCATTTCGGTCTGCTGCCGCGCGCCAACCGCGGCCTCTTCGCCATCAACGAGTTGCCCGATCTTGCCGGCAAGATCCAGGTCGGCTTGTTCAACATCCTTCAGGAGGGCGACGTTCAGATCAAAGGCTATCCCGTGCGCATGCCGCTCGACGTGATGATGCTGTTCACGGCCAACCCGGAGGATTACACGGCGCGCGGCAAGATCATCACGCCGCTCAAGGATCGCATCGGGTCCGAGATTCGCACGCACTATATGAGCAACCGCGCGCAGGCGATGGACATCACGTCGCAGGAGGCCTGGGTCGAGCGCGGCGCCGATGTGCAGATTCCGACGTTTATCCGCGAGATCGTGGAGGAAGTCGCCTTTCAGGCGCGCAGCGAGCGCAAAATCGACAAGCGATCGGGCGTGAGCCAGCGCATGCCGATTAGCGCGCTCGAAAGCGTTGTCTCCAACGCGGAGCGGCGGGCGTTTCTCCACGGCGAATCACCGGTCTCGGCGCGCGTGATCGACCTGTATGCGGCGCTGCCATCGATGACGGGTAAGTTCGAACTGGAATACGAAGGCGAGCTCAAAGGCGCCGACTTCATCGCGCGCGAGCTGATCCGTGCGGCGGTGTCGAGCGTCTTCGACGGGTACTTCCCGGACGTGGACATGCGCCCGGTGGTGGAGTGGTTCGACCTCGGCGGCACGCTCAATCTCGGCGACGCGGTGTCGTCGCGCGAGCTCGTGGATCAAGCGCGCCGGGTTCAGGGTCTGGTGGAACTCGCCCACCGCGCGGGCATTGCGCCTGATGCGCCGCTCCCCTTGCTCGCGTCCGGAATCGATTTCGTGCTCGAAGGCTTGTATTCGCAGAAAAAAATTGGCCGGACCGACGAGGGCGGTTATCACGGCACCGAGCCGGGACGCCGGCGGGAGTCGCAGCCACGAGCGCCCGTGTTGACGCCGGACGATGATGATATGGATGCGGCGCAGGGGCGGAAGAAGAAGCGGTACTACAACTAGGTCAGGTATCAGGTGACAACTGATACCTTCGAGGATCAGTGAAATACAAGTACTCGAAATACACGCCGTCGCTCCTCGACGAGCTCGACATGGACGAGCTCATGTCGAAATTGTCCGACTTGATGTTGTCGAGCGGCTTCGGCAACCCCTGGGGCGATCCGTCGGACGACTACGACCGCACCATGCAGGCGCTCCACGATGCCATCCTCGAAGCGTTGTTCAGCGGGGGCGTGCTGCCGCCCGACGTGCTCGAAAGGCTTTTTGGCGATCCTGCCGACGGCGACCAGGAGCAAATGCGGCAGCAGCTCGAAGAGCTCATTCAACAGATCATCGAGCGCATGAAAGACTCCGGCTACATCACGCAGTCTCCCGATCTCGAGGAGGAGCGGCAGCGTCGCGCGCAGGGCGGCGGCTACGGCGAAGAGAGCGAGCGCGTGAAGTTCGAAGTCACCGACAAGGCGCTCGATTTTCTCGGCTACAGGGCGCTGCGCGATCTGCTCGGCTCGCTCGGCCACAGCAGCGCGGGCCGTCACGACACGCGCGATCTCGCCACCGGCATCGAAGCCAGCGGCGCGCCGAAGCGCTACGAATTCGGCGACACGATGAACCTCGACGCCACAGCCACGATTCTGCACGCGGTGCAGCGGCAGATGGAAAAGGGGTCTGACCCCATTTTCGTCGGCGACACGGCGAAAAAGGGGTCAGACCCCTTTTCCATCGACATCGCCTACGAGGATCTGATGGTGGCACAGGGCGAGTACCAAAGCTCGTGCGCGACGGTGCTGATGCTCGACTGCAGCCACAGCATGATTCTGTACGGCGAGGACCGCTTCACGCCCGCCAAGCGCGTCGCCATGGCGCTCGCCCACCTGCTGCGCACGCAATACCCGGGCGACACCATGCACGCGGTGCTGTTTCATGACTCGGCAGAAGAAATTCCGCTCCGCGAACTCGGCCGCGTGCGCGTGGGCCCGTACTACACCAACACGCGCGAGGGATTGAAGCTCGCGCGCCGCATTCTCGAGAAGGAGCGTAAGGACATGCGGCAGATCGTGATGATCACCGACGGCAAGCCGTCGGCGTTGACGCAGCCCGACGGCCGCATCTACAAGAACGCGTTCGGGCTCGACCCGTTCGTGATCGCCGAGACCCTGGCCGAAGTGTCGGCCTGCGCCAGGGCGGGCATCATGATCAACACCTTCATGCTCGCGCGCGACTACGATCTGGTGGCATTCGTCCGGCGGGTAGCTGCGATGTGCCGCGGCAAGGCGTACTTCACCACGCCGTACACGCTCGGCGAATACGTCCTCATGGACTACATGGACAAGAAGACGAGAACCATTCACTGATCCGTGCAGGTGGCGCGACATCGCCAAATCGCCAAATCACGACATCGCGACATGTTGCCTTCCACCATCCCGCTCTTCCCCTTGCCCAACGTCGTTCTGTTCCCGAACGTCTTCCTGCCGCTGCACATTTTCGAGCCGCGCTACCGGCAGATGGTGCACCAGGCGCTCGCGGGCGATCGGCTGATCGGTATGGTGCTGCTCAAGCCGGGCTACGAGCCCGAGTACGAGCGCACGCCCGCGGTCTACGACGTCGGCTGCGCCGGCACCATCACGCACGTCGAACGGCTGCCCGACGGCCGCTTCAACATCGTGCTCAAAGGCGTCGCCAAGTTTCGCGTCCAGCGCGAGCAGGCGCCGACCGATGCCGTGCTGTATCGCGAAGCGCAAATCGTCGGCATCGCCGAAGAGATCAGCGACGACGACCGCGCCGTGCTGCAGCGGCAGCGCGCCGAGCTCGAAAAACGGCTGCATCCGCTGTTCAACGCCGCACGCGCCGCCAGCAGGCTGCCGGAGATCATGTCGGACGAAGATCTCGTCAACGCCCTCGCGCAGTACCTCGCGCTCGAGCCGCTCGAGAAACAGGCGCTTCTCGAACTGCCCGGTCCGGTGACCCGCGCGCAGGCGCTACTGGAACTGCTGGAGATGAAAACGCTGGCTGAAAAGAGCTTCGCGGATGGTGGGAAAGTGCACTGAATGTGAAGATCTCCAAATCTGGAGATTCTCAAATCTGGAAATCTCCAAATCTCCAAATCTGCTCCAAATCTCCAGATCTCGAGATCTCCCAAATTCGGACTTACTTCAGTGCGTCATCGAGTACAGCAGGACGTTGATGCCAACCGCGTACCCATTGGGCGAGAAACTGTAGAAGTACTGCGGGTCTTCACCCTCGCGCTCCCACGCATCGGAGATGTCGGTGTTGTGGGTCATCAACACCATCAAGCGGCCGTCGCGATCGCTGATGCCACGCACCACTACTTGATCGCTGTCGGGCCCGCGTTCGGAGGTACCTCCGCCGCTCCTTCGCCAGTGGCTGATCGAAGGGATTTGCGGCATCGCCGCGATTCGAAACATCGTGCTGAAGACCGGGTGCTCCGGCGTGATATCGCGAATCGGGTAATCGCTCGCCGGCAGCACGCGACCGATCTGCGCTTCCCAGTTGGCCAGCGCAAATGATCCCCACGAATCGTCAGCCCAGATGAAACCGCCTTTCAACAGGTAGCGGCGCAGGTGCGTCACTTCGTCATCCGTAAACTGCGCGGTTCCGACGTCCTCCATGTGCAGCTGCGGACATTGGAACAGCCAGTCGGTTGTCAACGGAATCACCAGATGATTCGGATCGCCGGTGGGCTGCTTGCCCACTCGCACCTTGGTCAATTCCGCGAGACGGATCGAGAAGTTCACGTCGGCGTCCGGATAGTCGGTGTTCCAGCCCGAGCCGCTCGGCTCGCGGAAGCCGCTGGTAAACATGCCGCGGCAAAAGCTGAATGCGCCGTCGTAACTGTCGGCTTTGGGAAAGCGCGGCGGAATGCGGTTGTAGCCGCGGCCGTAGCCGCGAAAGAACTCCTGCTGCGCGGCCGCCGCCGCCGCGACAAGCAGAAGAGCAACCGCCACACCGCAAACGCGCTTCATGTCAGTGCGTCAATCCGTACAAGACCGCGTTGATCGCCACGGCGTACCCATCCGGCGAAAAGCTATAGAAGTAGCGTGGATCCTCACCCTCGCGTTCCCAGGCGTCGGAAATGTCGGTGTTGTGCGTCATCAACACCATGAGATTGTCGTGTGCGTCGCTGATGCCGCGAATGTGCGGCTCGGAGCTTTCGGCGCCGCGTTCCGACGTCAATCCGCCGCTCACACGCCAGAATTGGATCGATGGGATTTGCGGCAACTTGGCGATCTCGAACATCGATCGAAAGATTGGATGTCCGGGTGGAAGATCTTTAATCGGATATTTAGCCGGCGGCAGCACGCGGCCGATGTTTTCTTCCCACGCCGCCCATGCCCACGGCCCCCAGAAGTCATCCACCCAGAGGAACCCGCCCTTGAGCAGATACGCACGCAGTGCCTGCACTTCGTCAGCATTGAGCTCCATCGTCCCCACATCCGCCATCAGCACGAACGGACAATCGAACAGGTACTCGTCGGTGAGCTGCACGACGATGTGGTTGGGATCGCCCGTACGCTGCTTGCCGACGCGCGTTTTGGTGAGCTCGGAAAAGCGAATCGAAAAATTGACGTCCGCGTCGGGATAGTCGGTGCTCCACCCTTGCCCGCCGGCCTCGCGCCGCGCGGAGGTATACATGCCGCGGCAAAAGCTGAACGCGCCGTCGTAACTGTCAGCATTCGGAAAGCGCGGCGGCACGCGGCTGTAGCCGCGCCCGTATCCGCGGAAAAAATCCTGCGCGGCCGCTGCAGCCGCGACCAGGACAAACACGATCAGCAAGGCACGCGTGCGGCTCATGTCAGTGCGAGAGCGCGTAGAGCGCGACGTTGAGGCCGAGGGCGTAGCCGTCGGGCGAGAAGTTGTAGAAGAATCGCGGGTCTTCGCCCTCGCGCTCCCACGAATCCGAGATGTCGGTGTTGTGCGACATCAACACCATGATGCGATCGCGCGCGTCGAAGATCGCGGCCATGTGCGCGCGTGCGCTGTCGGCGCCCATCTCCGAGGTCTGCCCACCCGACTGCCACCAGAACTGGATCGACGGCACCTGCGGCACCTTCTTGACGTCGAACATCATGCGAAAGAGCGGATGGTCGGGCGGTAACTCGCGAATTGGATATTGGGCGGCCGGCAGGACCTTTCCGATCTCGTTGGCGAAATCATCCCACGCCCATGGACCCCAGTAATCATCCGCCCACAGAAATCCGCCTTTCAGCAGATAGCGGCGCAGGCCTTCGGCGTCGGCCTGGCTGAAACCGGCGCTGCCGGGGTCCGACATGATCACGATCGGACAGAGATCGAGCCACTCGTCGGTGGGCCGGACGACGAAATGATTGGGCTCGCCGCCGGTCTTGCTGATGCGCGCCTTGGTGAGCTCGCCGAAGCGAATCGAGAAGTTGATCTCGGCGTGCGGGTAATCGGTGCTCCAGCCGAGTCCGCGCTCGTGCCGGCGCACCTGGCGATACATCAGGCGGCAGAAGGTGAAGGCGCCGTCGAAGTCGTTGACGCGCGGAAATCGCGGCGGCTGGCCCGGGCCTTCGCCCATGCCGCCGAAGCCCCGGAACCAGGGATCCTGCGCCGACGCCGTGGTCGCGGCTAACAGCACGACGGCGGCGATGAGCCGCCGCGGGCGCACGGGGATAGTGGAAGCGGCGGATGAACGCAGATGGACGCAGAATTTATGGGCCGCAGATGGACGCAGATAAAAACAGATTTTATCGGCCGCAGATGACCGCAGATAAACGCGGATTTTTTGGGTCGCAGATGCACGCAGATAAAAGAGGATTTTATTGGCCGCAGATGAACGCAGATAAGCGCAGATTCTTTGGACCGCAGATGAACGCAGATAAACACAGATGGTGTTTTTGATCGTGGCGGTCACCGAACCGGTCACAACGGCCGGGCGTCGTGAAGCATTGATCAAACTCCGCACGATCCAGACTCCGTCATCTGCGTTCAAATACCTGCGGCCATCTACGTCACTGTTTCTGCGCCTGTGCCTGCCCTTTCGACAGCGAGCGGTAGTACTCCTCGACGAGTTTCCTAAACTGCTGCGGCACTTCGTCGCCGCCGTTGAGCAGCGCGCGGTCGGTATCGGTCCCCACTTTTCGTCGCAGGTCGTATTCGAAGCGCTTCATTCCTTCGGCGATGAACGTCTGCAGCCGTTCGAATTCGGCGGCATCGCGATAGTTGCGCGTGTCCTCGAGCTCGCGCAGCTTTCTGAGGATCTCTTCGAGCTGCTTGGTATCGAGATTCTGCTGGCGCAACATGTCGCGCAGCTGACGCGTTTCTGAAGTCCACCGTGAAATCTCACCGCGGAACTGCCGCCAGTCTTCGTCAGACAACGACCAGTCGCCGGGACGACGGTCGCCCACACCGCCGTACGCGCCGTCACGGTACGGGCCAACGGTGTCGCCGTAGCCGGCGCGGCCATCGGCACCGCGATCGCCGCTTTGACCGCCTTGGCCTTGCTGCCCTGCCTGCCCTTGCTGCCCTGCCTGCCCTTGTTGCCCTTGCTGTCCTTGCTGGCCCTGTCGGCCGGCCTGGCCCTGCTGTCCCTGTTGTCCCTGCTGTCCTTGCTGGCCTTGCTTGCCGCGTTCGGTCGCGCGTTCCTGCATGCGGCGGCCGAGCGATTCGACACCGCGCGCAATCTCTCGCGCCTTGTCGAGCGTTTCAGCACTGCGGTCGCCTCCGCCCGGCCCAAGCGCACGCTGCGCCTCGCGCAGCGTATCGCGTACCTTGCCCAGGTTCTTCTCGATGTCTTCTTCGAGCTGCCGCATCAGATCTTGTGTCCCATCGCGCGACATCAGGCTGCGCCCGTAGCGCATCTTTTCCTTGATCTTGTCGTCGCGGATTTGCCCCGCGGCCTGCTGCATCTTGCGCGACGAATCGCGCGCTTCGCGTGCGATGTCGCTCGACGACTTGTCGAGGCGCTTTTCGAGATCGCCCACCTTCTCCTCGAGCGCCTGTTTCCGCTCGCCGAGGAGCTGTGACTTGGACGAGCGCTCAGTTGTGCCGGGCCCGGGGAGATTCTTCACGTCTTCGCCAATCTGGCGCTGCTCCTGAACCGCTTCTTCCGCGGCGCGCAACGCATCCTGGATTTCGCGTTCGGCACGCTGCCCCTGCGCGCCCTGCAACTGTCGCTGCGCTTCGCGCAGGCGCTCGGCGGCGGCGGCGGCCTGACCCGCGGCACCCGGATCGCCGTTGGCAGCGGCGCGGCGCATCGCGTCGGCCGCTTCCTGCATGCGGCGCGCGGCTTCGCGCAGGTCGGGCCGGTTCTGCTCGCGCGAGAGGCGTTCGAGTTGCCGGGCCGCCTCCTGCGCTTGTTCCGCCAGGGCGCGTTGCAACTCCGACGACCCGCGTGGCGATTGGCCGGCGTCCATGCGGCGCTGGCGTTCGAGTTCCTGCTCCTGCCGGCGTGCGAGCTCCTTCAACTTTTCCGCGAGCTCGTCAACCTGGCGCTCGGCGTTCTCGGCGGTTGCGCGCTGGTTGGTCTCGTACTGATTGGCCATGCGATCGAGCTCGAGCTTGAACAGATCGGCAAGATCCTCGGCGATCGATCCAGCGCCACCCCCGCCGCCTCCACCGCCGGCATTGCGCTGCATCTGCACCTGCAGCTCGTACTCTTCCTCCGCTTGCTGCAGGAATTTGAGCGCCTTGTTCTCGGGCGGCAACGCGCCATCGGGGCTCTGCGCTTGCAGCTTCTTTTCCGCCGCTTCCATCTCGGCCGCTGCCTGCGGCAACAAGTCCGCAATCTTCTTGAACGCGGGATCAGGCGTGACAAGACGGCTGTTCATGCGGTCAACCAGCCCGTGCACCTGTTCACGCAGACGGCTTTGCGACAGCGCGAGGACGACCATGGCTTCGCGGATCTTGTCCGCGCCCATCGACTTGCGATCGCGCTGCACCTTGAACGTGCCGGCGATGATCTGCCGCTGCTGCTGCGACAGCGCGCCGACTTCGGCGCCCGCGCCGCCGCCACCGCCGCCGCCACTCATGGACGTCGCAGGCTTGAACTCCTTGCCGAACGGCCGCACGCGCAGGAAATAGATGTCGCTGGTTGCGCGTTTCGGACCGTCGACCGTGTCGTTGTCCAGTGCGCGCGCGAAGTACGAGACCGAATCGCCCGCTTCAACCCCAAGCTCCTCGAGATAGAACGTATGACCGGCGGTGACCTCGGGAAGAGCCTTCTTGCCGTCGAACAGCCGAATCGTCTTCTCCTCTCCGCCGTTGATCGAGTACACCAGCTGCAGATCGCGCACGGCGAAGTCGTCATCGGCGCGCGCCTCGACGAAGAATTCCTCGACCGGCGTCGCGTTGGTGTCGCGTCCGGGCTTCGACAGCGTGACCGACGGCGCCTGGTCGGAAAGGAGGTCGATGGTGTACTGCGGCGACGCTTTTACCTTTTCGCCGGCAGGCGCGTCGAGCTCAACCCGGTAAAAACCCTGCTTGCTCACCGCAACGTTCGCGCTGAGTGTGCCATCTGCGTTCGCTGCCAACGGCGAAGCCGAGCCGTCGTCGAGCAGAATGCGTCCGCTCTTCGCGGTCATGGTTGGCGTGATCCGCACGTTGACGTTCGTGCCGCGCAGCGCGGCGATGTCGCCGCCATCTTCCACGAGCCGCGGCTCGAGTCCTGTGTACGGCGGGAAGTGATACTCGAGATCCAGCTTCTTCACGTACGGGAGATCGACGACCTTCAACTTGAACACCGGCGATCGGACACCGGCGGATTCGACGAAGTACTCAACCTCCTCCGCGAGATCGAACAACATGCCGTCGTACGCGCCGCTGTCGTTACGCGCCATCGCGACCCGCTCGTACGCGGTCGTCGGCGACTTCCGCAGCACGAGCGTCGCATCCTGCGACTGAAAGCCGGTGAGCTTGGCAGAAATCGTCTGATCCGCGCCCCGCGGCACGGTCGCGTTACCCGGCGTCACGTCGATGCGGTACGGCGCCGCCGCTTGCACATCGCGCGAGATCAGGAGAAGTGCGGAGAGCGCGTGGCGCAGGTAGGCCGGACCAAAGGCAAAGATCGCCAGCGCCAGGACCGCAATGACGCCAGCGGCAACGGCGTATCGCCGCAGCGGGTCTCGCTCGACCCTCCGTCCGTGCTCGATTTCGTGACAGCGCTCGAGCGCGCCCTCGACGAGTCGGCGAACGAGCGCCGGCGACATCTCGTGAGCGCGACCCGATTGTTCCGCTTCCATCGCAGTGATGATCGTGGCTTCGAGCGTCGGCTCGTGCTCTTCGAGGTAGAGCGCAACCTGTTCGTCGTTGACCTTTTTGAGCAAGGGACGAACGATGAACCACGCGGCCGCGGCAAGCACGGCGAGGACGACGGTGACGCGGAACGCGAGGATGGCGGCCGGACTGAACCGCAGCGATTCGAGCGCGTACCCCGACGCAATCAGCACGAAGGCCGTGGCAGCGAGAAACCGCGCGACGCCGCGCAGCGCCAGCTTCATCCGCCATCGTCGCCTGACGTCCCGGATGATTTCAATCAACGTCATGCCGTACCTCCGTGGCGCGGGTTGACCGCGCCTCCTCGCTTCTGTTGTAGCGCCACAGTGAGCGCGGCTTCAGCCGCGCCTGTGGTGGGCTCGATCCGCACACTCAGGGCAGCTTGCGCCGCCGCGCACAGCGGCTTCCAGCCGCGCCGTTTCTTATGCGCTTCGCGACATCCGATGTGCGACCAGCGATTCGCCTGTAAGAAGCAGAATACCCGCGAACAACAGGTACCACCAGAGACGTTGTGTGCGTTCCTGTGCCTCGTCCGGAAGGACAATCGGCTGTCCAGACCCGCCGGCGGCGCGTCCCCCGCTCGTCACAGACACGGCGATCTCTTGAGGATCTGCCGCGGTCACGTCGGATTCGATCAGTTCGACGTTGCTCGCCGCTACGGCTGTCGGGCTCCCAGGTTTCGCTTCGCGGATTTCGTAAAATCCTTGCTCCGCGAGCTCGAGCACACCACTTTGCTCGCCTTCCAGGTCTTCGCGCTTCCCTGACGGAGTAAGCACGAGCCGGCCGGTCCGTGCCTGAGAGGTCGCGGGACCGGTAGGGGCGGCAAATTCCGTCAGATCGATCACCTGGCCAACCGTGCCAAAGGATGGCCGCTCACGATATGAGCTGAGGTGGCGCACCACCTGGTGAACGAACGGCAAAAACACGGGTTTCAGTGCGAGATCGTTCCAATAGAGATCGAGTGTCGAGGTCCAGAACAAAACACGGCCGCGGCCGCTTTGCCGCTCCACCAGCGCCGGCGCGCCATCGTCGAATCGCGCGAGTACTTGCGCATCCTTCGCCGCGGTCACGGTTCGGTAGCCATAAAAGCGCGCAGCCGAGAAGTCGCCGCTCCTTGGTGCACGAAACGGCTCAAACACGGCGTGTCCGTAGGCGAGGCCACCAATGGTTCCCGCGGCGCCTCGCGTTCGATCGACGGCACCGGCGGCGGTCCCGGGAAGCAGGTCCGCGGCGGCGCCGGACCATGATGATTGCGGACCGCCGACGACGAAGATGCCGCCGCCATTCTCGACAAAGCGCTTGAGCCGCGCGGCGGTCGCGTCGCTCGGGTTGATGTCGTCGAAAATGATCACGCGCGATTTGCTCAATACGTCCTCACTCAGCGCGTCGGCCGTGCGTGTGGTCACCGTAAAGCGCGGGTTCTCACCGATTGCGAGCGCGCGCGAAAGGTACAGCGCCGAACCTCGCGTGCCGCGCGTCACCAGCGCCACTTCGATCGGTCTCGGTGGCGTGAGCACAAAGTGAAACGCGTTGTCCGCCGCCAAGCCGTCATCTGGAAGGCGAACGGCAGCGCGCGTGTTGTCTGCCGTAATCGTCACAGGCGCGAACGCCGCGGTCGCCGCCCCGTGCGATTCCAGCGAAACGGGCACGGATTGCACGGTGCGGCCATCGATCTCGAGCGACAGATTGAGATCTTTGATCGCCGTCGCGCTGCGGTTGATGGCGCCTCCAGTCACGATCACACGTTCCTGTCCGGCAAAGACTTCGCGCTGCACCGAGACCGGCGTGACGGCCACATTGGTAACGTTGCCCGCATTCACGACGACGGGTGTGACCGTCGTCGCATCGGGCAATCGAAAGCCGTCGGACGCCGTCCAACCACTGCGCTGAAAGTCGCTGATGACAATCACTTCACGGCGCGGGAAAGTTGATTCCGCGAGCAGGCTTCCGGCGAGCTTGAAGGCCGGACCCAATCGCGTCGCGCCCGCGCTTGGAGTGGCCGCGTTGATTTCCGAGAGCAACCGCGCCCGCTCGTTCGTCGGGCGCACAGCAACCTCGGCGGATGTCGAGAAGAAGACGAGCGATGCGCGATCGCCCGCCGCCAGGCCGTTGACGGCGTCGGAAGCCGCCCGTTGCGCGCGCTGCCACTGATCGCCGTGCCCCATGCTGTAAGAACGATCGAGAAGAATGACGACGTCGCGGGCGCCGCCAGCCGACGCCGCTACGCTCGTGCCGCGCAGAAATGGCCGCGCGAAGGCGGCGACAATCAGCGCCAGGGCGCCAAGCCGCATCGCGAGCAGCGCCCAGTTGTGAATGCGCCGCCGCCGCACCGACTCATACGGCACCCGCTTCAGAAACATCAGCGACGGGAACACCACCACGTTCTTCCGTTCTTTCTGAATCAGATGAATCAGAACGGGAATGGCCAGTGTGGCGAGGCCGGCGAAAAACAGTGGAGCGAGAAATGACATCTATCGCACTCGAGCCAGTCGATCCCGGATCGAAAGGTAGTTGAACAGCGCGTAATCGAGCGGCGTCGACGTGTTGAACATCGCGTAGTCCACGCGGTGCTCCGCAGCGCGCGCCGTCAGCGCGGCGATGTGCTCGCGCACCAGGGCGCGATATTGCGCGCCCAACGCGTCCGGCACGATCGGAATTTGCTCGCCGGTTTCGAGGTCCTCGAACGCTGACGGCTCGCCGAAGTCGAAATCCACCTCGGCCTGATCGAGCAGATGAAAGATGATCACGTCGTTGCCGCGGAACCGGATCAACGACACGGCATCCATCACCGCCTCCGGATCCTCGTACAGGTCGGAGATGAGGACGACGATGCCGCGGCGCCCGAAATGTTCCGCCAGCCTTTTCAGCGGCGGGCCCAGCCGACCGGCACGCACGGCCTGCGCGCGGTCGAGCGTATGCAGAACGACGTCGAGGTGCTTGGCCGATGCCGGCACGAAGTCGACGATCTCCTCGTCGAACGTCACCAGGCCGACACGATCGCGCTGCTTGTGGACGAGGTAGGTGAGGCACGCCGCCAGCGTTCGGGCGTAATCGAGCTTCGAGATGCGCGCGCCGAACGCCATCGACTTCGAGGTATCGAGCAGCACCGTGAAGTTGGCGTTCGAATCGGCTTCGAACTCCTTGATGTAATAGCGATCGGTGCGCGCGAAGACTTTCCAATCGACTCGCCGGATGTCGTCGCCGGGCACGTAGCCGCGATGTTCGGCAAAGTCGACCGACGCGCCAAAGTACGGCGTGCGGTGTAAGCCATTGATCACGCCGTCCACGACGCTGCGCGCGACGAGATCGAGATTGCCCACCCGCGCAAGGACCGCGGGATCGACGAACCGTGCGCCGGGAATCAGCGGAGCTTCATGCATTTCAGTCTTCGGTCTACGGTGAGTTCAAAAGTTCAAAGTTCAAAGTTCAAAGTTCAAAGTTGTTTTGTTCTTCGTTCTTAGTTCTTCGTTCTTAGTTCTTTAGTTCCGTCACATGCCCGAACGCGGCAGCGGCACGGCTTCGAGCAGCCGATCCACGAGCGTATCGCTGGTAATCCCTTCCGATTGCGCGTGGAAGTTCGTCAGCACGCGGTGGCGGAGCACCGGATGCGCGAGCGCGCGGATGTCATCGTAGGTCACATGATACCGGCCCATCGTCAACGCGCGCGCCTTGCCACCGAGCACGAGATACTGCGCGGCGCGGACGCTGGCGCCGAACGCAATCCACTTCTTGATTGATTCCGGTGTGCCTCCGCTCTTGGGCCGGCTCGCGCGCACCAGTGAGAGCGCATAACGCATCACCGGCTCGGCCACTGGAACGCGGCGCACCAGGCGCTGGAACGCGACGAGATCGGCGCCGCTGACAGGCTTTTCGAGTATCGGCTCCTGGATCGCCGTGGTGGTGCGCACCACGTTGTATTCCTCGTTTTCCGGCGGATGTTCAATCACGATGTGGAACATGAAGCGATCGAGCTGGGCTTCGGGCAGCGGATAGGTGCCTTCGAGCTCAATCGGGTTCTGCGTGGCGAACACGTAGAACGGCTCCTCGAGCTGATACGTGCGCCCCTGAATCGTGACGCGGTGCTCCTGCATCGCTTCGAGCAACGCCGACTGCGTTTTCGGCGGCGTGCGGTTGATTTCATCCGCGAGCAGGATGTTGCAGAAGATTGGCCCCGGCGCGAACACCATCTGCCGCCGGCCGGTACCCGGATCTTCGTTGATGATATCGGTGCCGGTGATGTCCGACGGCATCAGGTCGGGCGTGAACTGGATGCGCGAGAACCTCAGATCGACGACCCTCGCCAGCGTGTGGACCAACAGCGTCTTGGCGAGACCGGGAACGCCAACGATGAGACTGTTGCCGCCGACGAACAGCGTGAGCAGCACCTGGCCCACGACATCGTCCTGGCCGACGATCACCTTGTGCAGCTCGGTCAGGATCTGGTCGCGGCCAGTCTTCATTTTGTCCGCTAGGGCGATGTCGTCCGGCGATTCGAGGTGGACGGTTTCAACAGTGTCGCGCATCAGTTCCACGAGAGGCTCCTTCATCGCGGGCCTGAAGGCCCGCGCTACAGGATGTGTAGTACGTAGCGCGGACCTTTAGGTCCGCGATCAATGCGTTAACGCATACATCACGTAATTCACACCAAACTTGTACGCTTCGTTCGACAAATCGATCGGGATGTATCCCTGATCCGAAAATT
>JBKPDL010000031.1:0-30250 GCA_046727855.1 Acidobacteriota bacterium
CTCGCTGTCGGCGAGAAAACGATCGCGCGCGGTCCCGAGGGCGCGGAAGCGCTCCACGATGACGTTGACGGCAAGGCGATGGAGCCAGGTGGCAAACGACGACTCGCCGCGGAACGTGTGGAGCTTCTGCCACACGCGGACGAACACGTCCTGCGCAACCTCGTCGGCCGCCTCGGGTCCAGCCATCCTGCGCGCAAGGTTGTGCACCCGGCCCAGATGGGCCCGATATACACGCTCGAACGCGTCTGTATCCCCTTGAGCAGCAAGGGCGACATCGTCCACCGGCATTTGTTTGGATGGGGCAGAAGGCTCGGGGGTTGGAACGGTTCCGGGGTTCCGAGGTCCGGAACGTCGAACCTCGGGACCTCGGACCTCGAGCGCTATTGTGTCGGGGGGCGCGAGAAGTCCACCTTCGGCACTACTTTCGCCGACTCCGGCACCTCGAACAGCGGGTACCCCTTGAAGCCAAAGATTCCCGCCGTGATGTTCGCCGGAAACTGCCGCCGCGCCGTGTTGTATTCCTGGACCCGCTCGTTGTAGCGCATCCGCTCGACCGCCAGCCGGTTCTCGGTGCCAGCGAGCTCGTCCATCAGGCGCGCAAACGTTTCGCTCGATCGCAGCTGCGGATAGTTCTCCACGACCACGAGCAAGCGCGCCAGGGCAGCGCTCTGCTCGTTGGCGGCCGCGATCTTCTGCTCCGGCGTTTGCGCTCCGGCGAGCTTGGCGCGCGAGTCGGCAATTTGGCCAAAGACGTCGCGCTCCTGCTGCGCGAAGGCCTTGGTGGTTTCGACCAGATTGGGAATCAGGTCGTTGCGGCGCTGCAGCTGATTTTCCACTTGCGCCCATTGCGCCTTGATCGCTTCCTCCTGGCTGACGAAGCGGTTATACGAACAGCCCGAAGACGCAACTGCCGCAACGGAGATCAGCGCCGCAAGCGCGGTCGCACGAACGACGGTCCTCATCATCCCTCCATTCTAGGTGCTTCCAGGTGCTTAGGTGCGGTGGGTGCGGCAGGTGCGGACGGTTGTGTGCGGTGCAGAGTTCTGAGGTGCAGCTAAGCACCGCATCTCCCGCACGCAACGCGCCTCTCGCACCCATCTGCGGCTGTCTTGTTCCTACCAACTTGCCCCGCCGCCACCCCCGCCGGAGCGGCCGCCGCCAAATCCGCCAAACCCCCCGCCAAATCCTCCGCCGCCAGAACTCCATCCACCTCCGCTCGATCCCCATCCACCATAGCCCGATCCAAACGGACCCACAGTGCTGGTCCAGCGTCTTCGGCGACGCCGCGAACCAAATATCCCGCGGAAGAAGTTCCAGATCACGATCGCGGCAATCAGAAAGAAGATCCACGGAATGTCGCCGCCGATTACCGGCTGAGTGGGTGATGACGATTGAGGAATGTTGTCGAGTGTGACGTTACGCGCCTGCGCGATACGCTGCGCAAGCCGCGTGGCGCCCGCCAGCAGCCCACCGCCGTAATCACCATTCCTAAAATAGGGCGCCATCGTTTGGCGGCTCGTCTCGCCTGCGAATCCGTCGGTGATGACGCCTTCGAGGTCGTATCCCACCTCGACGCGCACGGCGCGGTCTTTGACCGCGAGCACAATCAGCAAGCCGTTGTCTTTGCCTTTTTGTCCGATCCCGCTGCCGCGATTCTCGAACATCTTGACGGCATACGACGCCAGGTCGGGATACGGCTGATACGTGTCGACCGTGGCCACGACAATCGTGTCGCCGGTGGCGGCCATCAGCTTCTCGATCAGGTCCTCGAGTTGCTTCTCAGCGTCCTGATCGATGACGTTGGCGAAGTCGTTGACTGCGCCGGTCAGCTCCGGCGGATCCTGCGCGAAGGCGCGCGCGGCCACGCACAGCGCCAGCACGAACACGCATCCGAGAACTTTGGCGCTCGCGAGCCCTGAAACCACGGACCTCCGGAACCCCCGAACCGGAGAACCTCCGAATTTCGGAACTCCACAAACTCGGAACCTCGGAATTTCGGAACCTCCGGACTCCGGAACCTTGGAACCGCGAAGCTTCGGAACCGGGCTCAAGCCTGCCATGAGTCGACAAATTCGGCGAGCCGTTCAACCGCCGAGAGATACGCGGGAAACGCGCGGCTGGCGTCTACGGTATCTATCGTGTGCGGTTCGGCAAGCGCGATCAGATCGCCGACAACACGCGGGTCGAGTGCGATTCGGCGCGAGGCGTAGCCAATGAGTTCGGCGTTTGTCTCCATCGGCGCATTGTCAAGTCGCGCCAGACGCCGGATGAGCGCGACAAAGGCGGGCGCCGATTCTTTCACGAGTGCGGCTACGTACGACGGTGCCGCGGCGCCCTCGAGGTAATCCTCGCGCAGATGCAGCAGATGGCTCTTCACCTGCACTTCGCAGGCGCGGCGCAGGTCGGGGCGTGAAATGGACAGCCCGTCAAACGGATGCGTGCCGGCGACAAGCTCGCTGGTGGCGAGGATTTCGTCGTACTCGATCGGAAACGCATCCAGCGAGCGTGCGAACTCGTGGGGCGTGAGCAGGAGTGGCGTGGCACAGCCGCTGCGATGCCACTGTAATGTACGCGCGGCGCAAGCACTCAGATCGTCGAGTGTCAATGACTGCACGAGCGCCAGGCTCGGCGCTCGATCACGAGGCCGCCAGCCGTATCGCATTACTGCCTTCAACCGAGTTCCGAAGATGCGCTGCAGATCCTCGACCACCGGCTGCAGCGGCGTTTTAATGCCTGCGCTCATGCAACCATTTTAGACAGGACAGGTGCAATGGGTGCGGCTTCGCACCCGTCGCACCGATTAGAATTGCAGCCTGGCATGCACCTTCGAAAACTGAAGATCGGGTGCTTTGGTGGAGGCACCGGGTTGCCGAGTCTGCTTGGCGGTCTCAAGCGCAATCCGTGGCTGTCCGTCAACGCCGTCGTCACCATGTTTGATACTGGCGGAAGCTCCGGTCAGCTGCGTGACGAACTCGGGGTGCTGCCGCCAGGCGATGTTCTGCGCTGCGCGCTGGCGCTGGCGCGAAACGAAGGAGAAGCCCGCCGCGTTCTACTGTCCCGGTTGCCGACGCTGGAGCATGCACGTCTCGGTGGGCACACCGGCGGCAACTTGTTGCTTTCGATGATGCAGCAATACAGCGGCGACTTTCTTGCGGCGGTCGGCGGTTTGCGCGCGCTGCTCGGATGTCAGGGCTACGTTTGGCCGGTGACCATCGAACAAGCGATGCTCTGTGCCGAATATGCCGATGGCACGATCCATTGCGGCGAGGTTGAAGTCGATCTCGGCCATGCGCGCGGGCACGAGGTGCGTGACATCTGGCTCGAACCCGACGCTCACATCCTCCCCGCCGTGCGCGACGCGATCGAGTCGTTCGATGCGGTCACGATCGGTCCGGGCAGTTTCTTTACGAGCCTGATGCCGACGCTCATGGTGGACGGCGTTCGCGACGCGCTGGCGCGGATGAAAGGGCCGATCGTGCTCGTCGCCAACCTGCTGACCGAGGGCCGCGGCATGAAGGATTTCAGCGCCGCGGATGCGGCGAAATGGGTGACCCGCACCATCGGCCGACCGGTCGACGTCATCCTGTTCAACACTTCGCATCCATCAGCCGAAGTTCTCGATCGCTACCGCGAGGAAGAGAAGCGGCCTCTCGATCTTGGCAAAGTCGACGCCGGCACCGATGTCGTTCAAGGCGAGTTCTGGTGCAGCGACATCGCGCGCCACGATCGCCGGCGCCTTTCCTATGCGGTTTGGTCGGTCCTGAGCAGGAGACTGTTGTCGTGAACTCAAAGCAACGTCGCGCGCGCCTTCAGGCGAGCGATTGGGCCAAGCATTTGCGCTGGTGGTCACGGCGGCACTCGCGCAAGCATCCGCCCGCGCAACCCGCCGACGCGATGCGGTCCTCGTTCAATCGATCAGTGGGCCTCGACAGATCTATTTCTTATTCTTGGCCGCCCTGGCCTTTGTCCCGGCGGCTTTTGATCTTTTCGCTGCCGCCCGCGCGCGCGGCTTTTCGGCCGCCGTCGCCGGCGTTGCGGCGTTGCCAGCCTTGATCTCCAGCGCGCGCTGAATGATCCGATTGAACATCTGCCCGGCGTCGCCGCCTTTGGCCGGCGCGTGACTGTGCCAGATGTCGGGATTGTCCGCGGCGAGGATGTCGGCCAGATCGGCGTTGGGCGTTTTGACGCTGAGCGGCGCAAACGTCGTGATGTCGATCGGACCGGCCCACTCGTCGCGGTGTTTGATCAACAACCAACTCCGGCCAGGCTGTCCCGGCGCTGAGCGGCCATACCCGCCGCCAGTCCGCACGAGCACCCACGATCCTTTGAGCTTGACACCGTTCAGCCTGAATTTGAAGTCGCCCTTCTTGAGCGCGGCATCCACGTCTTCGCTTTCCGGTTCCCACGTGCCGCGATCCCACAGCATCACGATGCCGGCACCGTATCCCTCCGGGATCACGCCTTCAAACGTCCCGTACTCGAGCGGATGATCCTCGACGTGCATCGCGAGACGCTTGTCAGCGGGATTGAGAGACGGACCTTTCGGGACCGCCCATGACAACAACACGCCCTTCCATTCGAGCCGAAAATCGTAATGAAGATGCGAGGCGAGGTGCTTCTGAACGCAGAAGAACAGCCGCTCGCGAGCGCCTTTCTTTTTCGGCGCGGCGCCCGCCGGCTCCGGCGTCTTGGCGAAGTTCCGTTTCTTCTTGTACTCCTCTAAGGCCACGCTGGGAAGAATAACAAAAGTTCGGATAGAGTCTTGCCCATGTATCTCTACGCGGTCCTCGCGTATCTCGCCATTCTGGTCGGGCTGGGGCTGTTTCAGGCACGTCACGCGAAGACCGGCGACGACTTTCTGGTTGCGGGCCGGACGCTGCCGTGGCACGTGCTCGTGTTCACGCTGCTGGCGACGTGGATCGGATCGGGCAGCCTGTTCGGTGGCGCGGGACTCGGCTACCGCGCGGGGTTTCCAGCCCTGTGGCAGTCTGCGGGCGCGTGGACGGGCATCGCGCTGGTTTACTTCCTGGCGCCGCGTGTGCGCCGGATTGCCAAATACACGATGCCTGACATCCTGGAGTTACGATACGGCGCCGCCGCCCGTGTGCTCGGCACCATCGTGGTGGTCATCGCGTACACGACGATTGCCGCGTACCAATTTCGCGGCGGCGGTCGGCTGCTGAACCTAGTCGCCGGCGTCGACATCGCGAACGGCGCGCTCATCACGATGGGTTTCTGCGTGATCTACACCGCGCTGGCGGGGATGTTGTCGGTCGCGTATCTCGATATCGGCAACGGCGTCGCGATGATCGTTGGCGTCGGCCTGGCTGTGGTGTATCTGATCGTGCACGCGGGCGGTGTTGGCGCCGCGTTCGGTGCACTCCGTCCCGACCAAGTCGCCCTCTTTGGCACGCTCGATCCCTGGAAGGATGCGATGGCGCTGTTTCTGCCGACTATGCTGCTGCTGATGGGTGAAGCGAACATGTATCAGAAGTTCTTTTCGGCCAAGGACGAGCGGCACGCGCGTGTGTCCGTGGTTGCATGGATCGTGGGAACCATTCTGGTGGAAACGCTCATTGTCGCGGTCGGCGTGTTCGGCAGCGTTGTTATCCCGGGCCTCGACACCGCCGATTCCGAGTCGATCGTGATTCAGGTCGCCGGCACGGTTCTGCCGCTCATGCTCGGCATTCTTTTGATATGTGGCGCCGCGGCCATCATCGTCTCGACGGCGAACAGCTTTCTCCTGACGCCTGCGAGCGCGTTGATGCGCGACGTTTACCAGAAAATGATCAACCCTCAGGCGACCGATCGGCAGATTCTTCTGCTCACGCGTATTTTCGTCGTGCTGTTGGGTGTGCTGGGCTTTGTGGCACTCCGGTTTTTCACGACGATTCTGGAGATGGCGCTCTGGGCGTACACGATGTACGGCGCGTCGATCACGCCGGCATTGCTGGCGGCATTTTTATGGAAGCGCGTCACACGCGCCGGTGGCGTGGCGTCGATTGCAGCGGGGATGATGACGACGCTCGGCTGGGAGATCAATGCGCGCACCAACAACGGCTACCCGTTCGAGCTCGACACGGTTTATCCCGCATTGGCGATGTCGCTCCTGGCGCTCGTCGTTGTCAGCCTGGCCACGCCGCCGCCGTCGGCAGCTGAGATGGATGTGATCGCATAAAGTGGACTTAAGCGTGTCCGTTCTTCTGCTCTCGACCTACGATCTGGGCCGACAGCCGTTCGGCCTGGCCTCGCCGGCTGCCTGGCTGCGGCGCGCCGGCATCGAAGTGGTCGCCTGTGATTTGTCCCGGGAGAGACTGGACGAGAGCCAGGCGGCGCGTGCCACTCACGCGGCGTTTTATCTGCCCATGCACACGGCAACGCGACTAGCCTTGCCCGTGATCGATCGAATCCGTGCGCAATGGCCGCACGTGACGCTCTGCGCATACGGCTTATATGCGCCGCTCAACGAGTCGCTCCTGCGCGAACACGGCGTTTCAGTTGTGCTCGGTCCAGAAGCAGAAGAAGAGTTAGTGATCGCCTGTGGAGGCCGACCTTCAGGTCGGCCGCTTGAATCAGCCGGCCTCGAGGCCCGCCGCCACAGCGGATTTGTTCCCAGGCTGCAGTTCATCACGCCCGACCGCTCAGGCCTCCCACCACTCGATCGCTACGCCAAATTGCAGATGCCGGATGGCTCCACGCGCATCGCCGGCGCCACCGACGCCTCGCGCGGCTGCAAACACCGCTGCCGTCACTGTCCGATCGTGCCGGTGTATGACGGTCAGTTCCGCGTCGTCCCTGTTGACACCGTCATCGCCGACATCGATCAGCAAGTAGCGAGGGGAGCGGAGCACATCACCTTCGGCGATCCTGACTTTTTCAACGGTCCCACCCACGCCCGGCGCATCGTCGAAGCCCTGCACGCGCGCCACCCCAACGTTAGCTACGACGTCACGGTCAAGGTGCAGCACTTGCTGCAGCATCGCGACCTCCTTCCGCTGCTCGCGAGAACGCGCTGCGTCTTTGTGACATCCGCCGTCGAGGCCGTGGACGACGCCGTGTTGGCGAAACTCGAAAAAAACCACACACGCGCGGATTTCGAGGCGGCGGTGCGGCTCACCAGGAACGCGGGTGTCGCCCTGTCGCCGACATTCGTCGCGTTCACGCCCTGGACGACGGTCGCAGGCTATCGCGATTTGCTGGACACCGTTGAACGTCTCGATCTCGTCGATCAGGTTGCGCCCGTACAGTGGGGGATCCGTCTGTTAATCACACAGGGCTCGCGCCTGCTCGAGCTCGAGGAGATCTCGCGTCTCGTGACGCGTTTCGATCCCACCTCTTTGACGTATCCCTGGCTCCATCCGGAGCCGCGTGTCGATGCGCTGCAGCAGGACATCGCGCGACGTGTCGGCGTCCGCGCGAAGGGCTCGCGCCGGGCCATGTTCGAGGAAATCCGATCGCTTGTCGCTGGCGAGAGGTTGCACACGGCTCCGTTGGCTGCTCGGTCAACCATTCCGTATCTCGACGAGCCTTGGTACTGTTGAGCGGAACCCAATGGTGAGCAGTTAGCTCTCGTATGAAGCGGATTTTGTTTCTTGCCACGACCACCGGCTATCAAACGCGTATGTTCGGCGAAGCGGCCGAGCGGCTTGGGGCGAAGCTGGTTTTTGCGACCGATCGCTGCGATCAACTCGAGGATCCGTGGTGGGACAGCGCCATTCCGATTCGTTTTCATCAGGAGGCGGCGTCGGTGGACGCGATCATGCGCGCCATGGAGCACACGCCGCCCGACGGTGTGCTGGCCGTCGGCGATCGCGCCACGACCATTGCCGCGTTTACCGCGCGGCTCTTCGGCTTGCCGGGCCATCCGCCAGAGGCGGCGGCCGCCGCACGCGACAAACATCTGACGCGGCAGCGCCTGCGCGCGGCGGGTCTGCCCGTGCCGTGGTTCACGACGCTGCCGCATTACGCCGATCCGAGAGCGTACGCGGAACGGGTGCAGTACCCCGCAGTGATCAAACCACTCATCTTGTCAGGAAGCCGCGGCGTCATCCGCGCCGACTCGCCGCCGGAGTTCGTCACCGCTTTCGACCGCCTGCAGCGGCTGCTGCGGTCGCAGGATGTGCGCGCGCTGCAGGATCGCGCCGCTGACGCGATTCAGGTGGAAGGCTTTATCCAGGGGCGTGAGTATGCCGTCGAGGGGCTGTTGCACCATGGCGCGCTGCAGACCCTCGCGATCTTCGACAAGCCCGATCCGCTCGACGGACCATATTTCGAGGAAACGATCTATGTAACACCGTCACGCGCCCCGGAGGTCACCCAAACCGACATTCGCATTGCGGTTAGCGAAGCGGCCGCCGCACTCGGTCTTCATCACGGACCGATCCACGCCGAATGCCGCGTGAATAACAGCGGCATGTTTGTGCTCGAAGTGGCGGCCAGGCCGATTGGCGGGCTCTGCGCGAAAGCCCTCGAATTCGAGGACCCGGCCGGACATCGGATCGGCCTCGAGGAGCTGTTGCTGCGCCACGCGCTCGGCGAATCGCCGGAATCCTGGATGCGCGCACCCGAAGCGTCAGGCGTGATGATGATCCCGATTCCACGCGCGGGCGTCTATCGGCGGACCGAGGGCGTAGATGAAGCCAGACGCGCCCCGGGCGTCCGCGACATCCGGATTACCGCCAAGCCCGATCAGCAACTCGTGCCGCTGCCAGAAGGCGCAAGTTATCTCGGGTTCATCTTCGCGAAGGGCGAGTCGCCGCAGGAGGTGGAGACGGCGCTCCGCACCGCGCACGCACGATTGTCGTTTGTGATTGATAAAAACGTTCCGGTACTGTGAATGTGGAGATTTGGAGAAGATTTGGAGATCGCGAAATCTCCAGATCTGCAGATTCCAAGATCTAGAAATCTCGAGATCTCCAGATCGTCTCCAAATCTCCAGATCGCCAAATCTCCAAATTCTGCGAAGAGCTATCCTTTGGCCTGCTGAGGCACATACCCGGGTGGGAGCGCCGCGCCCTCGCCGAAGAAAAAATCCTCCATCTGCTTGCGAATCAGCTCCTGGGCCTCTTTCTGCCAAGGCATCAGGCGGTATTCGTTGAGGATCATCTTTTGCCGTTCTTCCCATAGCTTCCAGGCCTGGGCAGAGACGTTCTCGTAGATTCGCTGGCCAATTTCACCGGGCCAGGGTGGCGTGTCAAGCGCGGGCAGTTCTTTTTGAAACTTCACGCAAAACACCGTTCGTCCGCTGCTGTTGCCAGCGGGCTCATCGGAAGGTGCAGGAGGACCGCCGCACATGCTCATGGCTTCATTGTAGCCGTATGATCTTCGCGTGGAACCTGAAGAACGTCACCGCCGCTGGTACAGTCGGCGGACGACGCAGATTCCGGTTGACATCGGCTTTCACACGATCGCGGATGGCGAGTTGCTGTACTGCGCGCACCCGATGCTCTATCCAGTGGTCGGCTTCGGGTTTGACGTGAGGAATTGCTCACAATGCGAGTACTGTCGCGCGCGCCGCGAAACGAACACTGGGTCGGTAAATGCGGGCGAGTCGAGGGGCCTGCCCTGAGCGAGCTTGAGGACTTGGCAGGCGAGACGAAGGGCCCGCCCTGAGCGAGCGCTCGAGGACTTGGCGGGCGAGTCGAAGGGCCTGCCCTGAGCGAGCTTGAGGACGTGGCGGGCGAGTGGAAGGGAACGTATTGATCCAAACCAGACCCAACCTCTACTGTAGTAAATCCGTTCACGGCGTCCTATGCGTGTGCAACGCGGCAATGTGAAAAACCAGCCCATTTCGAACCTAATTTTGCCGATCGGCAGGTGGTTGAGGTGGCACGTCCCTTGCGCTTGGAGGGCACCAGGAGGAGCGCACCGTGAACGAAACGAGAAAGGAACGCCGAGGATTCGCATCCATGTCACCCGAGAAGCAGCGCGAGATCGCGTCGAAGGGCGGTCGCGCCGCGCATCAGAAGGGCACCGCGCACGAGTGGTCGTCCGACGAAGCTCGGGAAGCCGGTCGTAAGGGCGGAATGGCGAGCCGTGGGGGACGCGGCAAACTGCCCGTGACGGCCGCGTCGTCGGTCTCGTCAGTCTCGTCGGCAAGCGATACAGAACCAGCGGCCTAGTAGCGCGTGATTGCAGATTTGGTGATTGCAGTTTGCAGATTGGATTCTGAGAAATTTTCTGAATCGGCAATCTGCAATCAAAAATCTGCAATCACACGCCGGCGACGCGTTCTACCTGGACGCGCGCGTCGTTAAAGCATGCGCCACCGCCGAGATCCGTCAGGGAATCCGGAACAAGCGCATTCGATGTCAGGCCGTTGCCGGTGTGGCGACGCCAGATCCCCTTGGGCATCGCCACCGTGCCGCGCCGTACAAGCGGCGTTACCCGCGCAAATACCTGAACCTCTCCGAGTTGGTTGAACACCCGAACCGTGTCGCCATCTTCGATGCCGCGCGGCGCGGCATCATCCGGATGCATGTCGAGCCGTACTTTGGGCCGCGGTAGCTCGCCGAGCGTGGAACTAATCGTTCGTTCGCTGGCGGGAGAAATCAGCGCAAGCGGATAGTCGGCCGTTTCCGGGTCAGCCTGAAAACCATACAGCCCGAGCGGCGCCTCGCGATCGAGGGCCTCCGGACAGAGGTGTACTTTACGATTCGCCGTGAGCGGGAAAACATCGACGAACTGAACGGGCCGTCCATTCCACGGCGCGGTGGCGACCCAGCGCTCGCGCAGCTCTGCACCGTGCGGCGGCGGTAGCCCGTCGAGCACCTGAAACATGTTTTCGAGATCGTCTGCCGGGTCGGTAGGCGCGTCCAGGCCCGTCCGCCGCAGCAGATCCGCGAACACATCGGCGTTCGATCGCGACTCGCCCACCTGATCGATCACGGGCCGCGCGAGTTGCATGGTGATCGGACCGTACGATTTTGCGATGTCGTAATGTTCCAGGAAGGTCGTCGCCGGCAGCATCATATCGGCGTACTGCGCGGTGTCGGTGAACACCTGATCGAACACAACGGTGAACAGATCGTCTCGTGCGAGGCCGCGGAGTACACGATTCTGATCGGGCATCGTCACTGCCGGATTGCAGTTGTAGACGAACAGCATCTTGATCGGGGGTGACAACGTTTCGTCGGTCAACACCCTTCCGAGGTGGTTCATATTGATCGCGCGCGTTGGCGGTTCCGGATCACGCAGCCACGTTTTCTCGATCCCCCACGACGCAGAGTTGCTCATCGAGTAGCCGCCTCCGCGCACGCCGAATTTCCCGGCGACGGCGGGCAAGGCAAGGATCGCGGCCGCGGCACTCCCACCGTTGCGATTGCGTTCGAGACCCCACCCACACTTCACCACTGCAGGATTCTTCGCGATGTACAGTTCAGCGAATTGCCGCAACAGTTCGGCCGTGACGCCGCTCACCTCGGCTGTTCGCTCGAAGGTCCACGGCTTCGCCCGTTCGCGCAACGCGTCGGCGCCTTCGGTGTGCTCGCTCAGAAAGGCGGTGTTCGCATGACCTTCTTCGAAGAGATGACGATGAACCGCCAGAGCTACTCCGAGATCCGATCCGGGTTTCACAGGAAGATATAAATCGGCCTGACGTGCCAGGCTCGTCATGCGCGGATCGATCACAACCACTGACGCACCCCGCGCGCGCGCTTCCTTGATGAAGGGCAGGATGTGAATGCCTGAGGTCCCCGGGTTGACGCCCCAGATGACGATGAGCTGCGCTTCGGGATAGTCCTGATAACTCACCGACGGCATCTTTCCGTACAGACCTTCCCGTGCCGCCTTAGTGGGCGCGGCGCAAACCGTCCGCAGCAAGCGCGACGCGTCGAGCCGGCGGAACAACATCGCGTCGGTCGTGTCCTGCGTCAGCAACCCATTGGAGCCGCCGTACGACACCGGCAGGATCGCCTCGCCGCCGTACTGCTGGCGAATCTGTTGCATCTTCTCGGCGATCAGATCGAGCGCTTCGTCCCAGTTGTAGCGGCGGAACGTGCCTCCGCCCTTGGCGCCGGTGCGCAGCGCGGGGTGAAGCAGACGATCGTCGCCGTAAACGCGGTGATGAAAATGGCGGACTTTCGCGCAGATATAGCCGCGCGTGATTTCGCTGCGCGGTGACCCGTCGATCTTGACGACCTTGCCGCCGCGCAGCGTGACGTTGATCGTGCAGGCATCGGGACAGTCGAGCGGGCATGCTGTCTCGACATGTGACTCGGGCGGCGCTATAGCAGGGCGGGGCATGCCTTCATAATAACGCTCGTGCCGATTAAATCCCGGCGGCGCTTTCCGGGGATTTAGTCAGGGATACCTATGACCGCGATTCCGCGCATTGCGATTGTCGGTGGAGGGTTTGGCGGGCTCGATGCCGCTCGCGCATTTCGCGGCGCGGATGTAGAGGTGGTTCTTGTCGATCGCCACAATCATCATGTGTTCCAGCCATTGCTGTATCAGGTCGCAACGGCCGGGCTCTCGCCTGGTGATATCGCGTCCCCAATTCGATGGATTCTGCGAAACCAACCGAACGTGCGCGTACTCCTCGGCAACGTCCTTCGCGTCGAGCCCGCCGCACGCACGCTGCAGGTCGAAGCGGGTGAAACCCTGGCGTACGACTATCTGATTCTGGCACCGGGCGCGACGCACTCGTACTTTGGTCATAGCGAATGGGCAGCGGCAGCGCCGGGACTCAAGACACTCGACGATGCGTTAGCGATTCGCCGACGGATGCTGCTGGCGTTCGAGGAAGCGGAGTGGGAACGCGACCCGACACGACAGCAGCACCTGCTCACGTTCGCGATCGTTGGTGGCGGACCCACGGGAGTTGAGCTCGCCGGAGCGATGGCCGAAATCGCGCGGCACACGCTGCGCCACGAATTCGACGCCATCGACCCGGAATCCTCGCGCATCATTTTGCTCGAAGGCGGCCCGACGATTCTGCCGGCGTTCCCGCCGTCGTTGCGCGACTTCGCGCGGCGCGCGCTCCGCAAGCTTGGTGTGGAGGTATGGGAGAACGCGGTGGTGACCGGCATCGATACCGACACGTTGACCGTTGGCACCGAGCCGCTCACCGCGCACACCATTTTGTGGGCGGCGGGCGTGGCCGGATCGCCTCTGGGACGAAGTTTAGGTGTGCCGCTCGATCGCGCGGGCCGTGTACCGGTGGAACCGGATTTGTCCGTGCCCGGACATCCGGAGATTTTCGTCATTGGCGATCTCGCCAGCTTCACGCATCAAACGGGAAAGCCACTGGCCGGCGTGGCGCAGGTCGCCAAGCAGGAAGGAAAGCACGCGGCGCGCAACGTGTTACGACGCATCAAGGGTGAGCCGACGGTGCAGTTTCGCTATCGCGATCCGGGCAACTTGGCGACGATCGGCCGTGCGGCCGCCGTTGCCGACTTTGGCTGGCTGCGCGTCTCGGGATATCTCGGCTGGCTGCTGTGGCTGTTCGTGCACATCATGTTTCTCATCGGGTTCCGCAACCGGCTGTCGGTAATGCTGCAGTGGGCCACGGCGTACGCGACCTATCAACGGAGCGTGCGTCTCATCACCGGCGCGCAGTCGAGCCGCATCGAAAGCTGATATTCTCTCGCGGGAATGACGGCCCAACCTGGCCACTTGTACGGGCCGTACCGCGTCATTCGTCCGCTGGGTGGCGGTGGCATGGGTACGGTCTTGCTCGCCGAGGATCCTCGGCTCGGACGCTTCGTCGCGCTCAAAACGGTTGCGGGAGAGGCGGCGGCGAGCGCACTTGGACGCGATCATCTCCTGCGTGAAGCGCGCGCGGCGGCGCGCTTGAGTCATCCCAACATCGCGGCCGTTCACGACGTGCTCGACATCGAGGGCGAGCTCGTGATCGTGTTCGAGTATGTCGAAGGCGAAACGTTGGCCGCCCGCCTTCGGCGAGGACGCCTGGCGGTCGCCGATGCGTTACGCATCGCGCAGCAGCTTGCCGACGGCCTTGCTGCCGCCCATGGGCAGGGGGTGATCCATCGCGATCTCAAGCCCGCCAACGTGATGCTCACGCGCGACGGCGGCGCCAAGATCCTCGATTTCGGTATCGCTCACAGCCTTTCTCGCGAAAGCGAGGAGACGAGCCCGACGCTTCTCCCGAGCGCCGGCCTGTATGCCGGCACGCCGGCGTATGCCGCGCCGGAGCAGTGGCTTGGAGAACCGCTCGGTCCGTACACCGACGTCTTCGCGCTGGGTCTGGTGCTCTTCGAGATGCTTGGCGGACGCCGGCCGTTCGAAGCCGAAAGCCGGTTGGCGCTGATGCAGCAGGTGATCGAAGCGCCGCGCCCGCGGATTCGCGAGATCAACGCGCACGTGCCGCCGAGTGTGGACGCGCTGATCCACAGCGCCCTGGCGCCGAATCCGGCGCATCGGCCGGCAACCGCCCGCGACGTCGCTAACGTCCTGCACGCCATCGAGCACGATGTCGGGACGGTGAACTACAAATCCGCTGGTCGGAGAGCGGCCAACGTTGGTCCGTGGTCGATCATCGCGATCGTCGTCCTGCTAGTCGTCATTGCGGCCCTGGTCGCGAGGCTTGGCCGGCCACGGTCGCCAACGCCAAAAAACCCTGTACCAGTGGTTGCAGTGTTACCGCTGACCAACATGACTGGTGCCGCCGCCAACGAGTACTTGACCGCCGGGATCGCCGACAGTTTGACGACGAGTCTGGCATCGCTCGACGGCATCACTGTGCTCTCGCGTGCGGCGGTGATGGGTGTCTGGGGACGTGAGAAGAAGCCATCGGAACTCGCAAAGGAGTTGGGCGCCAGCTATCTGGTGGAAGGCGGCGTGCAGCAGGCGGCCGCGCGCGTGCGTTTGAGTATCAATCTCGTGCGACCGGACAACTCGGTAGCCTGGGCGGAAAGCGCGGAGGGCGCGCTCGAGAGCGTGTTCGAACTGCAATCACGACTGGCCGCGTCGCTCGGACGCGTGCTGTCCGTGCAAGTGTCGGCCGCGGAGCGCGCCAAGCTCGCCGAACAGCCGACCGCGAATCCGGACGCGTTGGCCGCGTACTGGCGCGGCCGGGCGCTGCTCGATCGCCGGGACGTGAAAGGAAACACCGACGCCGCGCTTACTGCCTTCGACGAAGCCGTGCGGCTGGATCCGAACTTCGCCATTGCCCACGCCGCGCGCGGGGAAGCGCTGTGGTTCCGCTATGTCGACACCCGCGAGCCCGTCGCGGCGCAAGAAGCGATTGCCGCCGGCTACACAGCGCTCCGGCTCGATCCGAACCGTGCCAATGTCCGCTATTCGCTGGCGGTGTCACTCGCCGGCAGCGGGCGGCTCGATGAAGCCATTGACGAACTGCAGCGCGCGCTGGCGCTGCAGCCCAATTACGACGACGCGCGGCGCGAGTTGGGGAATGCGCTGGCAGCAAAAGGCCGGCTTGACGAGGCGGTGGCGGAGTATCGCAAAGCGATCGAGCTGCGGCCAAACTTCTGGGGCCACTACAGCTTTCTCGGTGTGAATCTCTATCGCGCGGCGCGATACGACGAAGCCATCGAGGCATTCAAGAAGGTGATTGAGCTGCAGCCCGACAACTACTTCGGTTACCAGCAGCTCGGCACTGTCTATCAGGCCAAAGGCGACGATCAGCAGGCGATGGTGCAGTACGAGCGCGCCAACTCCATTCGCCCCTCAGCCGGGGCGTACGCCAATCTGGGTGCGATTTATCACCGGCGCGGGCAGTTTACGGCGGCCATCGCCGCTTACCAGGAGTCGATTAAGCTGCGCCCGAACGCCGCCGGAACGTTTCGCAATCTCGGGGACGCATACATTCGCATCGGCCGCATGTCCGATGCTCGCGCCGCATACCGCGAGGCCATTCGGCTGACCGAAGCGGAACTGAAGGTGAACCCGCGCAGTGCCGTGAACCTGGCGTCTCTGGCCGTCTACTACGCCAAGGCAGGTGACTTGACGACCGCGCGCCGCACCCTGCAGCAGGCGCAGCAGGTCGCGCCGGCCAACGTGCAGGTGCTCGTTCGCGCGGCGCAAGTGGACGCTATTGCCGGCGATCACAATGCGGCGCTCGATGCGCTCGAGCGCGCCGTCGCCGCCGGATACAGCCGTAAGAGCATTGCCGATGAAGAGGAATTTGCTGCGTTGAAGAGCGATCCGAGATTTCAGGCGCTCCTGGCTACAAGCCCGGCGCAAGGAGGATCCCCCCGATGAAGCTTCGAATGGTCGTATCTGCCGTCCTGGTCGCCCTGTTGATCTCGTGTACGCAGCCGACGACGGCGCCGCCGGGTGGTGGCCGCGGCACCAACAAGGGGACTATCGTGCTTTATCGCGACAAGTCGAATGTGTGCCGGACGGTGACCACGCCCTTCTTCAAAGCGAAGAAGAACGAGTCGTCAGGCAATCCTGGCAAGGCTGATTGGAAGGTCGACGACGAGTTCACCTGCATTACGAGTGGGCTGGTTGTGAGGATTCGCTTCGACAAGGGCGATCCGAGCCCGTGCGAGGCCGATCCCGAGGGAGACAACAACTTGACGTGCAGATTTAGGCGCGATGTCGACGCGCCGAGGGACTATTCGTACAGCGTATACTTCGACGCCAGCAAAGAAGATCCCGAATTGCAGATTGAAATGTGATTACCGCCGTTCGGGGGTAAGCACGCGGCCTGCCAGCGCCTGCGTGAACTTGCCGTTGTCCCGCGCCAGTTCGCCGTTGACGAAGATATACGTCATGCCTTCGGCGAGCTGGTGCGGCTCGACATAGGTCGCCGCGTCGTTCACCTTCGCCGGATCGAAGATCAACACATCAGCAAATGCTCCGGGCCGGATTTGCCCGCGATCTTTCAAGGCGAACACCTGCGCCGGCATGCTCGTCATCGAACGGATCGCAAATGGCAGATCGATGACGTTCCGATCCCTCACGTAGAGCCGCAGCTTGCGAGGAAACGCGCCGTAGGCACGCGGGTGCGGCTTGCCCTGGGTCATTGGCACCAGGTCCCCGTCGGTGCACGTCATCGTCCAGGGCTGGCGCATGATTAACTCGATGTCGCGCTCCGACATGTTGAACGACACGAGGCTGGCCTCGGCGCGCTCGAGCAGATCGAGCGAGTAGTCTTCGGGTGCGCGTCCTGCCTTGCGCGCGAGCTCGGCGATGTTGCGGCCTTCGATGGAAGTGTCGGGACTGTAGCGGCTGATCACGAGCGTCTCGGCGCCACCGCGCCGCTCGATGTTGGCCTTCACCTCGGCCACCACCTTCGGCCGCTCGGCCCCGCGGATGCGGCGCAGCAGCGCGTCGCGGCCGCCTACCTGCGCCCAGCGCGGAACGAGCGCCCCGCTGATGCCGGTGCCGCTGGCGTTGTAAGGATACTGATCCGCATACACCTGCACGCCGCGCGCGCGTGCCGCCTCGATCCGCTCGATCAGCGCGAGCGACAACCCATGGCTGGCCGGTCCCAGCGCTTTCATGTGCGTGACCACTCCGATCAGGCCCGCCTGCTCGGCGATGGTGATCACTTCCTGCACGGCGGCCACGACACCAACGTTGTAGTCGCCTTCGTCGCGGATGTGGCTCGCGTACACGCCGCCAAACTGCGCCGCCATGCGCGCCATCGCGATCACTTCGTCGGTTTTTGAATAGCTGCCGGGGGCGTAATACAAGCCGCTCGATAGGCCAATCGCGCCGGCGCGCATGCCCTGGCGCACCATGTCCACCATCTTTGCGATCTGTTCCGAATCCGGATCGTGATCGCTCATGCCCATCACGTTCTGGCGAATCGATCCATGTGGCACGAACAAGCCCACATTGGGACCGATGCCTTGCCGGCGATAGCGGTTGCGCTGCGCTTCGAGATCGGTCGGACCCCCGCCGTCGGGATTGACGAGCACGGTGGTGATGCCTTGCGCGAGCAGTGGTAGACCGTGCTTCAAGCCGTCGGTAGCGAGACCGGGACCGGCGTGCGAATGCACATCGATGAATCCAGGCGTGACGGTGAGACCCGCGGCATCGATCACTCGCGCCGCCGCCGCGCCGGGTAAACGGCCAACAGCGCGAATGCGATCGCCGGTGATGCCGATGTCCGCGAGAATCCAGGGATTGCCGTTGCCGTCGAACACATGGCCGTTCCGGATCAGAACGTCGAAACGATCTTCCTGAAATCCGGAGAACACCAGGAGCGCAAAGGCGGCAATCGCGGCGCGGCGCACGCGCGCATTCTATCCTGTTAGCGGTTTTCGGTAACGACCGTCGCCCGCCGCGGGGCGAAGTGCCGCGCGCCATGGATCAAGCGAGCGGTTTCAGGTAGCGACGCATCTCGACGACGTATCCGAAGCGCTCGTAGAGACGCTGTGCGCGGCGGTTACTTTCAAAGACACTCAACGTGATGCGGGTGTGGCCGCGTTGGCGCGCCCAGGCTTCGGCATACGCCATGAGCGCGGCGCCAACGCCACTGCCTTCCACTTCCAGCGCAACAGCGATCACGGAGATGTGCGCGTGGCGTTCCCGCGTAAAGTAGTCCTCGAGCGTCCACATCAACAGGCAGCCGGCAGGTTTATCGTTGAGCTCGGCGACAAACAGTTCCTGATCGGGACCGGGGGCATCGAGCTGCTCGACGAGCGCGCGGCGATCGCCGTCGGCAATCTCCTCCGCGCTGCGCCAGGCGGGACGATCGAAGTCGGCCAGACGCTCAGCCAGCGAGAGAACAAACGCGCGATCGTCGGCCGTGGCCACGCGAACGCGAATCACGGCGGCGATGCAACCGCCGACTTGCGTGGGTATTTCGCCTCAACGTAGTCGTCGAGCAGCCTCTGAAACGCAAGGGCGAGCTCGTCATACGTGCCGCGTAGCGTCGTCGCATGGACGCCGTCGATGAACACGGGACAGTTCGGCGCTTCGCCCGTGCCTGGCAGCGAAATGCCGATGTTCGCGGCTTTCGATTCGCCCGGTCCGTTGACGACGCACCCCATGACCGCGAGCGTGAGCGTTTCCACGCCCTCGTAGCGGTTTTTCCAGTCCGGCATCCTGTCGCGGATATAACCCTGCACACGCTCGGCAAGTTCCTGGAAGGTGGTGCTCGTCGTGCGGCCGCAGCCGGGGCAGGCGATGACGCTAGGCGCAAACGATCGTAGACCCAGCGCCTGCAGCAGCTCGCACGCCGCGTACACCTCTTCGCGCCGATCGCCGCCCGGCCGGGGCGTCAGTGACACGCGGATGGTGTCGCCGATGCCTTCGTGCAGGAGCGCACCCATTGCCGACGCGGACCACACGAGCCCCTTGGTTCCCATGCCGGCTTCCGTAAGACCGACGTGGAGCGGCTGGTCCGTGCGGCGCGCGAGCGCGCGATAGATGTCGATGAGATGCAACGGGCGCGACGTCTTGCAGGAGATGATGATCTGGTCTTTGCGCAGACCGGTTTCGAGCGCGAGCTCCGTCGATTCGACCGCCGACAGCACCATGCACTCGTTGATGATCTCCTCGGAGGTCTGACCGAGATTGCGGTCGGTGTTCTCCTGCATTTTCGCCATTACGAGCTCTTGGTTGAGCGAGCCGCCGTTGACGCCGATGCGAACCGGCTTGTCGTGGTCGATTGCCACTTTGCAAATGGTGGCGAACTGCTCGTCGCGACGCTTGCCGGTGCCCACGTTGCCGGGATTGATGCGGTACTTGTCGAGCGCGCGTGCACACTCGGGCTGCCGGGTCAGCAGCAAATGGCCGTTGTAATGGAAATCGCCGATGAGCGGCGCCGTGCAGCCGGCGTCGAGCATGCGCCGTTTGATCTCGGGGACCGCCGCCGCTGCCTCCGGGACGTTGACAGTGACGCGCACCATCTCGGATCCCGCTTCCGACAACTCAACGCACTGTGCCGCCGTCGCCTTCGCATCCGCCGTATCCGTCATCGTCATCGACTGCACGACGATCGGCGCGCCGCCGCCGATAGTGAGGTGGCCGACGCGGACCGGAACGGTACTATGGCGCGAGCTGATTTGAATCATGATGACAGGCGCGTCTATAGCCGCGCCATTACTCTTCCCTCCAACCGGTATCGAGCAATGAACGCTTCACGTCCTCCGCGCGAAACATCGCGAGGTCGAGTGTGTCGTAGTTCTCCACGCGGTCCATCGTGTTGTTCAGAAAAAACGCAATCGTATGCGGCGGACCGCCGGGCAGCATCACCGCCCGCGAGTGCTCGCGGCGATCATTGAACAGCCGCCAGAGCACGGTGGACTCTGCACCGCCCATGGCACGATCATATCGAAACCGGCCGTGCAGTTCGGGCGGAGGCGTAAAGTGCCGCAAGCGTCGCGGCGTTGCCGCGGCTGTCGCGCAGGCTCACCGCCGGCGGCCGGCCATCGAGGGCAGCGGCGACGAAGTCGTCGATTTCGCGCACGAAGAGTTCCGGAGACGGCTCCACGGGCACGGTCTGCAATCGACCGTCGCGCACGATTTCGATCTCGGTTCGCGAAGCCGGCCTGAAAATGTTGGCAACACGCATCACTCCGCTTGCTCCGCCGATTTCGAGCGTCGTTCGGTAGCGGCTGCGGAAACTGCTGTGGACGGCCGCAGTACACCCGTCAGGAAAGCGTAGTAACCCGGTGAACCGTTGGTCAGTGCCCGACGCCCCGAGAGACGCCCAGCCAAACACCTCCGACGGCTCCTGGCTGGCGATCAATCGCACGGCGTTGACACAGTAGCAGCCGATGTCCCACAAGCTGCCGCCGCCGAGACGCGGATCGAGGCGCACGTCGTTCGATCGCGCTTGTTCGTAGGTGAACACGCACGACATCATCGTCACCGGTCCGATCGCATCAGCGCGAACGAGCTGCACGACACGCGCCGTCAACGGCTCGTGCCGGAACATGAACGCCTCGGCCACCACACGCTCGCGCGCGGCGGCAACCGCCGCAATCCGATCGACATCGTCTGGCGAGAGCGCCAGCGGTTTCTCACAGAGCACGTGCTTGCCGGCGTCGAGCGCGCGCAGTGTCCACTCGACGTGGAGCGAGTTGGGCAGCGGAAGGTAGATGGCGTCGACAGTGGCATCGCGCAGCAGTGCGTCATACGACGTGTGCGCGGTCGGAATTTGCCACTCGGCAGCGTATGCGCGCGCGCGTTCCGCCACGCGGCTGGCGACAGCGACCACCTGTGATCGACGCGCTTCGCGCATCGCCGGGATGACGCGCCGGTTGATGTGGGCTGTGCCGAGCAGCCCCCAGCGGATCATCCCTGCTGCGCTTTGCGCTTCGCGAGCATCCGCTGATTGAATTCTTCAGACTGGCCGCGAGGAATCGAGAGCGTTTTCCAGTCCGCGCCTTTCCAGTGTTTCGCCAGCAAGAGGATCTGATACGCGTGTCCTGCGTAGTGCGCAACCTGACGGCTGATGGCTTTGTAGATCGAGTGCGGCTCGCTGCGAATGTAAACCGTCTCCTGCAGGTTGGCGTCGCGCACCGAGGCCAGCGCGTCGAACACCCGGCACCAGCCGTCTTCCCACTCCGCGATGAGCTCGTCGCGCGACATCGGCGGTTGCTCGAATTCGCGATCGCGGTTGCGGTCCGGCTTCTCTCCATCGCTCGTGCGGAAGTCGGTCCATCGCGAGCGCATGTTGCCGGCCATATGACGCATCAGCACGGCAATCGAGTTAGCTTCAGGATCAAGCTTCGCCCAGAGTTGGGCGTCGTCTACTTGTGCGATCGATTTGTCCGCGAGCTTCTTGATTTTCCGCAGTTCGTCGATCGCCACTTCGACGATCGGAGATTCGCTCATCGCGCATGCTCCAGAATGAGGAGTGCTACCGAGACGGCGGCGAGCGCCCAGACAGCGCCGCTCACCTCGCCCCCCCGGCCCCACAGCGCGTGAAGGGCGGCGTAAAGAATGAACCCCCACAGCATACCTTGCGTGATGGAAAAGGTGAGCGGAATCAGTACAAGCGTGGCAAACGCCGGCACGCCGACTTCCACTCGCTCGAACGGAATCCGCGCCACCATTTGAAGCATCGCGACGCCGACCATGATGAGCACGGCGGCGGTTGCGTACGGCGGCACCGCGCCCGCGAGTGGAGCAATGAACAAGCAGGGGAGAAAGCAGAGACCGGTCACGACTGCCGTGAGACCTGTGCGGCCGCCCATGCGAATGCCGGCGATGCTTTCAACGTACGCCGTGCCCGACGAGCTGCCAAATAGTGCTGCACCGAGCGTCGCGAGCGCGTCGACGATCAGACCTTTCCGTAGATTCTTCGGGCGTCCGTCGGCGTCGAGCATGTTCGACGCCTGCGCCACACCAATGAAGGTGGAGATCGAATCGAAGAGGTCAGTCATCATCACGGTAACGATTGCCGGTACGAGCGCAAACTGCAACGCACCCAACGCATCCAGTTTCAGAAACACGGACGAAAAATCCGGTGCGCTGAACCACGAGGCGGGGGGCTGCACCCATCCACCGGCCCACGCGGCGGTGGTGCTCGCAAAGATGCCTGCGAGAAACGCGAGCGGGCTGCCGATGCGGGTGAGCACGACGATCACCGCGAGGCCGAGGAGGGCGATGAGCGCGCGATGATCGAGCGGTCCTACGCCCACGAGCGTCGCCGGATTGTCGGCGACCAAGCCGGCGTTCTGTAAGCCGATGAACGTCAGCAGCAGGCCAATGCCGCCAGCGGTGGCGAATCGCAGCGACGGCGGAATGGCCATGGCAATGCCTTCGCGGAGCGGCGTTGCGGAGACGAGCAGAAACAGCACGCCGGCCCAGAACACGATGCCAAGCGCAACCGGCCAAGGCACGCCGCCCTGAAGGACGATTGTGTACGTGAAGAACGCATTCAGCCCCATCCCGGGCGCCACGCCAAAGGGAAGCTTCGCGTAGAGACCCATCAAAATGGTCATCGTGCTGCACACCAGCACGGTTGCGGTGAGCACGCCGCTGAACGGCATGCCGGTGCCCGGTGTGGAAAGGATCGCGGGGTTCACGACGACGATGTAGGCCATCGTGAAGAAAGTGGTGACCCCGGCGACAGCCTCACGCAGCATGCGCTTCAGGTATCAGGTATCAGGTGTCAGGTGTGAGATATGGTCAGGCGCGCCGTTCCATTTTCGCCGGCAACGCCTGCTTCGACAGCAGCGCGACAAACTCCTTCTGCCATTTCGGTTCGACGCGATCGCGCAAGGTGACCGCGGACCACGGCCGGAACACTCCACGGCGGCTGATTCGCACCGCGCAGACCGCGCTGGTCTTGATCGCAGGTTCGATCGCCCATCGCGCCATCACGCTGATGCCGAGGCCGGCTTTGACAAGCTCGAGGATCGCTTCGGTGAGCGGCACTTGTGAGACGCGTGCCGGCTCGACGCCCGCCGGCGACAGAATTCGCCTGAACGTATAACTGTCGCTGCGATCCGCGGTGTAGATGATCAAATGCTCGTCGGCGAAGTCATCCGCTTCGACGTACGAGCGTCTGGCAAACGGATGCGATGGTGCGACGACGGCCACGAGCTCGTCCTCGAAGAGCGGCGTCGACACGAGGCGTTTGTCGTCGACCTCACTCGTTACCACCGCCAGATCGATCTGCCCTTCGAGCAAAGCCTCCACAGGTCGGTTCGTGGCGTTCACCATAATCTGCACGTCAACGCCCGGATACTTGCGATGGAACGACTGCAACAGCGGCGGCAGCCAGTGATACCCGGTGTTGCACTGCGTGCACAAGCGCAACACGCCCTTTCCGTTCTGCGACATCAACCGCAGATCGTCTTCGGTCCTGCCGATGTCCTCGAGGATGCGGCGCGCCGCGCCGAGCACGCGTTCGCCGGCCGGCGTGAGCACCATCCGTTTGCCGAGACGCAGAAACAACTGCATTTCAAGGCGCGATTCGATGTCGCGAAGCTGATGCGAGAGCGCAGACTGCGTGAGGTGGAGCCGTTCAGCCGCGCGGGTGACGCTGCCGGTGGCGGCGATTTCGTGGACGAGAGAAAGATGGCGGACTTCCAGAACCGGGGACGGCATGACCCAATGTATGAGCCCGGTTCATGAGGTGTCAAGTGATCATGAGATGAGAGATGGTAACTGGAACCCTCGTTTATTCCTTTCCCTCGTCCTCCGGCTCGGCCTCGTCCTTCGGCTCGGCCTCGTCCTTCTTCATGAACTCCGGTAGTTCGTCGTTGACATCGTCGTCCTTCTCGATGTCGTCGAGGTCGTACATGCGGCCGGTGAACTTGGTTGGAATCGGTCCTTTAGGCGCGCGTTCTTTTTGTTGATACGCCTTCTTCGGTCCCTTGCCCTTGGGTGGGGCAGGGGGACCAAAGTCGCGGCCGCCACGACCGGGCCCCGTTCCTTCGCCGGGACCTCCCGGGCGCGGGCCACCAAAGCCACCGCCGCTGCGCGGCGCACCAAGACCTCCGCCGCCGCCCGGTCGCGGGCCGCCGAACCCACCACCGGGACGCGGGCCGCCGAAGCCACCAGTGCCGCCACCCGGACCACTGGGCCGCGGTCCGTAACCGCCGGGTCCACCGGGCCGGGGACCGCCGGGGCCGCGAGGCGGTCCGCCGGGTCCGCGATCTTCGCGCGCGCGCGCTTCGCTTACGGCGAGCGGGCGACCCATGAACAGCTGCCCATCGAATTGCCGGATCGCCGCTTCGGCGGTGTCACGATCGGCATATTCAACAAAGGCAAAACCGCGCGCACGGCCGGTTTCGCGGTCGAGCGGGCGCACGATCTGCGTCGGCTCTCCGACTTGCGCGAAGTGCATTCGCAAGTCGTCCTCTGTGGCCTGATATGGAAGATTGCCTATGAACAATCGAACTGGTGGCACGGCTGAAGGTGACGGGCGGGGATTGGGGAAGGTTCGCTTTGCCGAAAGAATAACACAGATGCTGTTAATCGGGCTCAGCGAGCTCAGCCCGGAGGGCGTCGAGCTTGAGCCGCAGCATGTCACGGTAGGCGGGCTGACACGCCGCCGGTAGCTCGGCTTGAGTGCGAACGAGAGCGAGTTGGAGCGAGGTCCGTCGCTCAGCGCGGGCGCGCTCGTCGGGCGTCAGCTCCCGACGTTTGGTGCGCGTCGCTTGCGCGTCTTCCTGGTGCGATTCGATCGACTTGCTTTCCCAGCCGCGAGCCATGACACAAAGTTACAAGTTACAAGTTCAAAGTTCAAAGTGCGTTGAAAGTTGAACAGTTGCCAGGTGGCCCGAGCTTGCCACCTGCGAACTTCACACTTTGAACTAACTTTGAACTTTGAACTTTGAACTTTGAACTTTGAACTGACTTCGCCCAGCACGTGGCTGACTGACAACCTCGATCTCCTTGTGCGCGGCGAGCCGGTGCTGGACGTGGCCAGCGGCCGCGGCCGGCACGCGCTTGCGCTCGCCGTGCGCGGCTTCGAGGTGCACGCTGTCGATCACGATCAATCCGCACTGGCCGCCCTCGACGCGCAGGCACGTGCCGCGGGCGTCCACCTCGACACGGCATGTGTCGATCTCGAGTCACACGCAGTCGATCTCGGCGTCGATTGCTACGGCACGATTCTCGTCTTCAATTACCTGCATCGACCGCTCATGCCCGTGATTGTGCGCGCGCTCAAATCGGGCGGCGTGCTCTTGTATGAAACCTTCACGATCGGACAGCGCGAGCGCGGACATCCTCGCAATCCTGCGTTTCTTCTTCGCAACGGCGAGCTCCCGCAGCTGGTGGCGCCGCTGGTTGTTGTGCGCAGCCGCGAGGGCGACTTCGACGGCAAGCTGATCGCGTCCGTTGCAGCGCGTAAGCAGTTGCCATAGCATCAATGGCACTAACCCGGAGCTCCCGTTGCACCAATTCAGCCGGATCGGATCGATCCACCATTCGTAACGCAAATGAATTGAGGGTCAGATGCACTGCCGACGTGTCCCTCTCGTCACAGTGTTCGTCGTGTTTGCGTTCGCTCCTGCCGCATTTGGGCAGGCGCCGCCCGAAGTCCGGTGTGAAACGCCGGCGCAATCCACCGTCATCGCAGCCGCGGACGCGTTGAACTTCGGCGCGACGGAATGGATGGCCACGGTCGGCACGGCGTGGAGCGTCGGCCTCTTTCACTCGGCGGAAGGCCACGGTTATGTGACGCAGACGCTGTCGTGGGGCAAAGTCCTCGGCCGTCCCAAGTTGGCTGGAATTGCCCGCGGACGGTTCGAGTGGGCGGTGGAAGTGATGCCGATATACGGGCAGTATCGTCCGGAGCACGTTTACGGCATCGGTCTATCGCCGGTCGTGTGGCGCTGGAACCTGGAGCTGCGCGGGAGATACGCGCCTTACACAGAACTGGCGAGTGGTCTGCTCTGGACCACGGCGCCGGTGCCGCTGCTCACGGGGAAGGCCAACTTCCTGGCCCACGCGGCCGCGGGCCTGCGCGTGATGATCACGCCGCACCAGGCGCTCGTGCTCGGCTATCGCTTCGAGCACATCTCCAATGGAAATCGGCTGGAGAAGAATCCCGGCGTCAACGCGCATGCCGTGCACGTCGGCTGGAGTGTGCTTCAGCCGCGAGGTCGAAAACCGTAAATGATCTTTTGACGCAGATGAGACGCGGATAACGCAGATGGAACACAGACGGAACGCAGATAAACGCAGCAGATACAAAGTAGATCAAAACGCAGATAAACGCAGATACAAGCAGATCGAACGCAGATAAACGCAGATACAGGCAGATCGAACGCAGATAAAGGCAGATACAAGCAGATCGAACGCAGATACAACGCAGATGCGTCGCAGATAGAAGCGCAGATGAAGCAGTTGGCCCGATCAGCCAGCGACGACGGGCGATCGGCGAGGGTCTTCGTGCCCAGGCTTGTCGCTCTTCGTTCTTAGACCGTTATGCGGCCACAGACGTGAATTTTGTACGTGTTGTGGACCCGCGTAACGGTCTACGGCGCGCGGAGCGCGCCAAGCCAACAACAAGAACTAGTTCCTCGTTACGACGCAGCGTTAGCGGTCGTAAGACTCTCGCCTCCCTGATGCCGACAGCTTCACCAGATAACGAAACGGATCGTTCCAGAACAGGGTCTTCAGCTCCGCGAGCCTAGTGGCGCCTCCGTAGCTGATCGACGAGCAGAGGTGCCGAAGAATGTCCTGGACGATCGGCCGCACCGATCCGCGGGCGGGGACGCTCACTTCAGTGCCCTCCGCGCCCAGCGCTTCGATGTCGACCGTGTCGGCATCTTCGACGTCGAGTCGATCGCGAATAGCTTGAATCGATGCCATGCCGCGGAGCACCTTGAACGGCACCTTGACCGGGCGCTGCGCCTCGGAAAGGACGACGGGTTTTTGCACGATTTCGCCGGGCGTTTCCTCGGTGCCGGCAAACATGCTGCCGAGCATGACGGTGTCACCACCGAACAGAAGCGCTTCGAGAATTGCGCCGTGCCGGCGGACGCCGCCGTCCGCGATGAGCGGAATGCGCCGGTCCGCGCCCAGGCGGCACTCGACGAGCGCCTGTACCTGTGGCACGCCAAAGCTGGTGGTGATGCGCGTGGTGCAGCCGCCGCCTGGACCGATCCCGACTTTTACCGCATTGACGCCGCGCTCGACCAGAAACCTCACGCCGTCAGCGGTGCCGACGTTTCCGGCGACGAGCTCGAAGTCGCCGAAACGCGCGCGGAACGCCTCGATGGCGCGCGCCATGACAATGGAGTGTCCGTGCGCGATGTCGATCACGATCACGTCCACCCCTGCGCGGATCAGTTCGGCGGCGCGCTCCAGATAGTCACCCTTGGCGCCAATGGCGGCCCCCACGAGGAGACGGCCATGCGCGTCGCGGGTGGCAAACGGCAAACGCTCCTGTCGGCCGATGTCCTTGGCGGTGATGAGACCGAGCAACTTCCCCTGGCGATCGACGAGCGGCAGTTTTTTCACTTTCCGCTCCGTCATCACGCGTTCAGCCGCTTCAAGCGTCAGTTCGCCTTCGCCTTTGACCAGCGCCTCGGCCGGGGTCATGCGCGTCGCCACCGTGCCCCGATCGACTGGAACAAACCTGACGTCGCGCTCGGTAAGCAGGCCCTTCAGCCGGCGCTGATCGTCCACCACCACAAGTGTTCCCATGCGAGTGCGGCGCATCAGGGCAACCGCTTCGGCCAGCGGCGTTTCGGGGCGGACGAAGTAAGGATCGCGAATGATCAGGTGCTGGGTGCGCTTGACTTTCTCGACTTCCCGCACCTGCGGCTCGATGTCGCCGGCGCGAAATCCGCGATCGATGATACCGAGGCCGCCTTCTTCCGCCTGCACGATCGCCATCGGCGCGCGCGTCACGGTATCCATGTTGGCCGACACCAGCGGCCGCTTGAGCGTGATGTGATCCGAGAAGCGGCAGGAGAGATCGATCTGCGCGGGATCGCGCCGCTCGAGCACGCTGTACTGTGGTCGCAGCAGGAAGTCGTCGAAGGTGCAGCCTTGTACAAAGTCGACGAGGCGGTGGCCGGCGCCTGCCTCGAGCGAGGTCGAGGGGCTTGCCGCGGGCGAAGGTGCGGACCCTGTCCCAAACGACGTCGAGGCGCTTGCCCCAAGCGGAGTCGAGGCGCCTGGCCTGAACGGCGGAGTCGAGGGATCCATCTTGCGTTATCGTAGTGCAACGTGCAGCTGAGCCTGCCACTAAGTGGACCGACCGCAGCTGAGTCCGATGCCGTGATTTTCGTGCGGCATCGTCGTGCCCGCCGCTTTATTCTTCGCGTTTTGTCGGATGGCACGGTGCGCGTCACGATGCCGTGGCGGGGAGCCAAACGTGACGCCAAGGCCTTTGTCGAATCGAGCCGACGGTGGATCGACAACGAGCGCGCGCGCGTGTCAAGGGCGCGCGGCGAACGCCCGCCGATCGACGTCGAACACGAAGCCGCACTGCGCGAGCGGGCGCGGCGTGAATTGCCCGCGCAACTGCTCGCGCTTGCCAGGACGCACGGCATCACCGTGCGCCGCGTCTCGATTCGCAATCAACGGACGCGCTGGGGCGCGTGTTCACCTTCCGGTGTCATCACGCTCAATTGGCGGCTGATTCAGACACCGGACTTCGTACGCGAATACGTCCTCATTCACGAGCTCATGCACCGCCGCGAGCTCGATCATTCCCGCCGGTTCTGGCGTCTTGTCGAAGCAACCTGCCCGCGCACCGCCGACGCCAGAGCGTGGCTTAGACGAGAAGGGAAGGCGTTGTGGTCCGACGCGGATTGATCGTCGCGTGCGTCTCGTTGCTCTGGCCCCAGGTCGCTGGAGCGCAAGGGGCGAATTCCGGTTACGCCGGGTTTGCGACCGCGTTTATCGGCGGCGCCCTCGGCGGTGACGTTAACGACGGCGGGTGGACGCCAGGGGCGTCGGTCGCCATCATCGAAGCGAGCGGGTTGGGGGCCGAGGTGGATCTGTCTCATGTCTTCAACTTCAACGGCGATCAGTACCTCGAAAGCGGGGTCACGACGCTGACCATCAACTTCACGGGCGTCGTGAACCACGACATCGGGATGGTCCGGCCTTATGCGACCGGCGGCGTCGGCGTGCTGCGGCTGCGCGTGTGTGGTCCGGCGTGCCGCACTCAAACAGACTGGGGATTCGACGTCGGCGGCGGCGCCTTTGTCATGTTCCACGAGTCGTGGGGCGTCCGTGGAGACGTTCGCTATTTCCGCTATTTCGATCGCCTGCTCGATTCCCCTTTGGTTGATGCCGGATACTTTGATTTCTGGCGCATCTCTGCCGGAGCAACCTTCGAGTGGCCGATTCGCTAGCCCTGAGCGACGCGCGATCACCGGAGTCGAAGGGAACGGCACAAGCGATGCAATGTTCTCCCCGGACCATCTACCGAGGAGGTAACCGCCGATGACCTGCGGAGAATTGATGACGCCGTCGCCGACCTGCTGTTACCCGCAACACACCATCACCGAAGTTGCGGAGATCATGGAGCGCGAAGATGTCGGTCTTGTGCCTGTCATCGAACAAGACGGCAGTAAGCTCATCGGAGTCCTCACGGATCGCGATATCGTGCTGAACGTGGTTGCGGCAGGACGCGATCCGCGCGGCACGGCGGTGAGCGAGGTGATGACGACGGGACCGATCGCGTGTCAGGAACAGGATTCGATCGAGACGGTGATGCAGCAAATGGCTGCACACCAGGTCCGCCGCATACCGATTGTGGACAAAGAGGGATCCATTGTCGGCATCATCGCGCAGGCCGATCTGGCCACGCGTTTATCGAATCCGCGCGAAACGGGCGAAGTCGTGCAGGCAATTTCGGAGACATAGGGGGATCACAGGGAGATCGGGGAGTTCGGGGAGGGGAGAGCACAGGGAGATCAGGGAGATCGGGGAGGGG
>JBKPDL010000032.1:0-32809 GCA_046727855.1 Acidobacteriota bacterium
CGGGGGCGGTTTTGTCCTCTCGCAGGCCATTTATTCTGGTGTGGCGATGTTTATTTTTTTCCACCAGGGTGTCCACGGGGTTTGCCCACGAAGTTTGGTGCCCAACGCCGTCGAACTGCGGGTGAACTTCGTCATGACCCCTCATGAACTCCGTACGGAACCTTCGTGACGAACCCTCGTCGAACCCCCCGTGAGGAACCCTTGTAAGGAACCCTCGTAAGGAACACCCGTTACTGTAGCTGTGCTATCTCGTCACCACGTCTGTAGGTAACGGCGGCGTGCTTGCCGGCGGCACACGGTAGTGAGTCGCTTGCTCGAACGCGTAGGCGAGCGCGATCAGCTGCGCCTCTGAAAACGCGCGGCCGGTGAACGTCACATCCGAAGGAAATGGGTTGACGACCGGCGCTGTCGGTGGCACGAACCCGCCCGGAACCGCCACACTTGGATAGCCTGCCTTCGCGGCAATCGCGGCCTGGCTGTTCCCGGACACGAGCATCGCGTCGAAATCGTCGGCCGTGCCACGCGTCCCGTCGGGGCCGTTGTAGATCGCGTCGAGTCCGCCGCGAGCGCGCATGAGATCCTCGGCGCGATCGGCGAGATAGCGCGCGGTGTCGGCACTGCCCGGGCTGATATCCAACTGGTTCGCGGCTACGAATATCGCCTGGCCGTACTTGATGGCCGCGGGGCCAATCGCGAGATTGGCCAGGATGATGTCGCCGAGCGTGTGCACCGGCGAGGTCGGACCCCGATACGCGAGGTACGCGTTCATGTCCCGCTTCTGCCCGTATAGCAGCACAGTGGAACAGTCGGTCGGAGGCGGAAAGGCTGTGCACGATGGGAGCTGCGGCGGCAGCGGCGTGTCGGACACCAACACGAACGCGCCCTGCGCGCGCATGACCTCGACAGCGTTGTTCATGATGTCCGCGCGATTGGCGGGGAATGGCGGCACGTAAATGCGCGCGCGTTTCAACGCTTTCTTGTCGAGAAACCGTGTGTAATCACTCAAGCAATTGTCCGGAGTCAGGCACGCGGCCGTCGCCGGATCCCCGGCGTCGTAGCCGGCGAGCACACCGAGCAAAACTGCCGCATCGGCAACGGTGCGCGCCAACGGGCCGGCCGTGTCCTGATCGGCGGTAATGGGAATGATGCCGCGGCGGCTGATGAGACCGACCGTCGGCTTGATGCCCACGACGCCGTTTGCGGTAGCAGGGCTCAGGATCGACCCCGACGTTTCGGTACCAACGGCAAGGGCCACCAGATTTGCCGCGACCGAGATGCCAGAGGCCGAACTGGAGCCGCCCGGCGTCAGCACTGGCCGTCCATCGCCGCCGGGCTCCGGTCGCGGATCGTACGGATTGAATCCGTAGCCGCCCAGGCCACTGTAACCGGCGGGCATGCCAATCGCGATGAAATTGGCGAACTCGGTAAGCGTCAGTTTGCCGAGGATGATCGCGCCGGCATCGCGCAGCTTCTCGGTAACGATCGCATCGCGCGGCGGAATCGATCCGGCCAGCGTCATCGATCCGCCCGTGGTCGGCATGTCGGCGGTGTCGATGATGTCTTTCAGTGCCACCGGGACTCCATACAGCGGACTCCGCGCTTTACCAGGATGACGCTGCTGATCGAGCTGACGCGCTTCCTGCTCCGCGTTCGGGTTGAGATGAATGTAGGCATTCAACGCCGGCCCTTGATCGTCGTATGCCGCGATGCGCGACAGATACATTCGAACGAGCTGCTCCGACGTGATCAGCTTGGTCTGCAGCGCATGTTGGATCTGGTCGACAGTCGCTTCAACGAGCTGAAACGTGGCGGCGCCAAGACCGCCACGCTGTTGTGCGGCGGGACGGGAAACGGCGATCGTGGCGAACGATACCAGGACGACAATCGCGGCGGCGATTCGCTTCATAGCTGCTCCTTTGAAATGAGAGCGATGGGGGGGGCCGAAATCATGCCGCCGCAACGCGCGCAGGTCAATAGGTCTGTACGAATCGTTTGCCCGATCCGAAGTGCTGACGTTGAGGCGGCGGACCTTTACGTCCGCTAGACCACAGCGCTTAGCTCGACAGGAACGCCGCTGAAGGCGACCGTGCCGGTCAGTTTGTCGACACAACGTTCATCGGTGACGTCGTTGATGCTGACACCGGGACGTTCGGTCGCGACGCGCAACTGCGTGCCTTCACGATGATGACCCCAGCCGTGCGGAAGGCTCACCACGCCAGGCATCATTTCGCTCGTCACCTCGAGATCGGCGGTGACTGTTCCCGTCGCGGAGCGGATGGCGACGCGCGCGGCCGACTTCAGGCCCAGCCGCTCGGCATCGCTCGGATGAATGCGCAACGTGCATCGCGGTTTGCCTTTCACCAGGCGCCGCGAGTTGTGCATCCACGAGTTGTTGCTCAGCAGATCTCGCCGTCCGATCAACACGAGCCCGCCTGTGGTGGCGGCGTCGTCCAGGCGAGCGCGTACGCGCTCGAGATCGGCAACGTAGATGTCGGGCGCGATGTTGATCCGGCAATCCGGGGTGTAGAGACGCTCGGGCAAGCATGGCCGCAGCGGTCCGAGATCGACGCCGTGCGCCTGGCGGCGCAAGCGCGCGAGCGAGAGGCGGTAGGGACCCAGGCGCAAGGCGAGATCGATGACCCGGTGAGGCGGCAAACGCAGGAGAAACTGCCGTTCGATCGGCGCTTTCCAGGCGCCGAGGCGCGACCGCGCGCGGAGCCGAGTCGCCAATTCCGTGAAGATCTCCCAGTCGTGGCGTTGGTCGGCCGCGCGTTCGACGAGCGGCGAGCTCCATTTGGCCGTGTTCCGCACGGCGAGCAGGTGCAGTGCAAGGTCGTAATGGTCGTGCTCGAGCGCGCTCGTCGGCGGCAGGATCACGTCCGCATGGCGCGTCGTTTCGTTCACGTAGAAGTCGATCGACACCATGAAATCGAGCGATGCAAGCGCGCGGTCCAGGCTGTTGCCGTTGGGCGCCGAAAGCACGGGATTGCCGGCCGCGGTGACGAGCGCGCGGATCCGGCCCGGACCAGGCGTGCTGATCTCTTCGGCAAGCGCGGCCGTCGGGTATTCACCACCGAACTCCGGAAGACCTCGCACCCGCGTGCGCCGCCGGGCGAAGCGACCGCTTAATCCGATGCGTTCCGCGAGCGCGACGAGATCGACCGCGGGGTGCGTAAACATCACGCCGCCGGCGCGATCGAGATTGCCCGAGACGATATTCAACACGTTGATCAGCCAGGTTGCGAGACCGCCGAACTCCTGGGTGGAAACTCCGACGCGTCCGTAGATGGCGGCCGACGAGGCGCGCATGATCGCGGCAGCAAGCTCGCGAGTCACCTCAGGACCAACGCCAGTTGCACCCGCCACGTGCTCCGCTGTAAACGGGTCGGCGAGACCAATCAAGCGATCGATCCCATTGACGTGATCAGCCAGGTGACGGAGCCGAGGTCCCGTCGTCGTGAGAATCTCCCGCAGCAACGCGAGCAGCAGCAGTGCATCAGTTCCGGGACGGATGAACACGTGTTGATCAGCGACGGCCGCCGTTTCTGTCCGCCGCGGATCGACGACCACCACGCGGCCGCCACGCTCGCGGATTGCGCGCAGCCGTCGGCCGATGCCAGGCGCGGTCATCAGGCTGCCATTGGACGCGAGCGGGTTGCCGCCGACGATCACGAACAGTTGCGTGCGATCGACGTCCGGCACCGGCAGAAGCAGTTGATGCCCGAACATGGTCAAGGCCGCGAGCATATGCGGCAACTGATCGAGCGAGGTGGCCGAGTAGTGGCTTTTGGTGCGCAGCGCCCGTAGAAACAGCTGGCCGTGAATCATCGACCCGTAGTTGTGGACCGTCGGGTTTCCCTGGTAAGCGGCCACGGCGTTGGCGCCATGCGCCATTTGAATCTCGCGCAGGCGGCCAGCCACTTCGTCAAACGCTTCCCTCCAGCCGATCTCTTCCCATCGCGCGCCGTTGCGCCGCACGGGTCGGCGCAGGCGGTCGGGGTCGTCGTGCACATCTTTGAGCGCAACGGCCTTGGGACAAATGTGGCCGCGGCTCAAGACGTCGTCCGGATCGCCGCGAATATCGGTAATGGCGCCGCCATCAAATGTGATGACAAGGCCACACATCGCTTCACAGAGATTGCACGTGTGAAGGTGGCGCTGCGGCATTGGTAGGACGATTCTACGGGCTTACTGCCTCAATTCACTCGACTTGGCAGTCCGCGGCGGCATCAAGATAATCCGGCGATTTGGGCCGCAACTGGCGTTGTTCAGGGCGTTTTTGCGCCGTTGGCGCGCCAACTCAAGTGAGCCCAGAGGGTAGGTGTTCGACAAGAAGCGCCGTGATGGCTTGCGGCGATTCGGCGTGGATCCAATGCCCACCGGTAAGGTGATGGAGGTGAACGTTTCTGTTCATGGCCTCAATGCGGTGAACCGCCTCTTGCGAGATCGCGTGGGACTCAGACGCCTTGACGATATGGATGTCGTGAGTGGCAGCCGGCGACTCGATGACCCGCCAAAGATCCGTTTCGAAGAAGTCGCGCAGGAGGCGCTCCATTGCATCGAAGTCGAGCGCCCAGACGACGCCGCCATCATCGCGAACGAGGTTGCTTGCCATCCACTGCGCCACACCGAGGGCATACCCGCCATTGACGATGGCCGTCACTGCGTCTGCTCGATTGCTGAAACGCGGAGGAAGCCGGCGCACCAGAGCGAGCATGCCCCACGCGCTCCCCGTCGGCTCTTTTGCTTCGGGCGTTGAATCGATCACCCAAACCTGCAATGGCTTGTCGCGCATCGCGTCGGCAATGGCGAGCGCCACTTTGCCGCCGTACGAATGGCCGAGAACGGCGTGCGCAATGATGAGCTCCGCTGCAAGCCGGTCTGCTACGTCGGCGGCAAGACCCGCGACGGTGTCGCCGTGTTGACCGGCTGGCGAATCGCCATGGTGCGGCAGATCGACGAGCCAGCAACTGTAATCGGGGCGCGCAGCGACAACCGCCCGCGCGATGCTCTGCCAGTTGCGTCCGCGCCCGTAAATGCCGTGCAGCATGACGAGCGCGTGAGGCGGCGCTTCCGCGGAAGCGACGCGTACGGCCGCGAGTGACACGGCTGCGCCTACGGCGTCAATTCGCGGATGGGACGCACCTCGATGCTGCCCTCTCGCGCCGGCGGAATCCTTGCTGCCAGTTGAAGCGCCTCGTTCAAGTCGCGCGCATCGAGCAGATAAAAGCCGGCCAGCTGCTCCTTCGTCTCCGCGAATGGTCCATCGGTCACGAGCATCTTGCCGTTTCGAACCCGCACGGTCGCCGCCGTATCGATCGGCTGCAGCGCCTCGGCCGCGACCAGGACGCCGCTTGCCCGGAATCCGTCGCCGCATGCCCGGCATTCGCGATCGGGCACCGCGCGGAATTTCTCACCTTCGAGGTAAACGAGGCAGAGATACTTCATGACGTGAGCTCCTTGAGCCGTCGCTCGAGAAATCGTCGCTCCGGTTCCTGCCGCGTGAGCGCGAGCGCGCGTTCATAGGACACGCGAGCCTGCGCGGTCTGGCCCAGGCGCCGGCACAAATCCGCACGGGCCGCATGCGCCAGCCGATAGTCTTTCAGTTCGCCTCGCGCCAGTATGGCGTCGATGATCGCGAGGCCTGCGGCCGGGCCGTCCCGCATCGCGACCGCGACGGCGCGATTGAGCTCCACCACAGGTGACGGATCGGCGCTGAGAAGAAGGTCGTAGAGTCCGACGATCTCTGCCCAGTCGGTGGCCGCTGTGCTCGACGACTCGGCATGCACGGCGGCGATCGCCGCCTGAATCGAGTATGGCCCGATGCGCCGCGACGACAGCGCTCGCTCCACCAGCGAAATGCCCTCGGCAATCTGCTTGCGATCCCATCGTGAGCGGTCCTGATCATCCAGCAGGACCAGCTCGCCGGATGGCGATGTGCGTGTGCGACGACGCGATTCGTGCAATAACATCAATGCCAGCAACCCCTGCGCTTCCGGTTCGGGAAGCAGCTCCACGAGCAGCCGCCCGAGTCGAATCGCTTCGCCCGACAAATCGTGTCGCGTCAACGACGCGCCCGAGGACGCCGCGTACCCCTCGTTGAAGACGAGATAGATGACGCGCAACACTGCATCGAGCCGGCTCGGAAGCTCGTGTGCCTCCGGCACCTGGTAGGGGATGCGCGCATCGCGGATCTTGGCTTTGGCGCGCACAATCCGTTGCGCCAGCGTCGGCGCCGGCGTAAGAAACGCTTGCGCAATCTGCTCTGTGGTCAGGCCGCAGAGGTCGCGCAGCGTGAGCGCCACTTGCGCGTCTGGTGCGAGCGCCGGATGGCAGCACGTGAAGATCAGGCGCAGCCGGTCGTCTTCGACGCTCTCCTGGTCGGCCCACGCCGCGGTGTCGACCACGGCGACCTCGGTCGCCTTGCTGTCATCGAGGGCATCGAACCGCGCGCGGCGGCGGATGCCGTCGATCGCCTTGAAGCGGCCGGCCGAAACGAGCCACGCGCGCGGGCTCGCCGGCATGCCCTCGCGCGGCCATTGCTCGAGCGCTGCCCTGAACGCATCGTGCAGCGCCTCTTCGGCGACATCGAAGTCGCCGAGCAGACGGATGAGGGTGGCGAGAACACGGCGCGAGTCCGTAAGGTAGATTTCGTTTACGGCCTCGCGTATCTGATCGGTCGCCGGCACGACAACCGATCACAACACCGTTTACGCTCCTCGCGCAAGTCGATCCGCGGCGAGGCTCGTCATCATCGTTCGACGACATCCGCGATCCCTCGTGCGCCAGTGTCTGTGGCCGCATAACGGTCCAAGGACCTGTTCGAATTGTCCCGCGCGCGTGTTGTCATACCAGTCCCAATCTACTGTTTTGCGCCGCGGCTGGACCTGAACGACTGCTCCATCTCCGCAACCTTCTTTGGCACATTGGGAAAGTCGCTGAGCTCGTAGAACTGACGGACTTCGATCTCCGGCGCGCGCCCGGCGTTCGGGAGACGATCGAACGGCACGCGCTTCGCCCATTCGAGCGCTTCTTCTTTCGACTTCACCTCAAGAATCCAGTAGCCGGCGATCAGTTCCTTGGTCTCCGCGAACGGTCCATCGGTCACCAGCACCTGCCCATTCTGAAACGTCACCCGTGCACCCTTCGAGCTCGGGTGCAGACCCGCTCCGTCGAGGAGCACTCCCGCTTTGATCAGTTCCTCGTTGTACTTCCCCATCACGGCGAGATCCTGTTGCGTGGGCAGTACCCCGGCTTCTGTGTTTTTGTCCGCTTTCACCAGCATCATGAATCGCATGATCGAATGTCCTTTCTGCTTGATAGTCGATCGAGGCGATGCCCGATCGACAGGTCAGCCGTAGTTTCCCCGGCGCAATTGCTGCCGTGCACGGCCTGAAAATTTCCTCTTGACAATCACGGAAGAAATGGCAAGAGTCTTACTGTGCTAGTTCAGTAATACAGTTGCCACGACATGCTGTTCCGTCCCAACCCCTCGTCCGGCGTGCCGATCTACCTGCAGCTGATGGAGCAGGTGAAGCACGCCATTGAAACCGGGGCGCTTCGTCCGGGCGAGCAGTTGCCGGGCATCCGGCCGCTGGCGGAGGAGCTCGTGATCAACCCAAACACCGTGGCCAAGGCATATCGCGAACTCGAGCATGAAGACGTGATCGAGCTGCGTCACGGCGCCGGGGCGTTCGTGTCGCCGAACGCACGCGCCAGGAAAGTGACCGACGCGATCCGCCAGGCCCAGGGCATGGTGGCCGCGACGATTGAGCGGTTGCGCGCGCGCGGCGTGACGGACGAAGAGATTCGGCGGTTGTTCGAGGCGGAGCTCGCCGGATTGACCCGAACAGGAGGTCGTCGTGAGTGACCCGTTCATCATCGACGCGACCGATCTGCACAAGCGCTACGGCCAGGTCGAAGCGCTGCGCGGATTGACGCTGCAGGTGCCGGCCGGCTCGATCTGCGGGTTTCTCGGCAGAAACGGCGCCGGCAAGACCACCACGATCAAAGTGCTGCTTGGCATGGCACGGCCAACGAGCGGTCGCGCGTGTGTGTTCGGACGCGACGTCGATACGCCTGATGGCAGCGTCGAGATCCGTCGCCGCACGGGCTTTGTCAGCGACGACAAGGACCTTTACGGCTACATGACCGTGGGAGAGATGGTGCGCTTCACCGCCGCGTTCTTCCGCGCCTGGCGCGCCGACCTCGAGAAGCGCTATCTCGAAACCTTCGCGCTTCCATTGGATCGCAAAGTGAAGGCGCTGTCGCGCGGCATGCGGAGCAAGCTCGCGCTGCTGCTCGCGCTTTGCCGCAGCGCGGAGCTTCTCATTCTGGACGAGCCAACCGAAGGGCTCGACCCCGCAGTGACCGAGCAAGTGCTTCAGCTGCTGGTCACGCACGTCGCCAGTGAGCAGATGACCATCTTCTTCTCGTCGCATCAGATCGCAGAGGTCGATCAGATCGCCGATCACGTCGTCATCATCGATCGCGGGCGCACCGTCGTGTCCGGTGCGCTCGACGACCTGCGCGAGAACTTTCGGCGCATCCAGCTCGTGTTCGATCGAGACGCGCCGCAACCGGCATTTCGCTCGCCTGGCGTGCAGCGCGTGTGGCGAGAAGGCCGCGTCTTGACGGTGCTCTCGAGCGCCGGAACTGACGCTCTTCTCGATGAAGCCCGCGCACTCGCTCCCTTGTCGGTTGACGTTGCTCCCGTCACGTTGAAGGAAATCTTTCTCGAGTCTGCTGCCGCGGAGGACTGACATGCTCTGGTACAAAGCGTGGCTCGAAACCCGTTGGCGATTTCTGATCGGCCTCGTGCTGCTTGCGCTCTCTGCTTGCGCAGTGGTCGTCGGCTATCCCGAAGTGGTGAAGCTCCTGTCGATCGTGCCCACGATCGACGTCAACAGCGAAATCGGCCGCCGCATCAAGGAAGCCGCTGAACTCTCGCGCACCTACCGGGGGTACGTCTGGTCGCAATGGTTTCACCAGAATCTGTTGCAAACGTGGACCATCTTCGCGGTGCTGATCGGCACCGGAGGACTGCTGTCACAGACGGCGAGCGGCGGCGCCGCGCTGTTCACGCTTTCGCTGCCGGTGACGCGTAAGCAACTGCTCGCCGTCCGCGCCGCCACCGGTTTGGCGGAATTGGCGATTCTCGCGTTCGTGCCGTCGCTCGTGTTGCCTGCCTTGTCGCCAGCAATCGGCGAGAGCTACAGCGTCGCCGACGTGATCGTGCATGGGACGTGCCTGTTTGTCGCAGGCGCAGTCTTTTTCAGCCTCGCGTTTCTTCTTTCTACCGTCTTCAGCGACGTGTGGCGTCCGTTGCTTCTCGCGTTGGGCCTCGCCATGGCAATTGGCCTCGCCGAACAAGTGTCCCGGGACCTTTCGCGCTACGGCGTGTTTCGCGTGATGAGCGCAGAGGTCTATGTCCGTGAGGGAGGAGTACCGTGGTTGGGCCTTCTGCTCAGCGCGGCAATTTCGTTGTCGATGTTGTATGCAGCCACCAAAAACATCGCGCGTCAGGATTTCTGACGCGCAAGGAGAACGGCAATGCGTCTCTACATCCGAATCCTCGTCACCGTCGCCCTCCTCTTTCTGCCCGCGCCTTCGCCGGCAGCTCAATCGGCCGTCGATCCGGCCGGCCACTGGGAAGGAACCATCCACGCGCCCGATACCGAGGTCGAGATTGGAATCGACCTGTTCAAGAACAGCAAAGCGCAGTTGGCCGCGACCTTCGCGCAACCGTCCGACGGCATCACGGCGCTGCCATTTTCGACGGTGGACGTCAACGGCCAGGAGGTGCGACTCGTGCTGCGGAGCGGCAGCGGCGGCGGCACGTTCAAGGGAGTGTTGTCAGCCGACGGCAAGTCGATGTCCGGTGACTTCATAACCGCCGAGGGCGGTTACGTCGTCCCGTTCAATCTGACCCGCACGGGCGAAGCCAGGATCACACCAGCCCCCAAAAGCCCGCGTATCACGAAAGAACTGGAAGGTACGTGGACAGGGACGCTCGATCTATCCGGCAAGGCCATGCGGCTGAGTGTGACGATGACAAACGACCCGGACGGAACCGCCAGCGGCACGATCATCAGCCTGGACGGAAGCAACGTGGAGGTCCCGATCACGATTACTCAGAACGCCGCAAACGTGACGCTCGGCGTACTGTCGGTAAACGCGTCAATCTCTGTCACGCTCAATCCAGCAGGCAATGAACTCACCGGCAGCTACACTCAGGGTGGCGTATCGCTTCCGCTTACGCTGCGCCGGGCGGCAAAATAGCGAAAGCTATGGCAAGAGCTGCCAACCCGTCGCAAAAACTGCCTGGGCGCCTGTCTCTGTTACATTTGCGCCGGGACAGGCTCCTCCTCGCCAGGTCGGCAGCGTGCCCGGTTTGTAACTAGCACGCCCGTTTAAAGCCATCTTTCACACAAAAAGCGGCGGTTTCACCGCTGCCCGAATGGATGTGCTCTAATCGAGTAACCCCAGCGGGAGAGCGGTCTCGCCGCTACCACCTCGCCAAATGCTTATTGTCGAGCCCGACGCCGCGTATCGCGAGGTACTCGAGCGTGCGGCCAGCAAACACGCGGTCACCGAGTCGGTCGGTGATTTTCAGACCGCGTACGCCCGCCTGGCCGAGGGCGGCGTCGATCTGCTGGTCACCAACCTCCGCCTGCGCGTCAACGTGGAGGGACTGCAACTCGCCTATGTTGCCGCGACCAGCGGCTTTCGAACCCGCGTGGTCGTGTACGGAAGCCGCTTCGACGACTGGATCATTCGCGAACTGCAGCGTGCCGGCGCGTTCTACGAAACGCAGACGCGCCTGCAGTTCGCGCTGCCCTCGTACGTTCACGCCGAGTTGCCTGAGCTCGATCGCCGCAATCCGGCGATGCCGGATCGCCGCGGCAGTTATCGCGGCGGCCGGCGCGCATCGGATGTGCCGCTCATCGGGTGATCAGCGAATCCTCATCGCGCACGTCGGTTCCGGCAACGGCGGGCGGAAGCTGCAACTCGGCGATCGAGGGAATCTTGGACGCGATCACGCGCATGACGATCGCGTAGGTGCCGCGCTGACGACATCGCCATGAAGCGTCTCTGGTCGAGCTGGCGTTGTCAAGGCACGCGCGCGGTGAGTGCCATCATCTTCCAACTGTCCTGCACGAAACGGCATCTAAACCGTCATCTCCGCACTGTCGTCCGAGGACTACATGAGCGACTTGATCGAGGACCTCCGCTTTGCCATTCGCTCGTTCATCCGTGCGCCGCGTTTCACGATGCCGGCGCTGTTGGCGTTGGCGCTTGGCATTGGCGCAACGACGGCGATCTTCAGCGTCGTGCGCGGCATCGTGCTCAAACCGCTGCCCTACCGCGATCCCGAGCGGATCGTCGTCGTCTGGGAAAACAATCTGCGGCGCAATCGTGCACGCAATGTGGTGGCATCGGCGAACTTTGTAGCGTGGCGTGAGCGTAACCGATCCTTCGAAGCTCTCGGTATATCAGGTCCCGCGCGCCTGACGCTGACGCTCGGCGGGCTTCCGGAGGAAGTGGCCGGGCGCTTTGCGTCAGCCGACGTGTTTCCTGCGCTCGGTGTGCAGCCCGCGCTCGGTCGCGCATATACGACGGCGGAGGATGAACTCGGCAACGACCAGGTGATTGTTTTCAGTCACGAATTCTGGCAAACGCGACTGGGCGGCCGCGCCGACATCCTCGGCACGGACATCACGGCGAACGGGCGGCCTCGTCTTGTCGTCGGCATCATGCCGCCGGGTTTCTCCATGCTCGGCGAAAAAACAAATTTCCTGATTCCCTACGGATGGACGCTCGAGCGGCTCCGCTCGTCACCCGGCCGCGGCTCGTCTCACGGCATCGCGCGGTTGCGCGACGGCGTGACGTTGCAGCAAGCGACGAGTGAGATGCAGAACATCATGGCGGCCCTCGAAAAAGAAGCGCCGCAGCGGAACACGGGATGGTCGGCCACGCTCGTGCCGGTGCACGAGCAAATGGTCGATCAGATCCGCCCGGCGCTCCGTGTGCTCGCCGGTGCGGTGACGTTGGTGTTACTCATCGCGTGCGTCAACGTGGCCAACCTCCTGCTCGCGCGCAGCACAGCGCGGCAGCAGGAGCTCGGACTTCGGGCTGCGCTTGGCGCCCGGCGCGGGCGACTTGTGCGTCAGATGCTCAGCGAGAGTCTCCTGCTCGGCCTGGCTGGAGGCATTGCGGGTCTCTTCCTCGCCTTCGCCTTTCACCGCGGACTTCTCGCGCTGGTCGCCGACAGAATTCCAATTCCGCGACTCGATCAAGTGGCGCTCGACGTGCCGGTACTCGGATTCGCCGTGCTGCTGTCGCTCGCCACAGGGCTGATCTTCGGATTCATTCCTGCCTTCATCGCCTCGCACACGATGAGCGACGCGTTGCACGAGGGGGCGCGACACAGCGGCAGCCCGCGATCGCGACGTGCCCTTGCGACGCTGGTGGTGGCGGAGGTCGCGCTCTCCCTCATTTTGCTGACCGGCGCGGGCCTTCTCATTCGCAGCTTCATTCGCCTGCAGAACATCAATCCCGGATTCCAGTCGGCGGGACTCTTCACCGCACGCGTGCAGGTGTCCAACGCGCGCTACACCGAAGAGCGACAAATAGCGAATTTCTTTGTCAATGCCGTCGCACGCATCAAGACGGTCCCGGGTGTTCAAAGCGCGGCCGGCGTCACGTTCCTGCCGTTGTCCGGACCAGGAATCGGAACCAGCTTCTATCCGCTCGACAAGCCCAAGCCGGGCGAAGGTGAGCAGCCCATCACCGAGGTTCGACCCGTTACGCCCGGATTTTTCCGCACGATGGCTATCCCGCAGCTCGCCGGACGCGATTTTGCAGAAGCGGACGGCACGGATTCGCCGCGGGTTGCGATTGTCAGTGACGACCTTGCGAAGCGACACTTCGCGGGCGAGAACCCGATCGGCAAACGCATTCATGTGTCGATTGCAACGCCAGGCGGTGTCGACTACGAAATCGTCGGCGTCGTGGGCAATATCAAAATGTCCACCCTCGATGGCGAAGCACGCCCCGCCGTGTACATCCCGCATCCGCAGCTTCCAATCGGTCTGATGACGTTCGTCGTACGAACACCATTGGATCCGCATTCACTCGCCTTTGGCGTCGGTGCGGCAATACGCGCCATCGATCCCGAAGTGCCGCTCGCCGATGTCAAGACGATGGAGGAGGTGGTGGACGCAACCATCGCACGGCCGCGGGTGATCGCCGGGCTGCTGACGGCCTTTGCGTTGATGGCGCTGCTGCTCGCGGCGGTCGGCGTTTACGGTGTCATGGCGTACTCCGTCGCGCAGCGCACCCGCGAGATTGGCGTGCGGATGGCGCTGGGCGCCTCGGCGACGTCGGTCTTCCGGATGGTGCTGACCCAGGCGCTCCGCCTGGTCGTCATTGGCGTTGTCGCCGGCCTGATCGCGGCCGCTGGATTGATGCAGTTGCTTAAAACGCTGCTCTACGACACCGAGCCGCTCGACCCGTGGACGTTTGCGGTGACGACGCTCGTTCTCGTGACCGTGGCCGCAGTGGCATCGTATGTGCCCGCGCGACGCGGCACACGGGTCGATCCGGTGAGCGCGTTGCGTGCCGAGTGATTGAAGAGCCGATTACGGAGCATTTATAGCCTCGTCGCGCGAACCGCTGCGGCAATCGCGGCACGCCTGCGTCGAGAGACTTGAATTTCCACCTGGACGCTCTCGCTTCTTTATGCAGTGTTTCTCATCGTTGTCGGATTACTCTACGTGCCGTGCCGATGGTACGCGACGGTGAAGAGCAAGTCGCCGAGCCGGTGGCTTCTGTAACCCCAAGCCGCGTTCAGCGCGTCCGAAAGAACCTGACGCAAGGGCTCGCGCTCGCCTGGGCGGCATCGCCGCGCGCGCTCGTGCGCTACTCGTTGCTCGGGGTCGTGAGCTCGGCGATGCCACCGCTCGCCGTCGCACTTGGCGCGGCGCTCGTCAATCGCATTGCCGACGCACAAAGACAGTCGGCGACGCTCGCCGACATGATGCCTATCGTCGTCGGCCTCTGGATTGCCACCGGTTTGCAGCGTGCCTTAAGCGCGTACGTGGGGTATGGACGGAATCTGTTTGTGCGGCGGGTGCAGCTCGAGGCCGAACGGCGCCTCCTCGCAAAAGCCGCGAAGGTCGACATCGGCCACTTCGACAATTCTGACTGGCACGACCGGTTAGCGCGTGCAAAGCGCGATGTGTCATGGCGGCCCGGCGATCTGACCTGGTCGGTGCTCGGGCTGTCGGGCAATATCGTGACCATCGTATTGATGGCGTCACTGCTTGCGAGCCTGCATTTCCTCCTCGTGGTGCTGGCGTTAGCCGCCGCCCTTGCCTCGCTGGCACTCGAGCGGCGCGTCACCGCGCGCCTATATGAGTTCTTCTACAAGGAGACGCCGGAAGAACGCGAGCGTGACTACCTCGGCGACCTGCTCGTGCAGCCGCGCACCAATAAGGAAGTGCGCGCCTACGTCCTCGCCGATTACCTTCTCGGCCGCCATCGCAAATTGTCCGAGGATCTCTTCAAACAGCGTGAACAGATGTATCGCTCGGGCACGCGTATCTCGATCGTGACCGGACTTGTGACCGGCACCGCTCTCGCCCTGGCCTATGTCTTCGTCGCGATTCGGGGGTTAGCCGGCGAGATCGATCCTGGCGGGGTGGTGCTCGTCATTGGCGCCTTCACGACTGTGTCGGGAGCGTTGGGGCAGATCTCACAGACGTTTGTGGCTGTCGATCAGCACACGACGTTTCTCGATGATTACTTTTCGTTCCTGGCGATCGAACCGCTGGTCCACGTCCCGCACGTCCCGCGCGCGATCCCGAGTGGCGCGATTAGCGCCATCGAATTCGATGCCGTCACCTTTACCTATCCTGGCGGGACGGAGCCGGCCGTTGACGATCTCAGCTTGCGGATCTCCCGCGGCGAGCTGCTCGCGCTCGTCGGCGAGAACGGTGCCGGCAAGAGCACGCTGGTCAAGCTCCTGATGCGCTTTTACGATCCGCAGAAGGGATCGGCTCGCATTGGCGGCGTCGATTTGCGAGATGTCGATCCCGACGATCTGCGTCATCGCATCGGCGTGTTGTTCCAGGATTACGCCACTTACGAACTATCGATTCGCGAAAACGTCGTGATGGGGCGGCCCGACGCCGAGGTTCGCGACGAGCGCGTCGCGCAGGCGCTGCGCGACGCACGCAGCGAGTGGCTGGTTCGCAAGATGAAGAAAGGGCTCGACTCGCGCGTCGGGCGACTCTTCGAGGGCGGGCACGATCTCTCGGGCGGGGAGTGGCAGCGTCTCGCGCTGGCGCGCCTGATGTATCGCGCTGCCGACATCTGGATCCTCGACGAGCCGACCTCGTCGCTCGACCCTGAAGCCGAGGCCGGAATCTTTGCCGAACTCAAGGCGAACCTGAAAGGACGGATCGGCATCGTGATCTCGCACCGCTTTTCAACGGTGCGCATCGCCGATCGGATTGCGGTGGTGGCGGACGGTCGAGTGACGGAACTGGGAACGCACGAACAGTTGCTTCGTGCAAACGGCCGCTACGCGCAATTGTTCGAGCTGCAAGCGGCGGGATACCGATAACCAGAATTTCGAGATTTGGCGATGTGGAGTTTTGGAGTGGATCTGGAGATCTCGCGATTTGGAGATCTCCAGATTTGGCGATCCAGATTTTTCCTAAGTCTTTCGCATAGCTTCCGCGATGTTCGTCAGCGCGCGCTCCACGAGCTTGCGCGAGGTCGCGATGTTCATGCGCATGTGCCCTTCGCCGCCCTTTCCATAGGACGCGCCCTGGTTGAGGTGGACACGCGCGTTCTTCACCAGCCACCGTTCGATCATCGTTTCGGGCGTGACCGGGGTCGCCGACGGAGTCTTCTTGTTCGCTTCATCGGCCAGCTGCTTCGCGCCGATGCTCTCACCGAGCGCCGTGAAGTCGAGCCACGCGAGATAGGTGCCCTGCGCCTTCGTGTACTTGACGCTCGGCATGTTGGCGGCGATGAACTTCTCCACGAACTCGTGGTTGGCGTCGATGTACGCGTTCACCTGGTTCAACCAGTCCTCGCCGCCTTCGAGCGCGGCCTGGTTTGCGATCAATCCGAGCGTGCTGATGTCGGCGCGAAGATTGGCTTTGACTCTCGCGAGGTAGTCCTCGTTGTCGGAGAAGAACCAGGCGGTCTTCATCGCGGCCAGGCTGAAGGACTTGCTCGCGGCCTTGAACGTGAGGCTGTTATGGACGACTTCTTTATTTGCCAGGCTGGCAAACGGCGTGTACTTCTGACCGCTGCGCACGAAGTCGCAGTGGATCTCGTCGGCCAGGACCACCACGCGACGCTGCAGACAGATTTCGCCGAGCGTCGTCAGATCCTCGCGCGACCAACAGTTGCCCGTCGGGTTCTGCGGATTGCACAGGATCAGCGTGTGCGTGTCGTAACTGATGCGCCGCTCGAAATCGTCGAAGTCGATCTGATAGCGGCCGTCCACTACCTTCATGAGACTTTCTTCAGGCAGAACGCGCGCCTCACGCAGGTCGCCGTAGAACCCGTTGTAGGTCGGCGTCAGCAACAGCACTTTCGTTCCCGGCGGGGAGAACGTCTTGAGCGCGGCAATCAGCGCCGGATGGACGCCGGCGGCCATCACCACGTTCTTGGGATCGACCTCGAGGCCATAACGTCGCTTATTCCATTTCACGACGCTGTCAATGAACGGCGCCATCGTGTCCAGATAGCCCCAGTTCTCGTGCTTCATGCGCTCGTTGAGCGCCTGCGTGATGACCGGCGCCGCGCGAAAATCCATGTCGGCGATGCCCATGCCGACGTCGATGCTGTCTTTGCCGTAGAGCGCGATCTGCCGGTCCCACTTGGTGCAATTGGTGCCGATACGGCTGTACGGCGTGTCGAAGTCGTACTTGCCGTCGGGCGGTGCCGACCACGCGACGCCATCCGCGGCAGCCAGCGTCGACGGGCGTGTGCTCACTGCGCCCGCAAGCGCGGTCAATCCGGCATTCTTGAGGAACGATCGGCGATCCAGTCCTTGATGCTGTGACATTCGCTGCCCCCTGCCTCGGGCCCTCTCGACGCGCGGGCTTATGCGCGGCGGCGTGGCCTTGCCGGTGTTTCTGCGGATACTAGCGCCGGACGCCCCGATTTTGCGAAACTTTTGTTCTGGCTCCGCTTCCGCCGGCAGCCGGCCAATGCTTGACAGGGATGCGCGCGGGCGTCAGAGTTACCCGTCTCTACAACGTCAAAATGCGTCAATTGATCGCTCTCGTTTTCTTGAGCCTTGCTGCCGGCGCGTGCCGGACGGCAAGCGCCGATCCTACTTCGGCTCAGGAGCCGACTCCACCCATTGTTCAGCCGGGCGCCCCTGGCGAGGCACCGCGCGTCGTGGATGCCGGCAAGGCCGCCGATCTGTCGAAGGTGCGGTTCACCCAAGCCGACGTGGATTTCATGCAGGGCATGATCGGCCATCATCTTCAGGCGCTCGAGATGGTCGAGCTCCTGAAAACACGCAGCACCAGTGAAGACATGAAAAAGCTCGGCCTGCGCATCGAGCTGTCGCAGCAGGACGAGATCAAAATGATGCGCGATTGGCTGACGGCGCGCGGACAGGAGGTGCCGGGCGAGCATGCGCACCACACGGGCATGCTGATGCCGGGCATGCTGTCGCCGGACGAGATGGCGCATCTCACCGACGCCAAAGGCGTGGAATTCGATCGCCTGTTCCTCTCCGGCATGATCAAACATCACAACGGCGCGCTCATCATGGTGGACGACCTGTTCGCCAAACCAGGCGCGGCACAGGATTCCGACATCTACGCGTTTGCCTCTGACGTCGTCGCCGATCAGCGCATGGAGATGGATCGTATGGCCGTCATGCTGAAGGAGCTGCAGAAATGAGAGCCGTCACGAAGGTTGTCTGTTTCGCTGCCCTGTTGATCGTTGCGGGCGTCGCCGGCGTTGCCCAGGAACGTCCGTCGGCGCCCGCCGCCAACGATCCGCGCGCGAAGCTCAAACCTGGATTTCGCGATGCCGGCGTGGCCGCACGCAATATGGAGCTGGTGGCGACGCTGCCGAAGCCTGAAGGATTTTTTGATCCGAAGTCGCCGGCGGGCACTGCTACGCCGCCCGAGCGTGAAGGACGCGGCGGCGCGAATGCCTCACCGGAAGCGCCCGCAAATGCGGCTGCGCCCGAAGCACCCGAGGACGCCGGGCGTGGAGGACGAGGCGGACGCGGTGGCGGCGGCGGACTGAATTTCGCCAACTCCGATCTCGCGTTCAGCGGGACCCACATGTGGCTGGGCAGTTTCCACGGGTTCAATACTTACGACATCGAGAACCCGCGGCGCCCGCGGTTGCTCGCGTCGATCGTGTGTCCGGGGGGACAGGGCGACGTCTCTGTTCACGGCAACCTGCTCTTCATGTCGGTCGAGCAAACGCGCGGACGAGTCGACTGCGGCACGCAAGGCGTGGAATCGACGGTGAGCACCGAACGGTTCCGCGGCGTGCGGATTTTCGATATCAGCGATATCACCAAACCGAAGCAGGTGGCGGCGGTGCAGACCTGTCGCGGATCGCACACCCATACATTGGTGACCAACCCCAAAGACAAGACCTCTATTTATGTGTATGGCTCGGGCACGGGTGCCGTGCGATCGGGCGACGAGCTGTCCGGCTGCGTGGGTGACGAGAAGGATCCCAACACCGCGCTCTTCAGCATCGATGTCATCAAGGTGCCGCTCGCGGCGCCCGAAAAAGCCGCGATCGTCAACCGGCCGCATATCTTCGCGGACCCGAACAGCGGCGCCCTCGGCGGACTGTGGCAGGGCGGCAATCACGGGCCGGGTACGCAGAGCTCACGGATGACGAATCAGTGTCACGACATCACGGTGTTTCCGGAGGTCGGTCTCGCCGCGGGTGCGTGCTCGGGCAACGGCATTCTGATGGACATCTCCGATCCGGAGCATCCGGTGCGTCTCGATCACGTCGTGGACAGGAATTTCGCCTACTGGCACTCGGCGACCTTCAACAATGACGGCACGAAGATCGTGTTCACGGACGAATGGGGCGGCGGCACGCGTCCGCGCTGCCGCGCGACCGATCCGCCCACCTGGGGCGCCGACGCCGTGTTCGACATCGTCGACAAAAAGCTGCGATTCGGCGGCTACTACAAGATCCCGGCGCCACAGACCGATCAGGAAAACTGCGTCGCGCACAACGGATCGATCATTCCGGTCCCCGGCCGCGACATCATGGTGCAGGGCTGGTATCAGGGCGGGGTCTCGGTATTTGATTTCACCGACTCGACGAGGCCGTTCGAGATTGCCTACTTCGATCGCGGCCCGATCAATCCGAAGGATTTGATCACTGGCGGTTACTGGTCCGCCTATTGGTACAACGGCAACATCTTCGGCGCCGAGATCGCGCGCGGCATCGACGTGTTCCGTCTCGTCCCAAGCGAGCACCTGTCGCAGAACGAGATCGACGCTGCAATGCTTGTCCGCTACAACGAGTTCAACGCGCAGCAGCAGCCGCGCGCCACCTTCCCGCCGACGTTTATCGTTGCGAAGGCATACCTCGATCAGCTCACGCGCAGCAAGGGCATTGCCTCAGCGCGCGCGAGCGCCGTGAAGGCAGCCATCGATCGCGCCGATCGGAGTAATCCCGATCGCGCGGCGCTCGATCAACTCGACACGCTGGCCAATCAGCTCGAGCAGGATGCCACGAGTGCAACCGGCCGTGACGCGGATCGGCTGCGCGCGCTTGCGGCAACCATCAAAGGAAGAACCGCGCGCCTGCGAGGCTAGCGCGCGGAGTGAAAAGTTCAAAGTTCAAAGTTCAAAGTTCAAAGTTCAAAGTGAGTGGCGGAGTTTAAAGTGTGAAGTTGCTGATGAGCTACACGACTTAACTTTGAACTTCACCTTGAACTTTGAACTTCAGTTGAACTTTGAACTTCACTTTGAACTTTGAACTTTGAACTTTGAACTTTGAACTGACAGCGAAGAGGCCCCGATATGAAGCGCCAAGTTCTCACCTGGTTCGCGTGTTTGGTGGCGGTCGCCGCGGTCGTCTCGCCGCAGGTGCGTGCGCAGGATCCTGCCGTCCCTCGACCCGGCCCGGGGCAGGCCAGCGCGCAGGCTGATCCACGTGTCGGCCTCAAAGGCGGGTTCCGCGACGCGGCCGTTGCCGCACGCAACATGGAGTTGCTCGCCAACCTGCCGAAGCCACCGGGCTTCTTCGATCCGGCCGCGCCCGCCGGTGCTGTGTCGCCGCCGGAGCCACCTCCCGGTACGCCGCGCCCGGAACCGCAGCCGCCGGCGAACAACGGGACGCCGCCGGCGCCCGCGCCGGGGAGCGGCTTTACGAATTCGGATCTCGCGTTTCAGGGCACGCACGCGTGGGTCGGGAATTACAACGGGTTCAACACCTACGACATCGAAAACCCGCGCCGGCCGCGGCTGCTCGCGTCGATTGTGTGTCCGGGCGGGCAGGGCGATGTTTCCGTGTATCGCAACCTGCTGTTCATGTCGGTCGAGCAGACGCGCGGCCGCATCGACTGCGGCACACAGGGAGTGCAGACGACCGTCAGCACGGAACGCTTCCGCGGCGTGCGCATTTTCGACATCAGCGATTTGAAGAATCCGAAGCAGTTGGCGGCCATTCAAACCTGCCGCGGCTCGCACACACACACGCTGGTGGTCGATCCGAAGGACAGGACGAATATCTATATCTACGGCTCGGGCACCGGCGCGGTCCGATCGGGCGAAGAACTCGAGGGGTGTATCGCTGACACGAAGGATGACAAAACGGCGCTGTTCAGCATCGACGTCATCAAAGTGCCGCTCGCCTCGCCCGACAAGGCGTCGATTGTCAACCGCCCGCGCATCTTTGCCGATCCCAACACGGGCGCGCTGGCGGGCCTGTGGCAGGGCGGGGATCACGGACCGGGTACGCAGTCGTCGCGCTTGACCAATCAGTGCCACGACATCACGGTCTTTCCGGAGCTCGGTCTGGCCGCGGGCGCGTGCTCAGGCAACGGCATTCTGATGGACATCTCCGACCCCGTGAATCCGGTGCGGCTCGATCAAGTGGTCGACAAGAATTTCGCCTACTGGCACTCGGCGACCTTCAACAACGACGGCACCAAGGTCGTGTTTACCGACGAGTGGGGCGGCGGCGGCCGGCCGCGCTGCCGGGCGATCGATCCTCCGACGTGGGGCGGCAACGCCATCTTCGACATCGTCGATCGCAAGCTGCAGCTGCGCGGCTACTACAAGCTGCCGGCGGTGCAGACCGAGCAGGAGAACTGCGTCGCGCACAACGGCTCGATCATCCCAGTGCCTGGACGCGACATCATGGTGCAGGCGTGGTACCAGGGCGGCATCTCGGTATATGACTTCACCGATTCCGCACATCCGGTCGAGATCGCGTATTTCGATCGCGGACCAATCGACACGAAGCAGCTGATTTCTGGCGGCTACTGGTCGGCGTATTGGTACAACGGCAACATCTACGGCGCGGAGATCGCGCGCGGCATCGACGTCTTCAGACTGACAGCGAGCGAGTACCTGTCACAGAACGAGATCGACGCAGCCATGCTGGTGCGCTTCGACGAGTTCAACGCGCAGCATCAGCCGCGCGTATCGTGGCCGCCAACGATGATCGTCGCGCGCGCGTACCTCGATCAGCTCAATCGCAGCAAGGTGATTACTCCGCCGCGGGCAACGGCGGTGAAGGACGCAATCGACCGCGCCGATCGCAGCAATCCAAGTCGTGCGGATCTGGATCGTCTCGACACGCTCGCGACTCAGTTGGAACAGGACGCTGGCAACGTCGGTGGCCGTGATGCGGATCGTCTGCGCTCGCTGGCGGCCACGCTAAAAGCGCGCGCTGCCCGGCTGCGCGCTTGAATCTGGAGACTTGGCGTTCTGGAGACTTGGAGCAAATCTAGACACTGCACTCCGAACGTGGAGATCTCGAGAACTGGAGATTGGAGAAAATCTGGAGATTTCCAGATTTTCAAATCAGCAGATTTCGAGATCTCCAGGCGCGCCTTGAGTGAATTCCTTGTTAAATCTGCGAATCAGATGGCGTTTGCTGTGGGCAGCGAGGTCGTCGTCACGCCGGTCGGCAAGAAACGCGGCGTTGTCGTTGACGCCGCCGGCGGCCGCTATCGAGTACGCGTCGGCAATGTCGTCGTTTCCTGTCGCGAAGCCGACCTCGCGGTGGTCGAGGAGCGCAAAAACAAGAAGGCCACGCGATCCGCACGCCACTCATCACGCGTTGCGAGGCCTCAGGAACCGGCCCGCGCAGTGCGCGTCGACCTTCACGGTTTGTCAGTTGAGGAGTCGATCGCGCGCCTCGTCGATGTCATCGATCGCGCTATCCTCGACGGCGCCGACCGCATCGAAGTCGTGCACGGCAAAGGATCAGGTCGCGTCAGGAATGCGGTCCATCGCCACCTTGCGACCATGAGCGTGGTCGCCGCGTTCAAGCTCGATGCGCGCAACGCGGGCATCACTTGGGTCTATCTCTGACCACTTCATCGTGCGACGCTTTTCCGCGCGTGAGCGTCGCGACCCAGCGAACCAGGCGCCAGCGTCTCACCGTGAATAGCGTGCGGATCACGATCGGTTGACAGCTGCAAGGCGTTAAGTGGAAAGACAACCTCGAGAGCCGGTTGCTGCTGCTGCGGCGCCGCTTCGAGCAGAAGTGCCCCGACATTCGACTCGTCCCTAGATCGCGCGGCCGTTTTGCGCTAGAACTCACCTGCGAACCCGTACTGAGAACGGCTCCGTAACTCGGGGGTCGAGATTCCGGGGTCCTCGGTTACGGGTAGCAGCGTTCAACGTTCACGTTCAAAGTCAGGAGAGCTGCAATGGGACATCGGCGTCAACTGCTGATTGGCGGCGTCTTCCTCATGGTGATCACCCTGCTTGCTCTTGCGCAAGCATCGCTCACGCGCGTGGCCGCGCAACAGAGCGGCGTGGAGGCGCCGCGATTCGAGGTCGATCCGTTCTGGCCGAAACCGCTGCCGAATCACTGGGTGCTCGGCAACGCCATCGGTGTCTGGGTCGACGATCAGGACGTCGTCTGGATCATCAATCGCGGATCAGCGACGCTCGCTGACAACGAAAAAGCGCTGGAGCTCAAAGCCGGCGACTGCTGCATGGGGGCGCCGCCGGTGCTCGCCTACGACGCTGCCGGCAATCTCGTGCGCCACTGGGGCGGGGCGGGAGAGGGATACGACTGGCCGGCGTCGAATCACGGTATCTTCGTCGATCATGCCGGCAGCGTGTGGATTGGCGGCAACGGCCCGGGCGATTCACACATCCTGAAATTCACGAAAGACGGGAAGTTCCTCAAGCAGTTTGGCAAGCCCAACGCGCGTGCCGGCGCGAAGAACTCGCAGGGACAACCGACCTACGCCGGCGGCAGCAACGATCAGGCGAACTTCGGACGCGTCGCCAAGATCTTTGTCGACCCCAAGGCGAACGAAGCGTTTGTCGCCGACGGCTATTTGAACAAGCGTGTGGCCGTACTCGACGCGACCACCGGCCAGATGAAACGCTACTGGGGTGCGTACGGCAACAAGCCGGACGACAGCGATCTCGGCCCGTATCGCCCCGAGGCGCCGCCCGCGCAGCAATTTCGCAATCCAGTCCACTGTGCGGATCTTTCCAATGACGGCTTCTTGTACGTCTGCGATCGTGTGAACGATCGCCTTCAGGTGTTCCGCCCGGATGGCACGTTCGTGAAAGAGATCTTCATCGCGAAAAATACCAAGGCATCCGGATCAGTGTGGGACGTGGCGTTCTCGAAAGATCCGGCGCAGCGCTATCTCTATTTGGCCGACGGGATCAACAACCGCATCTACGTGATTCAGCGCGACACGCTGCAGGTGTTGACCAGTTTCGGCGACGGCGGCCGCCAGCCCGGACAGTTTTACGGCGTGCACAGCATCGCCGTTGATTCGAAAGGCAACATCTACACGACCGAAACGTGGGAAGGCAAACGCGTGCAGAAGTTTGTCTTTAAAGGTGTAGCGCGGGTCCCCACAGATCAGGGAGTAGTCTGGCCAAGGCAAACGCCATAGCGAATCTGGAGATCTGGAAATCTCGAGATTTCCTAATGTGGAGATCTCCAAATTGTCTCCAAATCTCCAGCTCCAGAACTCCAGATTCGGGGATCGCTAAACCGAAAGCAGGCGATCGAAGAACGCGCGATAGCGCTTGAGCGCGATGCGCAGATCTTCGGTTGAGATGTTGTCGCCGCGATCCCAATGCTGCTCGAGTTGAGCGCGTTCCTCGCTGAACACCTCCGCAAGGCGCGTCACGACCTGTGCGACCAAGGCGTCGGCCTGTTCTACTGCTGCCCGCGGTTCGTCAACGAAGCCGGTTTGGATCGCCTCCCAACGGCTCCGGAATCCGCCGGCTTCCTCGCCAGGGAAGATCGCGTGCGCCGCGGTACTCGCGGCTGCCGGGTCGGCGACAGCAGGCGCCGGAGTCGGCGACGGCGGCGCTGGAGCAGCCGGCGGTCTGGGATCGACGGTTTGCGGACCAATGACGATGCCCTCGCGGCGCGGAACGTTGTCGACAACTTCCGCGTTTTCGCCAACCGGCGGCGCCGCTGAATCGCGCTGTCGTTCTTCCTCGCGAAGCCGCTCGCGCCGCTCAGCCGCGGCATGTGCGATGTCTCGCGTGAACAATCGATCCCGAATGCTCATGACGCCCTCCTGCGATGACGATCGCCGACCTCGAGCAGGTCGTCGAACAGTGTGCGGTAGTTGACGATGGCTTGGCGCAGCTCCTCTGTGCCGGCCTCGCCCCGTTGACGCCTCAACACCAGCGCACGGGCCGTCCTGTAGTTCTCGACCACGTGTGGGTGATCGACTGAGATGTCTTCGGCGCGTTGATCGAAGTCTTCGAGCGGATAGCCGCGTGCCGTCATCACTTGCGTCAACAAACTATCAGCCTCGGTCACTGCGGCATCGGGATCGTCGACGAAGCGCGCTTGAATGCGCCGCCACTCCTGACCGAATGCATCGGCTTGTTCACGCGCGAGCGGCCGGATCTTGAAGCGATCAACGCGCGCGGCGCGCTCGCTCAGCACCTCGTCCGCTTTTGTTGGAGAACCGACACTCGAAACCGTTCGGTCGTACTCAGGACCAAAGCGCTCGCGCAAGCGCGCCTGGCGCCGCCGGCTGTTCGAGATCCAGATAGCCGCGGCGATCACAATGAGAACGACAGCAGCGGCCGCTATGATCATCAAGGTTTGTGAATCCACAGAACGTCCTCCGCTTGAATGTCTCGCAATGTGCGTTCCATGAACCGATCCGTGACTGTGCGGAAGCGAACGCCGTTGAGCTGCGCGGAACTCACCAGATTGGGCACAAAATTACATCGCGCCCTGACTTGATTGCGCGCGTGCGAGTCCCTCGCGCGCCATAGACGAGTCGGGCGCGAGCCACAGCGCTTCAGCGAAATACCGTCGCGCCGCTTCACTGTTGCCGGCGGCGAGATGAAGCAAGCCAAGGTTGGTGTAGGCCGAGCTGTCGTGCGCGTCGAGCCGCAGAGAGGTCTCGAATGCGTCGCGGGCTTCTGACGGTTTGCCCAGATGTGTATAAGCGGCGCCCAGCAGGTCGTAGACCGGCGCGTAGTTGCGATCGATCGCGATGGCGCGGAGCGCCAACTGAACCGCCTCGCCAGGTTGTGCGCGGAGAAATGCCAGCACTGCGGCGTAGTAGTACGTCCCAGTACGATCGGCTGCAGTGCGTTGCATGTCGTCCACAGCGGCTTCGAGCTCCGCAAGATCCTCGGCTTCCGCGAAGAGCGACGCGAGTTGCTCGAGCGCCTCTGGCTGGCGTTGGGCGAGACGTGCCGCCTGGCGCGCAGCGTCCACCGCCTCGGCACGCGCACCGACACCGGCGAGGAGTTTCGAAATCGCGATCAAGACGTCCGCCGTTTGCGGCCGATTGGCCGTGAGCGACTTGATCCAGGCAAGCGCGTCGGAGCCACGACGCGTGAGAGTTGCCGTGCGTACCAGACCTTCGAGCGCCAGCCGGTCATTGGGATCGAGTGTGAGGGCACGAACGTAGTCGTCGTAGGCGATCGCGTAAGCGTCGCGGCGCGTCATCATCGCGGCACGATTTCGCCATTGCGCGGAGGTCGCCGACGTCTTGGTCGCGCGTATCGTCTCGGGACCACCGTGGGCGCCGAGGAGCGACGCGAGCGCGGCGCCGTTTTCGCCCGCGCTCGGTCCGCGCAACTCGCGTGGCCCGGAGAATTCCAGCGTCATCCGGTCGTCGGTCACGAGCATCGCGCCGTCGGCGTACCGCGCGAGCTCGGCCGGACCGGCGGCAAACAGCGACAAAACAGAAAATGGCTCGCGGGCATCCACTTCGGCAAGATCGGCCGCAACGCCGGGCCGCGTCCAGTTCCGCTCGATGTTCGACAAACGCGCGTCCAGCGGGTCCGCTGAAGCGACGAGGACCAGATCGTCGGCGCCAACAAGCCAGGCGGTGCCGCGCGGAAACACGGATAAGAACGTCGCCACGATCGCGCGCAGGTCACGATCGCTGATGTTGTACGCGTTCGCCCACTGGCAGATGATTCCGTTTGGCTGCAGGCGATCGCGCGCCGCGAGAAAGAACTCGCGGGTGAAGAGCGCCGCGACGCCGGCGATCCAGGGATTGGAGGGCTCCGAAACGATCACGTCGTACTTGCGGTGCGACAGCAAGAGATGCGATCGCCCGTCGCCCACGATCAGGTTTGCGCGCGAATCCGCCAGGGCGCCGTGATTCTCCGCGTCGAAGAAGCGCGAGGCTTCGACCACCTCGCGTGAGATCTCCACGACGTCGGCGCGCGCGATCGGGTGCCGCAGCGCCGCGCCGAGCGTAACACCGCTGCCCAACCCGACGATGGCAACGTCGCGAGGGTTGTCGTGAAGAAGCAGCGGAAGATGCGCAACGAGCTTTTGCGTCAGCATGTCGCCCCGGTTCGACGCGTCCGTCTTGCCATCTACCGCGAGCGTCAGCGTCCCCGTCAACCGCTTGACCGAAACCGTCGAGGACGCGCCTTCGCGGTAATACAGCAGCGTGCCCGCCTTCAGGAGCGTGTCGAGATCGAGATCCTTGGGAACAAACGGTGCGTACAGGTACGCACCACTCACGAGCAGCTCGCGATCCCAAGGCGGACTGAACACCAGGAATGCGGCCGCGACAGCGCTCGCCATCACCCCGCCCGCGCGGGCGCGGCTCGAAAGCCCTCCCCAAACAATCACGATCGCCGCCGCCCCGACGAGACAGCCGCTGACGACGCGCAACGTCGTCTGCAGACCGAAGAGAGGAATCAACACGAATCCTGCGGCCAACGATCCCGACACTGCACCGATGGTGTTGACCGCATAGACAACACCAAAACGCCCCGCCGCAGAACGTGACGGGTCGCTGAGGACGTTCCGACGCTGAGGTTCGCCCTGACCTTGCGGCAGAACCATTGCCAGACCAAGTGGAAACGCGGCGCCGAGCAGAAACGCGGTCGGCAATACCAGTCCGGCGGTGAGCAACACGCCCTGCCGCATCAAGTGCTCGAACAGATTTGACGACTCGGCCATCTGTTGCGCCACGATGCTCGGAATACGCGCGCCAGCGAGTGCATAGGTCCAGCTGGTCATGATGGCCGCGGCGGCCAACACGCATGCCAACCACGCGGCAGGGCGGCGGGCTTTGGCGATCACCCAGGTGCCGGCCGCGGATCCAATCGCGACGCCGGTGATGACAGCAGCAAGTGTCGCGGCAAACGCATAAATCGTCGGGCCAAGCACGAGCGCGAGGATGCGAGTCCACGCGATCTCGTGTACGAGCGCGGCGAAACCGGACACGCCCAGCACCACGACCGCCAGCCAGCGTTGCGTTTCGACGCGAGATCGTTCGCGCTTCACCGCAGTTTGGCGCGGTGGCGCCGGGTCGCCCTGCTGCGTACGCATCAACGCGAGAACCGCGAGCGCGGCAATCACGCTCCCCGCGATTCCAACTTGAATCGTGCGGGAAAGACCTATCGCTGGAATCAGCACGAATCCGGCGAGCAGCGCGCCGGCCGCCGCACCGACCGTGTTGAGCGCGTACAACGTTCCGCTGCGACGCGCGGGTTCGTCCGACGCCGCGGTAAACCACCGGATCGCCATCGGAAACGTCGCGCCAAGCGCCGCCGCTGGTATGAAGATCAACACCAGACAGGCGAGGAGACGAACCGCCGGAAACAGAATCCCGGGCGTGCCGTCGCGATAGGCCCATTGCAGTATCGGCGTCAGCGCGCTCAGTTCGAGCGGAATCAATACGGCTGCGACTGCGACGCCGATCTCGAGTGCGACGTAGGCATGCAGACTGCGGCGCGGTGTCAGGCGTGATGCCACGGCACCGCCGGCCGCGGCCCCGACCGCCAGCCCACCGAGAAACGCCGCGACGACGGCGCTCGCCGCGGCTGTTGTGTGACCGATGTAGAGGGTGAGGAGTCGTGTCCAGCTCACCTCGTAGATCAGCCCAGCGAGCCCGGAACACGTATACGCGAAGAGGAACACTGTGAGGTTTCAGGTATCAGGTTACTTGATACGTGCTGATACCTGAAACCTCAATACCTGACACCTCAAACCTGATTACCTGACACCCGATACCTGATACCTGACACCTGATACCTACGTCGTCTTAGGCAATTCGAATCCTTTGCGGTACTCACGCGTGAGCAAGGCGTTGGCTTTTTTGTCGTTGTCAAACGTCTCGGACTTTCCATCGAACACGAGGCTGTGGCCAACGCGATACGCGATGTTGGCGATGTGCGACAGCGAGGCGGACATGTGGCCGCTGAGGATGTCGCTGTTGAGCAGCTTCGCATCACCGGCGCGAATCGCGTCGACGAAGTTCTGATAATGCGGCGTTTCGGTGCTCGTCAGCACGAGGGGATCGCTGCCCCCGCTTTCGCGCTCCGGCACGTCCTCGCCCGGACCGGGCTCGTTTTTCGGGCCCAGGTACGACTGCCACTTGCGCCCGTCGCCGTCGATCCACAGCCAGCCCTTCGATCCGTAAAACAAGTTGCCAATGCGCTGCGTGCCTTCGTCGTTGGTAAACTCGCCGCGCGTCGCAAACTCGAGCACTGTGCCATCGGCATATTCGAACAGCGTCGTGTGAGTGTCCGGCGTTTCCTGCGACGACTCGGGACCGAAGAATCCGCCTGACGACAGGACCTTCACCGGATGCTCGCTCTTGTTCAGTCCCCAGCGGGCGACGTCGAACTGATGCGGCCCCTGGTTGCCGGTGTCGCCGTCGCCGTAGTCCCAGTGCCAGTGCCAGTTGTAGTGGAAGCGGTTGCGATTGAACGGCCGCTTCGGCGCCGGTCCGAGCCACAGGTCGTAATCGACTTTCGAGAGGTACTGCTCGTCGTACGTTGGCTCGTAGTTCGTGGAGCCGACAGTCAGTGCGTACTTCTCACCGGGTGCCATCGGACCGTCCGGGTATTTGCCGATCGCCGGCCGCGGCTTGAAGCACAAGCCGCGCGCCATGTAGACCTTGCCGATGCCGCCTTCGTGCAGGAACTTGATCGCGTTCTTCACGACCGCGCGGCTGCGGTTCATGGTCCCGACCTGCACGATCTTCCTGTAACGCGCCGCGGCGGCCACCATCTGCCGGCCTTCCCAGACCGTGTGCGAGGCCGGCTTCTCCACGAACACGTGCTTGCCCGCCTGCAGGCCCCAAATCGTGGCGAGCGCGTGCCAGTGATTCGGCGCCGCGATCACAATGGCGTCGATATCCTTGTCGTCGAGCACGCGGCGCAGGTCCTGTACGAAGTTGGGCTTGAACGTACTGACATCGGCGAGGCGCGCATCGTTGATTCTCTCGGGCGCGAGGTTGGCGTCGATGTCGCAGAGCGTTTTGACCTCGACGTTTTCGAGCCGTGCAAAACCGCGTTTGAGAGAGTTGCCCTGGCCCCGGATGCCGATGCTGGCGACGACGACCCGATCGTTGGCGCCAAGGATGCGGCCACCGATCATGATCCCGGCTGCGGCAGCTCCGACCGTCTTGCCGAAGTCGCGACGCGTCACCACCCCCAACGGATCAGTTCGATCGCTCACCACGATGCCCTCCTCTTTTCACGGATTGTGACCGATTTCCCCACGGCCGCGCCAGCATTGCCGTTACCGTTTCGCGTGCAGGCGCATGTGCAAAGGCGTAGGATGGCGCCGACAGGAGAACCCAGTGCGTACTCACGTTTCTCGCCGCGCTTTTGTCGGTGCCGGCGCCGCGGCCGCCGCGTGGACGCTGGTCGGCCGATCCGGCTCAGCCGCCGCCCGCGCTCCGCAAACCGCATTGAAGCTTGGCCTCGCATCATACTCGGCCCGCGAGTTTCCGCTCGATCGCACGCTGGAGTGGGCCAAGCAGATGGGCATCACCCACATGACGTTCAAAGACGTCCACATCCCGCGGACCGATCCGCCCGAAACCACGCGTGCGCTGGCGGCGAAGGTTCGCGCGGCCGGCATCACGATCATGGGCGGCGGCACGATCAACCTTCCCAACGACCCGGCCCAGATCAAGAAGGACTTCGAATACGCGAAAAACGCGGGCTTTCCGCTGATCTACGTGTCGCCCGATCCCGCCGCGCTCGACTCCATCGAGCAGATGGCGAAAGAGTACGACATCAGAGTGGCGATTCACAATCACGGCCCGGAGGACAAGTGGTGGCCCCGACCGCAGGATGCGTACGCTGCCGTGAAGGCGCGCGACAAGCGTCTCGGTTTGTGCATTGACGTGGGTCACACGCTGCGCACCGGCACCGATCCGGCGCGCGCGTGCCGCGAGTGCCGCGATCGTCTCTACGACATGCACGTGAAAGATCTGAAAGTGAAGACCGACAAAGACAGTCAGGTGGCTGTCGGCCGCGGCATTATCGACTTCCCCGGTCTGTTCCGAACGTTGATCGACATTGGCTATCAGGGACAGGTTGGACTCGAGTACGAGATCAACGCCAAGGATCCGCTGCCAGGCATGATCGAGTCGATGGCTTATATGCGAGGCGTTCTGGCGGGCATCACCACGTGAACGAAGAACGAAGAACTAGGAACGAAGGCCTGCCTCGCAGAAGCTCGAAACGATGCAGCGAGCGAAGGGGCTTGAGAACACAACGGGAGGGTGGGCAATGGTGTCGTTGACTTCTCGTCCGTCCGGCGCGTTTGGATTTATCTTCGCGGCGTTCGTTGCACTGGCCCCACATGAGCTGAGCGCGCAAGCCGTGTCGGGCACACTCCTCGGCAGCGTGATCGACTCGGCCGGTCTGCCGATTCCTGGCGCCGTCGTCACCATCACCGAGGTCAATACCAACGTCAAATCCAACACGACCGCCAACGAGAACGGCAACTACGTGTTCTCGAGTCTCCGGAACGGATCGTATCGCGTCGAAGCCGAGCTCTCCGGATTCAAGAAGGCGGTGCGTGACGGCGTCGACGTGCAGGTCAACACGACTGTTCGTGTGGACCTCAAGCTCGAGGTCGGGGCGGTCGAAGAATCGATCACCGTCGTGGGCGAGAGCCCAGTACTGCAAACGGATCGCGCCGACACTGGCCGGATCATCGAGAGCACGTTGCTGCAGGAGGTGCCGCTCGGGTGGAACCGCAACTTCCAGGGTGCGCTGGTGACTGTGCCGGGCACCACGCGCCCACACCGCGTGCACTCCGAGTTCTTCAACGCGCAGGACAGTCTCTCGACCGAAGTCAACGGCCAGTCGCGGCTCGCCAACAACGTGGTGCTCGAAGGTATCGACAACAATCACAAGACCGGGTTGCTGACGGTTCTCATTCCGTCGGCGGAAGCGATTGAAACGGTCAGTGTGACGACCAGCAACTACGACGCCGAATTTGGCCGCGCAGGTGGGGCGGTTACTGCCGTCACGTTGAAGTCGGGCACGAACGATTTCAAAGGCAGCGGGTTCGTTGGCGGCTATACGGAGGCGACCATCGCCTCGAACTTCTTCAGCCATACGAAAGCGCCGACCAAGGTGGTCGGCTCCGGCTTCACGTTCGGAGGTCCGATTCGGCGAGACAAGATCTTCTTCTTTGGCGATTATCAGCGCGCCATCGACAATGCCGGCCGCATCCGGCGCTCAGTGATTCCACCCATGGAGTTCCGGCGCGGCGATTTCAGTCGAGCCTCGACCATCGTCTATAACCCGCTCACCGGAAACGAAGACGGCACGGGCCGCCAGCCGTTCGACCGCAACGTGATCCCGGACTCGATGATCAGTCCGATCGCGCGCCGGCTGCTTGCGCTGATTCCAGAACCGAACATCGCCGGCGCAGCGCTCGGCCAAATCAACTTCGAGCAGCCGTATCAACGGAAGAAAACCACCGACGCCTACGACATCAAGATCAACCACCAGATGTCGGAGCGCAACGCCCTGTCGGCGCGATTCAGTTACCAACGGCCCGAGATTACCGATCCGGGTATTTACGGTGTGTACGGCGGGGGCGGAAAGGATTTCGCGGGCGTCGGGACCAACCTGACGATCAGCACGGGCGCGACGTTCACCCGAACCTGGAGTAACACCCTCGTTCAGGAGATCCGCGGCGGCGTCGCGTATTACCACAACGAAGCGTTGACCGATGCGGCCGGACTGAAGACGTCCGACGAGGTCGGCATCAAGGGCGTGAACATCAACGACTTCTCGGACGGTCTCACCAGCATTTTCATCGGGGGAACAACCGGCGGCCAGGGGTTGTATAC
>JBKPDL010000033.1:0-20153 GCA_046727855.1 Acidobacteriota bacterium
CGTCCGGTATGTGACGCTGCCGTACGAGCCGCACGGCTACACCGGCCGCGAATCGGTGCTGCATACGATCGCGGAAATGCTCAATTGGGCAAACGAGTTCGCTAAGAACGCCAAACCGCGGCCGCCAACGTCGTCGCAGCAATAGCGGCGCGGATATACTTTTCAGCGCCCCCAGGAGGCGCAGCTCTATGCAACGTGTACTTGTTGGAACACTTGTCGCGCTTGCCCTTGCCATGCCGGCGTACGCGGATCTCACGATGAAGCAGACGACCACCGGCAAAGGCTTGGGGATGTCCGGTACCACGACGGGCACGACCTACATCAAAGGTGGCAAAATGCGAAGCGACATGGTGGTTGGCGACAAGACGCTGACGACGATCTTCGATCTCGACGCACAAAAGATGTACATCTTCGACTCGAAAAAGAAGGAAGCCGACGTTTGGGATATGGCATCGTTCGCGCAGGAAATCGGAGCCAACGTCGACACCGAAAACATGAAGGTCTCCATGAAGCCGAACGGTCAGAGCAAGGAAATTGCCGGAAAAACCGCCACCGGCTATGACATGGAGATTTCCGTTCCCGCGACGATGGGTGGCAGCAAAGACGGTCCCAAGATGATCGTCAACATGACCGGCCCGACATGGATCGTGAAAGGTGCGCCGGGGACGCAGGATTACATTCACTTCTACAAGACCGCGGTGGAAAAAGGCTGGGTGTTCGCCGATCCGCGCTCCGCCAAGGCGACCCCAGGTCAGGCGAAGGCGATGGCCGCGATGTACAAGCAGCTGGCCGACGCCGGCGGCATCGCGTACGAAACCGACATGCAGATCAAAATAGACATGGGCGGCGGTGGCGGGCCGATGGCTGGCCTCTTCGCAAAAATGGGGAACATGTCGGCGGCAACGAAAGTCAACAGTGTTGAAACCGGTCCGTTGTCCGAGGACTTGTTTGCGGCGCCCTCGGGCTACAAGCTGAATACGAAGAAGTAGCAGGAGGGGAGGAACTAGCCAAGGCCCTGGCCTTGATAGTTCTTAGTTCTTAGTTCCTAATTCCTGAGTGTCTTTTCTCACCCGACTGCGAAGCGCCGACCCACTCATCTCAGTCGAGCTCCGGCCTCCGAGGGCGGAGCTCGAATCGGACGAAGGCATGGACGCGTGGATCGATACCTACCACGCCGTACGCTCTCTCGCGCGCCAGAACATTGCGGTCTTCATTACCGACAGCGCGGTGGGGGCGCAGGAAGAAAACAACCTGCGTCATCTGGTGGCCAATCTCGGGGCGCCGGTGGCGAGCGCGCATGTGGTGCCGTTTCTGACCTGCAAGCACTCGCTCGACTTTTGTCTCGGCTACGCCGATCAGGCCGCGCACCACGGCTTTCAGTCGCTCGTCGTGCTTGGCGGCGACAAGCATCTGGGCCGGCCGCGCTGCGTCGAACACGCATGGCAGCTGCGGCAGCATATTCGCGCGCGTCACCCTGAGCTCGAATTGGGTGGATGGGCCAACCCGAGCGCAAACGCGACGCAGCAGGTGGATTTCCTGCTGGAAGACGATGCGAATGCCGATTTCTATCTGACGCAGATCGTCTCTCACCACAGCGCGCGGCAGGTCGCGGAGTTTCTGAACGAAGCGCGGCGCCGCAACCTGATGCAGCCTGGTGTGTTCGGAGTGTTTTATTACCGCAGCGCCAATGCGCGGACACTCGCCGCGTTGAGCGAATTCCTGCCGGTTCCCGTCGCTGAGCTGCGAGCCGAGTTCGAAACGGGCGCAACGCCCGTCGAAGTCTGCGCGCGCACGATTCGGATGCTGCTCGATTCAGGAGTCAAGCATTTCTACATCAGCAATCTGCCACTGCGACGCACGGCGCAGGTGCTGAACGACGTCCTCGATTGCTCGGGGCTGCAAATCTCCAAATCTCCACATCTCCAGATTCACAATGGGTAGCTTTCTCGATTCCGTTCCCGTTTCCGCCATCATTCGCATCCGCGACATGATGCACACCGTCAAGGATCCGTTCCGCCTCGACCAGGGTGACGTGTCATTCGATGCGCCAGACTCGGTGAAACAGGCGATGGCAAAAGCAATTGCCGACAATCGCACGCACTACTTACCAACGGCCGGCGTCCCGCGCTTGAAGCAGCTGCTCGCCGAGAAGCTTCGCGGCAAAAGCGGCATCCCAGTTGAGAGCGCCGAGGAGGTGGTACCGACCAACGGTGGCACTCACGCCATTTGGGCGACCATGCATGCCTTGTTCGAGCCAGGCGACGAGGTGATCGTTTCCGATCCCGAGTGGCCACCGACCATGGCCATCGCGATCGCCGCCGGGGCAGTGCCTGTTGGCGTCCCGCTGCACGAGAAGCTGGGATGGCATTGGGACCTCGACGAAGTCGAGCGCGCGATCACGCCGAGGACTCGGGCCATCTACGTCAACTCGCCGAACAACCCGACCGGCGGCGTGCTGACGCGCGGCGATCTCGAGCGGATCGCGGCAATCGCTCGTGAGCGCAACCTCTGGGTGTTTTCTGACGAGGCCTACGAGGACCTGATCTACAACGGCGAGCACGTCAGCATCGCGTCGTTTCCCGGCATGTACGAGCGCACGATCTCGCTCTTCACGTTCAGCAAGTCATACGCCATGACCGGCCTCCGCCTCGGTTACTTCGCCATCCGCGATCCGAAGCTTCGCGATCGGGCGCTGAAGGTGGTCGCTTACACGACCAGCAACGTCAATTCGGTCGTGCAATACGGCGGTATCGGCGCGCTGGAGGGGCCGCAGGACTGCGTGCGTGCGTTTCGCGATGAGCTGCGCGCGCGGCGCGATCTGTTCTACTCCGGTCTGGCCGAAGCGGCTCCCGAGGCCTTCGGCGGCACGCCACCCGATGGCGCGTTCTACGCGTTTGTCCGGATTGACCCGGCGTTTGCCAAGCAGGCCGGCATCACCGGACCATCGCTGTCGTGGGCAATGGCCGAACACCTCATCAAGCATGGGCGGATCGGGTGCGTGCCGGGCCTCGACTTCGGCCCGAGCGGTGAAGGCTGCATCCGGTTTGCGATCGGCCGGGAGAGGAAGGAGCTGACTGGCGCGCTGGAATCGATGCGCGCGGTCTTCGCGGGGGAATTAAGAACGAAGAACTAGTCTCAGACCGACCGACATGTCGGCATAGATCCCAACATGCTCGACGGTCTGAACGAAAGACTGCACGTCGAACGCGACCGCGGCAGTCAGTCAGTTTCGCCGCCTGCGCGTGCGGTATCACACCGGGCCGACATCCACGAGGCGTTCCTGTCGCTCAGGTGCACGCTGAATTGCTGGCAGTCGCTGCGCAGGACCTGGACGACTGTCTGAGCGGATGCGCACTCTCCGACGCCGATCGCTAGGTCTCCATTTGAGGTAAACGCGTCCGCGCCGCTGCTCTGCGGGCTTCCGGCCCAGGGCTCGGTCTACACGACGGCGTTAGGGGGAGCAACCTTCAGCGTTGACCAGCGGCGGTTCGAGCGGCGCGGCGCGGGCGACCCGCACTGGCGAGCGCCGCAGCTGCCGCAAGCTTGTGTTTGGCCTGCCAAGGCGGCCCGATCGATCGGCCCATCGCGTACAGGAACGCGTCGATATCCTCGCGGCCGAGCGCCGCCGCCGCGTCGAGAAATACCCGCTCGCGGTCGTACCAGTGCACGGACCAGCCGCGCGTCTCCGCCGCGGTCGCGAGGGCCTCGCGATACATGACAGAGTCGGCGACGGTTTGCGCACGATTGTCGGCGATCCGCTCTTCGGTCGTCGGCGGAAGCTTGGGGCACAGGCGAATCGCGATGCTCGCAATCGGCACGGGCACCGCCGCGGCCAGGGCCTCGAGGCCCTCACGCGCGCCGCGCGCCGCGGACGCGCGCACGCGCTCGACGAGCGCCACAGCCTCCGTGAGCGAAAGCATCCGCGCTCCCGGGATGTTGAGGTACCGGCCCACCGCCCACGACCCTTCGTGGTGATGCGGGTGCGTTGGCAGACCGCGACCGGTGAGCTCAATGCGCCGGCGATCGAGGAGCTCGCCGCCGGGCACGATAGTGACGAGCACCGCCGAGTTACCGTGCTCGGCGACGCCGACGGTCGCGGCTCGCTGCGTTCGCCCTCTCGCCATGTCTTCTCTCGCCCGCATAGCGCTGCGTAGGTGGAGGGCAGCAATCGCTGGTTCCTGTCACGAGGGACGTCTTCCCAGCGCCGACGCGCTCCATCGTCGGCTGCAATTGTCCTGAGGCGCCGGAGGACCGTCAACTCTTTCCACCAGACGCCGTTGCACAATGTGCTCGCATTCAGCGGTCGTTCCATCCGGCGCATCTGCTTACATCCAAGGTAGCGCTCCGTCGCGCCGATTCGACGTGGGCTGCAGTCAGGCACGAGTCACCACCGAGCTGACGTAGACTCCCGCCGATGGAACCTGAGGCTGAGGCTAAGGACGGAGCGCGACGACCGGCCGGACTCTGGCTACTGACGGTTGTGCTACTGACCAGCCCGGTGTTTCATCTCATGGCACTGTTGTTCAACACGCGTTGGCTCAACTTCGGCAGCCACCAGCCCTGGGACGCGTTCGTCTATTTCATCGTTGCACCGGTGGTGGGCGCGTTGATGCTACGCCGTCACGAGCGGGCGCGATTCTCGGTCTACGTCTTTCTCTCTTGCGAGATGCTTCGTGCGATCCGAATCCACTCTGGGCTTCTGGGTCTCTTGGCGGCGGTCTCCATCCTGTACCTGCAGCTTCCCGCGGCGCGTCGGTTCCATCCGGCGGTGGACCCGCGAAAAGTGATGGCGCGGCTGCGCTTCAGGCCCCCCACCTCCTGAGGAAGGCGCCATGTGGGGAGCTTCATCTCATGATTATCAGCCGACCGAGCTGCGATTCCTCCTGCGAGCGCCCATGGCGGGCTTCGCCTATTTGCCGTACCAGACGCGCAACCCATCACGGCTGATCACGATTGGAATCGGCACGAACGCGGAGTTTTCCTGCTCGATGGCTCGGATCATGGCCCGCTTTGCCGCGGCGCGTGCGCCGCACAGCAACGTGATCGAACCGCCGTCGCCTCCGGCGCCATTCACCTTCCAGCCTACGGCGCCATGCGCGCGGGCGATCTCGATGACGCGCCACGCCTCGCGCTGAACGAGGTCGGCGTGCAGCTCCGCCTGCGCGTTGGTGTTGTCGCGCATCGCGCGACCGAGCGCGCCGAAGTCGCCAGCCATCGCGGCGTCGCGGGCTCTCTCTGCTGCAACGCGCAGCGCATCGAGCTGCGCGCAGTCCGGGCCCAGGCGCTGCAATTCCAGCATCACCTTTTCATGGACCGCCGACGAGCTGTGGGGGCGTCCCAGATAGACAACCGCGAGTCGGCGCTCCAACTCCCGGTGGGTCTCGTCGGCGAGATCGAGGCGAGATACGACGGCGCGCGGGTAGTCGATGATTTCGATGAAGTTGATGCCGCCGAAGGCGGAGCAGAGCTGATCCTGGACGCCACATTGGCGACCGAGCCGGGTGGTCTCGACGGCATGCGCCTCGTTCGCGATCTGGGTCAGCGTGCGGCAGCCGCAGGCGAGTCGGTCCAGCGCGCCGAGGAGCGCGACGACAACCGCCGCTGACGTGCCGGTCGAGGCGCCTGGAGGCGCGTTCGAGCGAATCGTGGCCTCGATCTCGGCGTCATCTGGCGGCCGGATGGCCCGAAGAGCGGCGTCGAGCAGCGGGTGCGGCCCCCAGCTCGAACCGTCGAGCGCCGGGGCGTACCGCATCCCGTAGTTCTCGGCATTGATGACGATAGGCGCATCCCGTGTGCCGCGGGGAAAGACTTCAATCTGCACGGTGACGAGCGGGCGCACGGCGACGTTGAACACCTTGCCTCGTCGGGCGACCCAGGTGTCGGTCCAGCCGCCGTTGTCGCAGATGCGAATGGGAGCGGCGGCATTGATAATGCTGGTCGGCGGCACGCCTGCGGATCATACCGGAGACGTTTCTTCGACGTGCCAGGCCATCCCAACGGACCGTCGGCCACGTCGACTGCAGACGCCGCGGCTCCCGCCGATATTGCCGGTCGATGACCACAAAAGCTTCGCCAGCGGCATGGCCACGGCATTCTTGGACTGGACCGAGCGCGTGAGTTCGCCGATGTGGACGGCGCTTGCGCGGAGCGCCGCAGGATAACTCCTGTGTGGTCGGCTAGTGTTTGGTAATCGGCAGAGGCACACGCTTGAATCGCGCGATTCGAGTGTGGCGACGAACTGCAGCGGTTCTTGCCGGCCAGAGTTTTGTTAACAGGCTCTAAGGACGAAGAACCACGAACATCGTGTTTTGCGTTCTTCGTTCGGGCTAGTGTCCTGACCGCGTGGTTCGCGCAATAAGTGGCGCGGCCTGAAAATCGAGTGTTCGCTGGGCGAAGCGCGCAATGCTGGCGATGTACAGGCCGACGATATCGCGCACCTTCTCGATGAGCAGCGGATCGGTCGACAGCTTAAACGTTTCGGTGCGATGCGGCTGCAACCCAAACGCGCGCCAGATCTGTTGCACCGTCGTGCGACCCAATCCGATCGCTTTCGCCATGCCGCGGCTGCTCCAATGCGTCTCACCGCGCGGCGTCTCCTCCAGGGTCCGTACGATCACCTGCTCAATTTGCTCATCGCTGATTTGTCGCGGCGCACCCGGACGAGGCTCGTCGTACAACCCGTCGAGGCGCTCACGGACAAACCGTGCGCGCCACTTACACACCGTGGTTTGCGACATCCGCAGCCGCTTCGCCACCGCTTTGTTATCGTGGCCCTCGGCACACGCCAAAATGATCCGCGCGCGCCGCGCCAGGGGCGGGGCCGTTCGAGATCGATGTGCCAGCGAGTCGAGTCGCACGCGTTCGTCGTCCGTCAGAATCAGCGCAACCTTTGGGCGTCCCAGTCGCATGCTCGCCTCCTTGTAGACGAGTACGACGGGGCCGCGCCACTTGTTTCACTTTCTTTGCGGTCAGGACACTAGCTTGTTCTTCGTTCTTCGTTTTTGTTCTTCGTTCTTCGTTCTTAATTCGCTCAGAACCGATACTTCACCCCTACCCGCATTACGCGCGGCGCGATGATTTCGGTTGGCTGCAGATACGTCGCACCCGAGCGATTGTTCTGCTCTGTAATCGTGTTGACGTTCAACGTGTTGTAGACGTTGAACTCGCCCTCGATCGACTGGCTGCCGAACGTCTTGATCCGCTTCGAGATGCGGTTGTCCCAGATCTTGGTCCACTCGTAGCGATCCGCCTGCGGTTCGACGCGAATGACGACATTCGCATTGGCGCCATCGCGCACCTGAATCTCGCGGACGTAGTAGTCACCGCTCTGGGCGTTCAGGGACGAGGCGTAGGTGAGACCCCAGGGCAGCGAATACGAGCCGCTCAAGCGGAAGGCGTAGTTCCACGACGGGCGCGAGAACTGATAGTTGCCGGTCCCGAGATTGGCTCCCGAGATGTTGCCGTTTTGCGGACCGTAGAGCGCCTCGTTCGGGTTGCGCGGCGCATTGTCACGCAGATCGCGATAGTCGGTGTCGAGCGAGACGAGGAACGAGTACTTGTTTGAGTACTGCTTGTTGAGCGTCACGCCGAACGCGTGATAGCGGTTGTTCCCTTCTGCCTGCACGATTCGCTCGATGGTCGTGCCGAAGCCTGGATACGAGGTCGGCACCGAGTAGACGACGATCGTGCGGTCGTCGGCCATGCTGTTGAAATCGCGGCCTGGGTCAGTCACGTTCGTGGCCACCGTGTAGGCTTCGTACGGCAAGGCCAGGTTGATCGACTTGTTGCCGTTGCCGTCGATCTTGCGCACGTAGTTGATCTGAAGCGTGAGCACGCGGCTCAAACCAACGTCGATGCCCGCGGTGTACTCGTCCACGAATGGTCCATTGAGATTCGGGTCGATCGAGCGGTTTACGCCGCCACCGGACGTTGAGGTCAACCTGGCGCCATTTGGCGAGTTCGGATTGAACGGAATCTCACCCTGCCAACCCGAATACGTCTTGGTGATGATCGCGTTCGGGTTCACGTCCGATGCACCCGGACCAGGGTTCGCCGACGCACCCGAGCTGCCACCGACGTAGCGGCCGTAGCTGGCGCGCAGCGCGATGCGGCCTTCGCCGGTGACGTCGTAGACAGCCGAGACGCGCGGCACGAACGTGGAGTAGATCGGGAAGTTGTCTTCGCCCCGGTACGGATAGATGTTCCTCGTCGCGTACGGCCCTGTTCCTGGGTTTCCCTGCTCCGGCAGGAAGCTCGAATAGCGGTCATAGCGTACGCCGACGTTCAACGTTAGCTTGCGCGACACCGTGATCTTGTCGTTGAAGTAGGCGGAGTTGTACCACTCACCAGACGCTGTCGTGGATGGGTAGTCGTACACCAGGACTGAGTCCGGACGTGCGAAGCAACCATCATAGTTGTGCGCTTCGTCGCAATTGGGGTCGGTGCCCAGGCTGCGATAGCGGTACTGCTGCTGATTGGGGTACCCGATGAACTCGGTCTCGTTCATATTGCGCCAACCGAGGTATCCGGTTTTCAGCTCGTGATTGCGGCCCCACAAGTCGGCAAAGTACGCGTAGGTCGCACCATACTGCCACCGCCGTGGATCGCGATCCTGCTCGAGGAACGCTCCGCGCGTCGCGCCGTTGTTGTTGCCGCTGGCGGTGGCGAGATCGGTCCGCCGCACATCGGGCGTCCACGGAATGTCCGGCCACCAATAACCGCCGCGCTGGACGCTCGCATCGAAGGTCGCGCGTGGTGACAGCACCGACAGAAATTTGAACGATGGACCGACCAGTGACATGGAATCCTGGTTCTGCGTCGCTTCGAGCGGAACGTAACGGCTCGCGGTCCGATACGGCTGCCACTTGCGACCGACCTGGAACATGCCCTCGATCTTGTTGTTCTGCGTCATCTGGTACGTGATTTTCGTCGTCGGATCCTGCAGCTTCGTGTAGAACTCCACCTGCTCGCGATCAGAGAGGCGGATGAAGCCGGGAATGTAATTGCCGGACGACGCGTCACGATGGCTGGCGTAGAACCACAGCTTGTCCTTCAGAATCGGGCCACCGACTTCCCCGTAGAAATCCTTGAGCGACGTGAACTTGTTCACGCCCGGTGCGTAGCCCTTGTCGCGGAGTTCCTGTGTCACGTTGTTCGACTGCATATCGCCGTTTTGATAGCCGATCGCGCCCGAGCCCTTGAACGTGTTGCTGCCCGACTTGACAATCAAGTTCATCGTCAGACCCGGATTCATCGCGTCGGCGCCTTTCGCCGCGGTTGTGACCTGTGCTTCCTCGTAGGTGCCGAAATCACCGTATGTTTGATCCCAGATCATGCCGTCGTAGCTGACGACACCACCGCCCGAGCGGCCAAACGTGCGCGCCGCGGGACCGGAGCCGGTACCGAACGACGAGCCACCGACGTCCAGCGACGTGGCATAGAGGCCGGGAATGAGCCCAATCAAACCCGTCAAGCTGCGGCTGTACGGAATTTCATCGAGCTTCTGTTGATCCCAGTTCACTTGCACTTTCGACGACTCGAGGTCGATAGTGGGCGCCTGGCTCGTCACTGTCACTGTTTCCTGCAGCGTCGCGACTTCGAGTTTGCCGTTGATGGTGATCGTCTGGCCGGCCGCAACGTTTACGCCTTCGATGTTCAGCGTGTTGAAGCCGGCGAGCGTGAACGTCACCGTATAGCTGCCGCCGGGGAGCAGCGTAAAACGATACACGCCCTGATCGTCGGTCACCGCGGTTCGCGCGCCGCCGATCATCTGCGGACTCGCAATCGCCACCGTCACTCCAGGTAAGGCGCCGCCGCTCGAATCCGTTGCCCGACCTGTGATTGCGCTCGTTGACTGCTGCGCGTCCACCGATCCGGCTGCCGCCAGAACCAGGGCCGGCGTCGCCAGCGAAAACACGACTCTCCTCATCCAATCCATAGGCGATCTCGCTTTCAAAATGGGAAGACCCGAAACCCGTAAGTATAAGCGCGTGCAATACAAACGGGCGGGCGACGGTTTGTATTTTATGTCACCAGCGGGTCTGTTGATATGTCAGAGATCACACGCCGAACTGCCGGAGGTGGTGATCGGCGTGGCGGTATTCCAGAACGCCCCACGCTCGGTGCGTCAGGTGTCCGAAAGCCGGATGCTCCGGCCAGCTATCGCTGGCAGGCTTCGACGCCACGCGACCGGCGAGCGCACGGAAGGTCGCCTGTTCGTCAGCAAACTGCGCCCCATCACACCGAGCAAGGAGTTCCGGCGCGGTCGGCGCGCCCTGCGGCCAGGGCGCGACGTACACGATCAGCTGCTTGATGGGCCAGCGGCGAAAGGGAGTATTTTTCGGTTTCGTCGGCAGCTCACCCATCGCCATTCGCATCGCGTCGTTCAAATGGGCAAGCATCTGAGAGGCGTTGAACTTGCCCCATCGCGGTTTTGCGTCGGCGTTCAACCGCTCGACGCGGCGGCATATGTCTTCACGTGTGTTTGTGTCCCAAAACGTCTTCATGATGTACCCAAAATCGCGGACATGGCCACGTCGGTTCATTCCCGTCGACCTGTAGACTGTCGACCGTCGACTACCTGATGTGCCGCCCTCCGTCGACTCGAATTGTCTCTCCGGTCACAAAATCGCTGTTGCAGAGAAACAACACCGCCTTTGCGATCTCGGCTTCTCCACCCCAACGTCCCAGCGGCGTGTTTTGCGCGACTGCTTCGAGTTCCTGATCCGTCGTTTCAGGGGGCGCGAGAATCGGGCCCGGCGCGATCGCATTCACCGTGATGTTGTGCGCCGCCAATTCGAGCGCCATGGCCTCGGCGAGCGCCTTGAGGCCAGCCTTGGCCACGTAATAGGTAAGAAAGCCCTCGTAGCGCGGGCGCTCGCTCGTCGGCAGCCAGTCGCTGAAGACAATCACGCGTCCGGCGCCGTTCTGCTTCATCGACGGCACCGCTGCGTGCGCGCAAAGAAACGCCGAGCGCAGCTCGACGTCCATCTGCGCGTTCCAGACATCGAGCGTGAGCTTCTCGAACGGCGTGGCGGCGTACAAACCCGCCATCGCGATGAACACGTCGATGCGCCCAAACTCCTTTAGCGTCGACTCGACGACGCGCTGACAGGCAGCGGGGTCGGCGAGATTGGCTTGCAACGCGAGCGCGCGACGGCCACCCTCGCGCACGCGTGCCGCGGTGCTTTCCGCCTCCGCCGCCGAACGGTTGTAGACCAGCGCCACGTCGCACCCTTCGCGGGCGAGCCACTCGGCGACGGCACCGCCAATCCGCTTGACGCCGGTGAGGAGCGCCACTTTCCCGTTCAGGTCCATGAAGCTGAGATTCTACTGTCCCGCGGCGCGCCTCCGCGTCCCACAGACGGACATGTCCCAGACGAGGGCCATGCACAAGATCTGTGAATTGAGCAACTTACGCCACCGACGGCGGGAACACGGATTGCTGTGATGGCGTCATGCTCGATTTGAAGGCTGCCCTACGGGCGCTCCGGCGCTCGCCAGCCTTTTCGGTCGGCGCCGTGCTCACCCTCGCGATCGCGTTGGGGGTCCTCACGACTGCGCTGGGCCTGCTCGCCGGTGCCGTTTCAGGCGAGTCCGCAGGCCGCGATCGCATGGTTCTATATCTGACCGAAAGCGTCGACGGCCGCCAATATCGGATGCGCTGGCCCTATCCCGCTATCGAACTGCTGCAAGCAAGCGCCACCAGCTTTCAACGCATCGCCAGCTACACCGCGTCGCGCGTCAACGCCGACGCAGGTGGCGAAGCGATGCGATTCGACATCGATTTCGTATCGCGCGACTACTTCGACATCATTGGAACGGCGCCTGCCCTTGGACGGCTGCCCTCGCCGAACAGCTTTGAGGCGGCGATCAGCGACGCCGCCTGGCATCGTCTGTTTGCTGGTTCTCCAGCCGTGCTTGGCCGCGAAATTCGCATCGCACGGCGGCCAATCACGATCGTGGGTGTCATGCCGGCCGGCTTTCGCGGCCTGAGCGATCGCGCGGACGCATGGCTCCCGCACGCGCTCGCGGCGCAGCTCACGTTTCGCGAGTACCTCACGTCCACTGAGTACTTCCACACGGTTATCGCCCAGCTCGCTCCGGGAAGGACGCTCGATCAGGCGCGCAGCGAGCTGGCGGTGATTGCGACGCGAATCAGCGCGACGGTACCGCCGCGCGACGATCGCGCAACAGCGCGTGGCGCAGACCTAGTGCCATTCGACGAAGCACGGCGCAGTCCCGCCGCGATTCGCGCTGGCACCCTCGTCGTTGTGGCATCGGTCCTCGTGCTTCTCATCGCCGCGGTGAACCTCGCGATGCTCGTGGCCGCGCGCATCGCGCAGCGGCATCGCGAATTTGCGATCCGGATGGCGATTGGCGCCCGCCGCATCGCGGTCTTTCGCACGATATCGATCGAGATTGCGGTGGTGATGCTCGCAGGCGTCGCGGCAGCGGCGATTGCGGCGTTGTGGGCCGGCGATTTGATCGCGCAATCACTGCCGCCTGCGCTCGCGACACCCGCCAACGATTGGGGACAGCTTGCAAGCTTTGCCGGTGTGCGAATCAATCCCGTCGTATTCGGCATTGTGTTCGCGGCTGCCGCGCTCACGACACTCCTGATCGCACTGCCAGGATGCCGGCGCATCCTCGACGGAGAACTCACCGAGCTCTTGAAACGTGTCGGCGTAGGACTTGGACGCGCACCGGGTTTGTCGCTGCGCGCGATGCTCGCCGTCGAGATCGCGGCGTCGATTGCGCTGCTGGCGTCCGCGGGTCTCGTGTTCAGAACGATTTGGGCGATGAGCGCAATCGATCCTGGCTTCGATCCCTCGAACGTGATCGCCCTTTCTGTGGTGGAGGACGGGACGGCGGAGCGGGACGTACCTGGTCCGCAGTTTGTTGCTCGCCTCCTTGACGCCGTGAAAACTGCGCGTGGCGTCAGTGGAGTCACGCTCGATCAGAGCACGCCGTTCAGCGCGCGCGGAGCACGACTCGAATTGGTGATCGAGGGCCGCCCGGATATGGCTGCGCGGCCGCCAATCGTGGGCTGGCATCGCGTCGGGCCCGATCACTTTTCGACGCTGCGCATTCCAGTTCTTCGCGGCCGCGGCTTCACTTCAGAGGACCGCCGCGGCCGGACGCCCGTGGTCGTGATCAACGATGCGGCGGCGAGGCGCTTCTTCCCTGACCAGGATCCTGTCGGCCAACGTTTACGGCTGCCCGCCGTCGTTCCTGGCGATCCTGACATCGCCGAAATCGTCGGTATCGTCGGCAACGTGGTGTATTGGCCGCCTGATGAGGTTCCTGGCCCTGACGTGTATCAGCCAGCGCTGCAGTTCAGCTATTTGTTTACGACGCTGATGGTGAGGGCCGTCGGTGATCCGGCGCAGGCGATTGCGTCAATCCGGGAAGCGATGCGCCAAGCTGATCCCAACCTTCCGCTCTTTGACATCGTCACATTGGAGGAGAAGGCGGCGGCGGGCCGCGGGGATCGCCGCTTTCTGCTGTTGCTCCTTGGAATGTGCGCCGGGCTCGGAGTGCTGCTGTCGGCTGTCGGCGTGTTTGCGGTAACAGCCTCCTGGATGGAGGCGCGTCGCCGCGAGCTCGGCACCCGCATCGCGCTCGGTGCACAGCCGCGCAGCCTGGTCCGACTGGTGATGCGCGGCACGATGCTGCCGGCCGGCGTGGGCGCCATCGGAGGGCTTGCGCTTGGGCTTGCGGCAGGACGTCTGCTGCAATCACTGTTGTTTGGTGTGGGTCCGCATGATCCGGCGACTCTGGGTACCGCTGCCGCCGCCATGCTCATAACCAGCGCTGTTGCCGCGTATCTCCCAGCGCGGCGTGCGCTACGGCTCGATCCGGTTCGCGAAATCAACGACGAGTAGAGCTATGAAATACGCCGAATACCTCGTGAGCGTCATCCTCGCCTTTGTTCTTCTGGGAGTGCTGGTCGCGTGGACCCGCGCCGACTACGGTGGGGGCACAGCCCGTTTCTCCTGCCGCGCCGGTAAGTCATCGCCTGCAGTCACCATGAAGGGCATGGTGATCTATCCGCGGTGCGGAGCGGGCAAGCGCAGCTGAGGCGAATCGTGTCACAATCGCGGGGCTTTCCCGCATGCCCCGCTCGAGCAAAGCGCTTTCGCCGCCGCGACTGCTTGCGGCTTCGATCGCCGGTCTGATCTTCGTCGGAACCTCGCTGCTCATTTTGCCGGTAGCGGTCAATCCGGGACGATCGATTTCACTGATCGACGCCTTCTTCACCGCAACGTCCGCGGTGTGCGTCACCGGCCTCATCGTCGTCGATACACCCAACGTGTTTTCGTCTTTCGGGCTCACCGTCATCATTCTCCTCATTCACCTGGGCGGTTTGGGCTACATGACGATCTCCACTGTGCTCGCATCACTGCTGGGCAGGTCTGTGACGCTGCAGGAGCGTTTGACGCTGCAGGAAGCGCTCAATGCGCAAGACCTCGAAGGGCTCGTACGGTTCGCCGGAACGGTATTGAAGCTGACGCTCCTCTTCGAAGGAACCGGCGCGTTGATCCTGGCGCTGCGCTGGTGGCCGGAGTTAGGAGTGCGGTCGATCTGGTACGGTGTGTTTCACGCGGTTTCGGCATTCAACAATGCCGGGTTTTCGCTGTGGAGCGACAATCTCGTGCGCTGGCGCGCGGATTTCGCCGTCAACGGCGTCATCACGGCGCTGATCATCTGTGGAGGACTCGGCTTTTTCGTCTTGTCGGAATTAACGAACGTGCGCCTGCGCCGAATCACGCTGTCGCTTCACACGAAGATCGTTCTCACCGCCACGACTGTGCTGTTGGTCGGCGGTACGCTTGCCATTCTTGCGCTCGAATGGAACAACGCCAGAACCTTCGCGGCCGGCTGGCCACTCAGCGAACGCATCCTGGCGGCCTGGTTTCAATCGGTTACGGCACGGACCGCAGGTTTCAACACCATGGACAACGGCGCCATGACGCAGGCGGCGCTGTTTGTCACGATGGCGCTCATGTTCATCGGCGCTTCGCCCGGAAGCACAGGCGGCGGCGTGAAGACTACGACGTTCAGCATTACCGTTGCGGCGCTGTGGGCGACCATCCGCGGCAACGCTGAGCCGGAGGTGTTCCATCGACGCATTCCGTCGGACACTGTTGCCAAGGCGTTCTTCGTGTCGCTCATCGCGTTTCTGGGACTGAACACGGTTGCCGGCGTGGTGCTGATCACACAGCACCGTGATCTGCTCCCCACGTTGTTCGAAACGACATCCGCGTTCGGAACAGTGGGATTGTCGATGGGCGAGCATGGATCCGCGGTGAGCCTCAGCGGCTTCTTCACACCGATCGGTAAGCTGCTGATTTCGGGCATGATGTTCATGGGACGCGTGGGTCCATTGACCCTTGCGTTCGCACTGGCCGCCCGCATGTCGGCGCGAGCGAAGATCAGATATCCCGAGGGCAAGGTTCTGATTGGCTGAGGGTCAATGGCGCGACGATCTTTCGCAGTCATCGGGTTAGGGCGATTCGGCGCAGCGATGGCGAACACGCTCGCCGGTCTCGGCCACGACGTCATCGGCATCGACGGGAGCGAGGATAAAGTACGCGCGCTCGCGGACGTGGTGTCGCTGGCGATACAACTGGATGCGACCGATGAACGCGCCTTGCGCGCCGCCGGCATCAAAGACGTGGACGTTGCCGTGGTCTCGATCGGCGAAGACATCGAGTCGAGCCTCCTCGTCGTCACGCTCGTGCGCGAGCTCGGGATCAAGAACATCGTCGCGAAAGCGGTGACCCCGCTGCACGGCCGCATTCTCGAAAAACTCGGCGTCACCCGTGTGGTCTTCCCCGAGCGCGAAATGGCCGTGCGCATTGCGCACAGCCTGGTCGTGCCGAATGTGATCGATTACATCGAACTCTCCAACGAGTTCTCGATCGTCGAAGTGCCGGCGCCGCCGGAGTTTGTCGGCAAGACCTTGCGCGAGATCGGCCTTCGGTCGAGGTTCGGGTTGACCACGATCGCCATCAAACACACCAGACCCGGCGACAAGCAGTTCACCAACATTGCGCCTGGCCCGGATGACGTCGTGCAAACTGGCGACGTGCTGTCGCTGCTTGGCAGCAACGAGCGGCTCGGCCAACTCGATCAAATGCTCAAGCAAGCGACCTTACCATCGGCGTAAGAGTTTTCGCGCCGCGTAAGTGGGCCGCGGCCCCTTCGCCTTAACGCAGTCAAAAACCGCGGCATCGGACCATCTCTCATCCTCCGAAGCTTGGCTTGCTTTCTGCTATTCCACAGGCGCGCCACAAAGACGTTCGCTGTCTTTTCATCGAGACTAACTCGCGATTTCAAGTTCGGCGTGGCGTAGGCGCACGTCACACCGGGAGGCCCGGCGTCGCACGTCCCCGCGACGCCGGGCCGCGTTTTTGTACGGGCTCCTGAGCGACGCGTCATTCGTCGGAGTCGAAGGGCTGATACGATCAGCCTCGTGAAGCTGTCAGTCGTAATGCCGTGCTTCAACGAGCGGGCGACCATTCGCGAGATTGTCGCGCGCGTTCTTGCGGTCGAACTCCCCATCGAAAGGGAGCTCGTCATTGTCGACGATGGTTCGACGGACGGGACGCGCGACATTCTCGCCGAAATGGATGGCCGGGACAGTGTCCGGGTGGTCCTGCAGCAACGCAATCAAGGCAAGGGCGCGGCCGTGGCGCGCGGACTGCGTGAATCGACTGGCGATGTCATCGTCATACAGGACGCCGACCTCGAATACGAGCCGCGAGAGTACCCGCTCCTGCTGCAACCCATTCTCGAACGCAAGGCCGACGTGGTTTACGGCTCGCGCTTTCTCGGTTCGCCTCGCGGCCATCGCGTCCTCTATTTCTGGCACTCGATCGGCAACAAGATCCTGACGCTGCTGTCGAACGCGTTCACCGATCTCAATCTGACCGACATGGAGACCTGCTACAAGATGTTCGTCCGCGACGTCGCGAATCGTCTCGATCTTCAGTCACGTGATTTCGGCATGGAACCCGAAATCACATGCAAAGTGGCGCGCATGCGCGCGCGCATCTACGAAGTGCCGATCTCGTACCACGGGCGGACGTACGAAGAAGGCAAGAAGATCGGCGTGAAGGACGCCTTCAAGGCCGTCTGGGTGCTGCTCCGGTATTCGCGCTGGGAAGCGCCGCAGCACGATGTCGGCGCCATCACCCTGCGGCGCATGGCGACGCTCTCGCCGTACAACCGGTGGCTGCACGATCGGTTCGAGCATTACCTCGGCACGCGCATTCTCGAAGTCGGATCCGGAGTGGGGAATCAAACGCGCTTCTTCGTGGATGAGCGAGAGCGTGTGATTGCGTCTGATATCGAACCGCATTATCTGCGCGAGTTAATCGGGCGGTTCGGCGAGCGCTGCAACGTCAGGGTTGCGTCGTATCACTTTCCGCTCGGCGACGGCGATCGCGCGGAGCTCAAAAGCGATCGCGTGAACACGATCGTCTGCCTGAACGTCCTCGAACACATCAAGGACGACACGTCGACGCTGCGTGACTTCGCGGACGTGCTCGAGCCCGGCGGTCACCTGGTGCTGCTCGTACCTGCGATGAAGGCGTTATACGGCACGCTGGATGAACACCTGCAGCATCATCGGCGCTACGCGCTCGACGAATTGAAAGCGGCGGTCGCGAACGCCGGCTTTCATATCGATAGCATTCGCTTTCTCAATCGTCCGGCCGTGTTCGGCTGGTGGCTCAGTTCACGGGTGCTCAAGCGCCGAGTGATGCCGAAAGGTCAGCTCAAGGTGTTCAAGATTCTGATGCCGCTTCTCCGCCTCGAAGAAAAGTCCGCACCAGGATTCGGACTTTCGCTGCTCGTCCTCGCCCGCCGGCCGTAAACCGTCGACCGCCGACTGCAGCGTCAGATCGCATGCAGCGTCAGAAATAAAACGTCGCTCCCCAGGTAAACATCGACCCTTCGTGCGACATCTTCAGGCGCTCCGCGAACGGTATCCAGGTCGGCAGCAGCGACGAGGAGTTCGATGGCGTGGTGTCGTCATCGCCAAAGTGAATGAAGGTGTAGCGGTAATCGCCGTAAACCCCGATGTGGCGGTGCACGCGCAGTTCGCCGCCAAAGCCGGCGTGATATCCCATGGTGCGCGTCGTCTCCTCGTCCACGACCGTTTGCGTCGTGCTGAGACGCTCCACGCGTTGCGAATACCAGCCGACGCCGCCCAACAGATACGGAGCGATGACGCTGCGGATGGGGAAGACGAGCAGCGACGCTTGAATCGGATAGTCCTTGATGCGCTCGGTCAGGTCGCCGGTCACGCCGGAGCGGAAATCCATCGCCAACTCGAGGGCAGTCTTGCCACCGCCGAGTCGAATCGCTCCGCCGGCGAAGCGTTGCGATCCGTCCGGCAGATCCGCGTCGCCGCGCACGAACGTGAGCCGGGGACCGATGCCAAAGCTCTGCGCGTGCGCTAGAGATGGGCCCAGTTGCAGGACACACGCGACGCCGACGCCAATCAAACGGCGAGCGATCATGGCGAATCCTCCGGTTATCTGAACTATCGGGACCTATCGTGAAGATCTGTAGGTGGGACCCTGCGGGTAGGATCCTGCGGCGGATAGGACCACGCTTCGCGCGGTGGGAAGGCGGACCTACAGGTCCGCCGCTACGCAGACGATGACTTCACGCGGCGCGCTTTTTTTTCACCCTCGTATGTAGCGCGGCCTTCAGGCCCGCGTCGCACCGCGAGCCGAAGGCAAGCGGTCCTGCCGCACGGCGTACACACGAAGGGTCCTCGGTGGCGCTTCCAGACCGCCGAGGACCCTCCGCTACGCGCGACGCGTGTGCGCCGCGTGTCTTCAACCGGACGTTTACGCCAGGACCTTGATCACGACGCGGCGGTTCTGGGCGCGGCCGTCGCGGGTCTTGTTCGGTGCCACCGGTTTCTCTTCGCCGTAGCTGATCACGTTGATCTTGTGCAACGGCACGTTGTGCTTCTCGTGGAGATACCGCTTCACGGCTTCAGCGCGCTCCATTCCGAGCTGCTCGTTGTAATTTGCGTTGCCGACGCTGTCCGTGTGGCCTTCGACTTCGATCCAAATCGCGCTCTTCTGATTCTGGAAGCCGGAAACCATCTGGTCGATCGCCGCTGCGGCTTCGGGCGGAAGTTCTGTCTTTCCGAACTTGAACTTACCCTGATCCTCGCTCAGCACGACTTCGAACAGCAGCTTCCGCGCCGACGCTTCGATGGTGTCTGCGCGCGTGTTCACGGCTGAGGCAGCCTGGCCGGCCTGAGTGGCAGATTGCTGCGCCTGGCTCGCGCTGGTCTGCGCGGCACCGGCTTTGGTATCCACTTCGGCGATGCGGCCTTCGTTCTTTTGGACGCGCTCCTGCGTTTCCTCCAGCGACTTGCCCACCGTGGACACCTTGTCGTTGACCTGGCCGACCTCGGTACGCACGAACTTCTTCGTGGCGCACGCGGGCGCGACCGCCAACGTTAGGGTAAACAAACCAACTACGAATACCGACTTACGCATGATCCAGTCCTCCCTAGCGACCGTTGTTAGACGCTTCGTCTCCTGCTATGTAGCCGCTTCGCGTGCGCACGATTAGATTTCTGTCTCGAGTCCGGATTTCTAACGGCCGCCAGCGTGCGGCGCGCGCGGCAGGCTCAAACGCAATCACGTACTGCTCTCTCAGCTCCTCAACGACCGACCGCGCGACCCCGCTCGTGTCCGTCGGCGTGCTGGAGTAGAACAAGGCGCCGCCGGTCCAGTTGGCCAGGTCTTCGATGGTCGCGACGGCCGAAGGCGAGTCGGCCTCGACTAGCGAGGTTTCGCGGCCGGGATGATCAATCGGGAGCACGGTCGCGACGATATAAACCGGCACATCGATCGCGCTCGCGGCACCCGACACTTGCGATGGTGAGAGGCGGCTGGCGGTGTCTATGCCATCGGTGATCACGACCACGGCTCGCCGTCTTCCCTTACGCGTCGCGGCCCGCTCCGCAGCTTCCGCGATCGCGTCGTGCAGGGAGGTGGCGCCGAATGGATCGACCTCCCCCAGCGCGCCTTGCAGGGCACGCGTATCGACCGTGAACGGCGCCACCTCATGCAACCGGCTGTCAAACGTGAACAGCGCGGCTTCGTCGCGGC
>JBKPDL010000034.1:0-14980 GCA_046727855.1 Acidobacteriota bacterium
CGAGCAGGCGCTCGATAAAGGCGTCGACCACGACGGCCAGGGGGGAGGCGCCACCGAGCCGATCATAGAGCGAGGGCGACGGCTTCTTCGGCTCTTGTGCGACGGCAGCTGATGCCGTCATCACGGCAAACAGGCACACGATGGACAGGACTGGTCTCATATCTCCCTCCTTAGCGGTGAACGGGTTCAGCGTTGTGGCGCGAGGCGCCGGACGTCAGTCAGGCACGGCCGGCTTGCGGGCCGTGACGACGATGGACGACACCAGCTCGTCGTGGCAATGCGAAGGCATCGTCTTACGCATGAATTCCAGGAACTCGGGCGCGAACAGCGGATAGCGCGACAGATCCACCAGTCCGAACCACCGACGCTCGACGACCGCGATCGCCTCAAATCCCACGTTGAAGAACTTCTTCAGCAGCACTGGCTCCGCCAGTGTTCCCGCCAGTCAACCGGCGAGCGCCGCCGGACTCTTGAGCACGTCTTCCGGTAGTGCCTCCGTCAACACGAGATCCGTGATCGACACGCGGCCACCCGGCCGGAGGACGCGCATCGTCTCCGCCAGCACCCGGCTCTTGCGCGTCGACAGATTCAGCACGCCGTTCGGTTTTGTGACAGGCTCTAAGAACGAAGAACAATCAAGAGCAAGACCCCGGAACAAAAACACAATCCGCATTCTGCCTTATCCTGTTCTGCGTTTTGCGTTCTTGTTCTTAGTTCGTTCTTCGTTCTTCGTTCTCAGTGCCCGAAGGTGACAACGAGCGGTCCGTGATCCGACGTGCCGACGTCGCGATGGACGACGGCGCTCCTGGCGGTGCTGGCGAGTGATGAACTCGCCAGCACGTAATCGATACGCCAGCCGATGTTGCGTTGACGCAGGTTGCGCCACGGCGCCCACCAGGTGAAAAGATTGTCGTTGTCGGGATCGAGGGCGCGGCCGACATCCACCAATCCGTGCGACAGGATCTGCTCGAAGATCGCGCGCTCGTCCGGCCGCGCGCCTACCTGGTTTGGTTTGCGCTCCTTGGGATGAATGTCCTTGTCGCTACGCGCGACGTTGAGATCTCCGCAGAGCACGAGCGTCTTGCCGTTCATCTGCGCGTCGGCGGCCCACGTTTCGAGCGCTTCGAGAAAATGCATCTTCGCCGGGTAGTCCTTGCCGCCGTTAGGCACGTAGATGGACGCAAACGTGATCTCGCCGGCGGGCGTCGCAAACGTGGCGCTGCAGATACGCTGCTCGAAGTCGAACGTGGGGTGCACGATCTCCGGACCATCGGGGTCGAACGCGCGCGAGACGAGCAGCGCCACGCCGGAGTACCCCTTGGCGCCGTGCCAATGCGACCAGTAGCCCTCGATGTCGCGGAGTTCGAATGTCAGCTGGTCGAGCGAAGCTTTGATTTCCTGCAGGCAGAAGACGTCGGGTCGTTCGCGCGCGATGAAGTCGAGAAGCTCACCGCTGCGTGCGCGAATGCCATTGACATTCCAGCTCGCAACTTTCACTTCGCCTTTCCGTCGAGGAGCTCGTACACGCGCCACACGCCATGCGGCGGCACGAGGCCGACGTTGCGAATGGCGGGATAGTTGACCGCTTGCGAGCGCAAATCGATCGTCTTTGCCGATTCTTCCATCGGCACGCCCGCGTCGTGCATGCGCTTGGCCTCTGACCAGAGAACGCGCAAGTATGCCTGGAAGTGATCGATCTTCGCCTTGCCCTTGAGCGCATTGCCATGACCCGGCAGGATGGTGTCGAACTCGAGGGCCTTCAGTTTTTCCAGTGTGTCGATCCATTCCGGGATGTAGGCATCACCCGAGTACGACGTGCCTTCGACGAGCAGATCGCCAGTGGCGACCACTCGCTCCTGCGGCAGATAGACCACGACATCGCCGGCCGTGTGGCCGCGGCCGAGGAACATGAGGCGAATCTCACGGCCTCCGTGATGCAGCGTCATGCGCTCGTTGAGGGTGATCGAAGGTGGCGTCGGCTTGACGGCATTGGTCCCTTCCAGGTGGTTCTGTTGAATCGCAAGCTGCGACTCGAGGCGTGCCTTCTCTTCCGCGTCGGTCGCCGCCGCGATGCGCTTCTTCAGCGCTTCGATCTGCGCCGGCACGCCGCCGACGTAAAACTGGCGCGCCCGCGAGTCCTGCGATTTGCCGGCAAGGATCATCTCGCGCGCAAACTCGGTGCCGATGATGTCGACGTCCGGTCCGTAAATCTGATTGCCGTGTGAGTGGTCGAAGTGATAGTGCGAGTTGATCACGTAGCGAATGGGTTTGGGCGTGATCGTCTTGAGCTCTTCCCGCAGCGCCCACGCGCCGCCCGGCGAAACGTGCGAGTCGACGACCACGACGTCGCGATCGGTCTCGAAGATGGCGGCATTGGACATGACGACGAGGCTGCCGGTGCCAACCGCGTGATAGATGCCGTCGCTGATCTTGTTGAACGTGAAGGCGGGCGATTTGTAGTTGGTGCCCGGCGGCCTGCTTCCGCCCGCTGGTGTCTGTGCCGGCGTGGCCAGCATCGAGCCGGCGCTGGCGACGAGAATCGAAGCGAGCAGAATCCAACGCGATCGCGTCATTGCGGCCCTCCCGTGCCGGATACTAGCAACGATTGCCAATGCACGACTACTGTTATCGGGCGCGGTTTCGCGGCTGGTGCCGGAACGTTGACCAGAAAACGCTGCCCATCGGGCGTCACGTCGAAGGCGCGAATCTCGCCGCCGGCATCGAATAGCCGTGTAGTGCCGAGGGCTTCAGGCCGGGCGCCCGTGAGTGATAGCGAGACCACATGGACCTCGCTGCCGCGCCGGAAAAAGAGCTCGGAGGTTTGCCGCGCCCAGCGCGGCTCGATGCCGCCGCCGCTGGTGACACGCCCGCGGTGGCCCGGCGTCGGGAACGAGTCGACGTAGATCTCCGGCTGTCCCGACTCATCCGAGGCGTACGCCATCCATCGTCCGCCGGGCGCAATCGCCGCATGCGTCTCGTTGAACGCTGTCGACGCGTACGGAGTCGCGAGCTCCGACTTGAACGATGCAACGAACAGGTCGTCTTTTGTACCAGCCGTTGTCTGACCGATGACGAAGCGCTCGCCGTCTACTGACCAATCCCAGAGGCGGACGGGGGCGCCAAACTTCCGCAGCACCTGCTCCGGAAACTGCGCCTGTGCACCTCGGATCATGATCGTTCGGCGCGATTGCACCCATGCGAGGCGCGCCGCGTCGGCTGACCATGCGACGAACTCGTCAACGTCGAGCGCTTGCGAAATCCGTCGCGGCAACGGGCGGCCACCTTCGTAGGTCCACACATCGAGCGTGCCGAGTTGCGGGTCGAGCTGCGTGACGGCGATTGTCCCCCCGCTCGGCGCAATGCGAAGATCGCGCGCCTCCACTTGTGCCGCAAACGTGCTCTGCGCCCCGTTGCGCTCAACCCACCGCAAATCGCGGAGTTGCGCTTGTGGAGCACCGAAGATTAGCGCGTCGCCGCCAGAAGTGGCGGAGAGCTGATTGAGTGGACTTTGCCCGACCGGTGTTCCGAGCAACACCGGGCGTCCTGCGAGCGACGGCGCGGCGTCACCTTCGAGTCCGGTGAGCTGCTGCGCGAGCAGTGCCTGATCCGAGGCGAAGACGATCCAGTCGCCGGCGGCGATCGCGTTCGCATCAGCGCGCGTCAATCTGGTTCGTCGACTCGGCGCGTCGATTGGCATAATCCAGATTCCGCTGCGTGAGGGTTCACCGGCGCGCACCAGAAAGATGATGTGTGTGCCCTGGTTGGTGAGAGAGGGGAAGCGATGCGAGGTTTCGCCATACGCGGTATCGATCGCCGTAAACGGCTCGACATTGGTGTCGGATGCACGCCGGCGATACAAGCCATCGTCTGTCTTCGGTGCGAAGATGATGTCGCCATTTGCGTGCCACACGGCACCGCGCGGTGCAGGTGCGTCGGCGAGGTCCGTCGTTTGCCCATCGGCGAGCGACAGCGCTTTCATACGTCCGGCTGAAAAGAAGCCGAGCTGGCGGCCATCGGGCGACCAGAACGGCAAAACGCCGTCGTCGGTTCCAGGTAATGCGGCTGTTTGTCCCGTCGTAATATCCCTAACCCATAGCTGTGTTGGTCCGCCGCGCGATCCGGGGAATGCCACGCGGCGACCCTCGGGCGCCAGCGACAGTCCAAATGGATGATCGGGTCCTGCGCCAAGCGACACGTCGTCCAGCGGCGGGAGCGCAAGGCGAAGCGCCGCGGGTGGTGTTGGCGGCGTTTCATGGAGGTGGTTCCACGCGGGGACTGCCAGCGCGGCGGCGCAGGCAACTGCCACACCTGAGATAATCAAAAAGGGTAGCCGGTTTATACTCATCGCCCGCTGATCGACGGTCTACTCGTGACAGTCGACCGGTTGACTATTCAGAAGGAGTTTCCGCATGACGATCCGTGTTCTTGCTCTGGTCGGCCTCATGGTCGCGACTCCGAGTGTCTCCAGCCTCGCGTATACGCAGGCCGCGACGCAGGAGGCACCGACGCGCCGGCCGGACGTCATCTACGTGCCAACGCCCGAAGAAGTGGTCGAGGCCATGCTGCAGGTTGCGAACGTCACGAAGAACGATGTCGTGTATGACCTCGGATGCGGCGACGGCCGCATTCCGGTGACGGCTGCCAAGAAATACGGCGCACGTGGCGTGGGCATCGACATCGATCCGCAGCGTATCAAGGAAGCCAACGAGAACGTGCAGAAGAACGGCGTCGGTGACAAGGTGAAGATTTTAAACGCGGACCTATTCACGACCGACATCAGCGAAGCCACCGTAGTGACGCTGTATCTGCTGCCTTCGCTCAACGTGAAGTTGATGCCGAAGCTCATGAAGGAACTCAAGCCCGGCACTCGCATTGTCTCGCACGCGTTCGACATGGGCGACTGGAAGCCGGAGAAAGAACTCGACGTCAACGGCCGGAAGGTCTACTTCTGGACCATTCCGAAACAGTAAGCCCTGACTTGGACACGGGCTCACGAGGTGCGACGAAGGCACGAACAGACTCACGTCCGTGTTTTCGTCGCGTTCGTGCGTTGGTGAATCGCGGTTCCGCGATCCTTGGTTAGACGCGCCCTCCTTTTTGCGACGCTGCTCTTCACCACAATTTGTTTAACGCTCGTCGCGACCGGTGGATTTGTCACCACGATCCTCGGCGTTCGTGTGTCCGCGCGGTCGGCGTTGCCGACCGCCGTCGCCGCAACTCTGGCAGGCCTGTTGTGGCTGCTGAGCGGGTGGCGTTCAAATGTGGCCGCGAAGGATCTCGCGAGCATCGAGCAGTGGATCGACCGTCGTGCTTCGATGATCGGCTTTTCGATCGCAGCGATCGCTGCCGCCACGGCGATAAGGTTCGGCACCTTCAGTGCAGGCGGATCGGATGCGTCCGGATATCTGAGCCAGGCGGAGATGCTTTCGCGAGGCGCGATTATACGCCCCGAGCCGCTTGCGATCATCGCCGATTGGCCTGACGCGGCTGCAACCCTCGCTCCGCTAGGATGGCGCGCGGCCGCAGGCGAGGTGCAAGTTCCGACGTATGCCGCTGGGCTGCCGCTGTTGATGACGGTTCCTCATGCCCTTGGCGGGGCCCTTGCGGCCTGCCTGGTCGTCAGCGTCGCCGCCGCGCTTGTCGTGTGGTTAGGCGCGCGCATTGCGATGCTGTTTGCTGGTGGCGCTGCCGGTCTGCTGGCGGCGGTCTGGATCGCCAGCATGCCGATCGAGCTGTACGAATCCATCCAGCCGATGAGCGACGTTCCGGTAACGGCCGCTTGGCTGGCGACGTGGCTCGCTGTGGCTTCAGTCGCCGGTCGCCGGTCACCGGTCGCCTTGCATGACCGAGAGCAGGCGCGTGTTGCTGACCGAGACCGTCGACCGACCGGCGACAGAAGGCAAGCCCTATTGGCAGGAATCGCGGCCGCAATGGCGGTTCTCATTCGGCCGAACCTGGCGCCGCTGGCGGCAATTCCCTTTATCTATGTGCTGGTCGTATCTCGCCGAGAAAATCCCGCGGCGCGTTTGACAAAAGCGATCTCGTTTGCCGCTCCAGTTGCATTCGCGGCCGTACTCGTCGCCTATCTGCAGTGGCGCTATTTCGGTTCCGCGCTTCGCTCCGGTTACGGCAGCGCCTCTGAAATTTATTCGCTGTCGAATCTCGCGCCGAACGCTGGCCTTTACTTCCACTGGTTGATCGACACGCATGGCCTCTGGCCCCTCGCCGCTGTGTTCGCGGTGTTCGCGCCTGCCGATCGAGTGATCCGCTGGATGCTCGCGTTTGCAGCGCTCCTTTGCGGCTCTTACCTGCTTTACTCGCAGTTCGAAGCATGGCCCTATCTGCGCTTTCTGCTGCCGGCAATGACGATTGCCGCAATCGCCGCGTCGATCGCGTTCGCGAAGATCATTGGCAGATTGCCGGTGGTCGTGCGCGTGCCCATGCTGCTGCTGGTGGTGCTTGCGCTTGCCACCTGGCAGATTGCGCGCGCACGCGAGCTCGACGTGTTTCGTTTCGCTGGCCGTCAGTCACGCGCGCTTCTTGCCGGCCGCTACCTGGACGCGGTGATCCCGCCTCGCGGTGCAGTGCTGGTTACGGGTGAGCAAAGCGGCGCGATGCGGTATTACACGGGACAGCCGATCGTGCGCTGGGATTTTCTGTCGCCGGATGCACTGCCGCGCGTGGTTGAGCGCGTCGGCGACAGCGGTCACGAGCTCTGGATCGTGCTCGATGATTGGGAGGCCGGCGAATTCCGCGACAAATTCCGCGGCGTCGCTGACGCGGCAGGCCTTGATTGGCCGCCGCTCGTGGAAGCCGGCAATGAGGCGCGCATGCTCGCCTGGCGTATGCGCGATCGCGCGCCGTTCCTTGCCGGCGCGCGCATCGTGACGGATCGAGTGCGTTAGACCGTTATGCGGCCACAGACGTGATTTTGTACACGTTGTGGACCCGCATAACGGTCTACGGCGCGCGGAGCGCGCCAAGCCAAGAACAAGAACTGGCCAAGGGCCGCGGAGTTTGCGCGGGATATCAAGCGCAGGTCCCTTGGCTAGTTACCAGCCGACAGGCTGACCTTTGATCTGCTCGTCGAGCCACATCTGCAGCGGTGCGAAGTAATCGCGGATGGCGGTGGCATCCATCTGCCTGGTGCCGGTGAGTTTTTCGAGTGCGTCGGACCAAGGCCGCGACATTCCCATCTCCAGCATCGCGTTGAGCCGTTGTCCGGCGTCCTTGCTTTCGTACGCCGAGCAACGATGCAACGGCCCGGTGCAACCGGCCGCCTGGGCCAGCGCGCGATGAAATTGGAACTGCAGAATATGGGCGAGAAAGTAGCGGGCATAGGGGTAATTGGCTGGCACGTGGTACTTCGCGCCCGGATCAAAGGAATCTTCGCCGCGTGGAACGGGTGGCGCGATGCCTTGATACTGCAAACGCAAATCCCACCACGCCTTGTTGTAGTTTGACGGCGTCACTTCACCGCTGAAGACTTTCCACCGCCACTGATCGATCAGCAGACCAAACGGAAGGAATGCGATCTTCTCGAGTGCCCGCTGCAGCAAGAGTCCGATGTCGCGCGACGCGTCCGGCGCCTTCTGCAGCAGGCCGATCTTCACCAGGTAATCGGGCGTGACCGAGAGCGCAATGGTATCGCCGATCGCTTCGTGAAATCCGTCGTTTGCGGAATCACGGAATAACATCGGCTGATTCCTGTAGGCGCGCTGATAGAAGTTGTGTCCGAGCTCGTGGTGAATGGTCGTGAAGTCCTCCGCCGTCGGATCGATGCACATCTTGATGCGCAGATCCTCGACGAAATCCACGTCCCACGCGCTGGCGTGACAGACAACTTCCCGGTCGCGCGGCTTTGCGAGCAACGATCGCTCCCAGAACGTGGAGGGAAGTGCCGCAAACCCGAGCGAGGTATAGAAGCGTTCGCCCGCTTTCACCATGTCAACGGGCGTCATCTTTCGCGTCTTGAGAATCGCGCTCAGGTCATACCCGGGATCCGCGTTTGCAGGCGCGACGAGCGGAAAGATGTTCGACCAATCCTGCGCCCAGATGTTGCCGGTAAGATGCGCGGGCAGCGGCCCGCGCGCTGGAACTTGCTCGCCATACTTTTGCCGCAGCTTCATGCGGACGTAGGCGTGAAGCGAGACATACAGCGGTCGAACCTGCTCCCATAACCGATCGAGCTCCTTCGTGAACTCGTCCGCGGACATGTCGTACTTCGCACGCCACATCGCGCCAGTGTCAGCGAAGCCCAACTCGCGCGCACCTTCGTTGGCGAGCTCGACGTAGCGAACGAAGTCCTTCTTGATCGGCGGCGAAATGGTGTGCCACCCCTCCCAGACTTCACGCAACCGCTTCGGATCACGGCTGTGAGCCATGATTTCGGTGATCTCTTCGACGTCAAGGCACCCGTCGTCTTCGGCTGATGCGGCTTCGCCGGCAGCGGGACACCATTTGCCTTTGCCGTACGCGCCTTCCATTGATGCCGCGATCCGCGTGAGCTCTTCCGCTTTCCTCGCATCGCCTGGTGTGACGATGACCAGCGAGAGCTTGAGCAGGTTTAGCTGGCGCCGCTCGTCGGGTGCGAGCGCGAGATTGTCGAAGCGCGTCGCCTCCTTCGCGAACTTCGCGACCGCCTCGATATACTTGCGATTGGCGCGTGCGTTGAGCGCTTCGGTGTCGGGTGTGATGTAGGTCGACGAAACCCAACCCGCCTGGGAGGACGCGATGCCCAGCCGGAGCATCGTTTCGTTGACAGTGGCCAGGAACTGCCGCGCATCTTCGCGGCTTGCCTTGTGGCCGTTGGCCGCCGAGCCGGCGCGACGACTGCAACCGCCGAGAAGGCCCACAACGATAACAGCGACTACGAACAGCCAGAGAGGTTTCATACAGCCAGAATATTCGAGTTCTGGATGTCAGCCGCCGGCAGAGGTCGCGGCGGCGCACCCGCGCGGTGCGCCGCTCACGTGAATCCGACGGCTGCCCTTCGCGTCGAGCGACCTAGTCCGTCGACTTTCCCTCGAGCAAGGGCGTGGTGGGAATCGTTCGTGGTCCGCTTTCGTCGCACACCGCGTAGGTGGCTTCGTACAACGAGACGCCCGCGTACTCGCCTTTCGCGTTGAGCATGTAGAAACTGAGGCCGAAGTTTGGCAGGCCGCGTGAATTCAACAGGCGCTTCTCGATCGTGTTCTTCTGCACGCGCCGGCACGCTTCAAGCCCCGCGTCTTTCGGGTGCTTGCCGCGCCGCATCTCTTCGACGATGAAGAACGAGCACAGGTTGAACAGGTTGGCTTCGCCGCGGCCGGTGGATCCGGCTGCGCCAATTTCGCCATCCACGTAAAGGCCGGCGCCCAGAATAGGCGAGTCGCCGACACGTCCTGGGATTTTCCACGACAGACCGCTCGTCGTTGTCACGCCCGACACTTCGCCTTTGGCGTTGACGCCGTCCATATTGATCGTCCCGTAGAAGCGTTCGGGATCGATAAGGCCGTCACGGACCATGCTCAGGCCCGCCATCATCATGGCCTCGCCGCGCTTCTTGGGATCGAGGTAATGCTCGGGGTCGATGCGCCGCTTCCATTCGAGCCACCGTTCGCGCGATCGTGGCGTGTTCAGATCGGCTTCGATCGTGAAGCCCATGTTGCGCGCAAAAGTCTGTGCGTCTTTGCCGACGATGAGATGGTGATCGGTGTGTTCGAGCACGGCCTTTGCGACCAGCGACGGCGTGCGCACGCCTTCGATACAGGCAACCGCCCCGGCGCGCTTCGTGGGACCGTGCATGCAGCTCGAGTCGAGCTGCACCACGCCGTCTGCATTGGGCAAGCCGCCGTAACCCACACTCGAATCCTCGGGGTCGAGCTCGCATAAATTGACACCGGCAATCACGGCATCCAGAACGTCGGTGCCTTTCGTGATCGCTTCGAACGCTTTCTGGACGCCGGTGACCGGTCCGCCGTTCTTGTACCGGTTGCCGTTGGACGAGGAGATGACGACCGGCTTCACGGCGCTGGCGCGCACGGCCGGGGCCTGCGCAAACGCTTCGCGTTTCGCAGCCACGGCCAGGCCGGCAACAGTGGTCGATTGAACAAATTGGCGGCGCGTGTATTTCTGGCCCACGTGATCCTCCTGAAGTCGCGAATCCTAGCATAAGGACATAAGCTTGCTGCGGTGCGCAGGGAGCTTGCCTACCTCGGCGTGATTGTCGCCGTGGCGTTCGGCATCCGAGTTTACGGCCCGTGGAACGACGTGTTCGACAACGGTCGTGTGAATTTTCTCGAAAACGATGCGTGGTACCACGTGCGCCTGATCGAGAACCAGGTAAGGAACTGGCCGTGGCGCGTCACACTCGATCCGTATGCAGCCTCGGGCGGTCAATTCGTACCAATCGCACCGTTGTTCGACACCCTGACCGCCTCGATCGCCGTGGTGGTGCATGGGCGCGAAGCAGATGCGGTTCAAATCGAACGCATTGCGGCTTTCTTGCCGCCGGTGCTCGGGGCGCTCACTATCGTCGCCGTGTGGGGATTGGCGCGGCGCGCCTTCGATCGGCGTGCGGCGCTGCTGGCGGCGACGCTGCTGGCCGTGCTGCCGGGGCACTTTCTCGATCGCACGCTGCTCGGCTTCTACGATCATCATGCGCTCGAAGCGAGCCTCGCGATTGCCACACTGTGGGCGTTGACGGTGGCGATCGATCCGGCTGCGTCGAAAACGTCTCTGCGCAATAGCGTTGTTGCCGGCGTCGTCCTCGGCTTCTACCTTCTCAGCTGGAGCAGCGGCGCGTTCCTCGTGGCGATTCTCGGAGCATGGCTCGCGCTGCTCGTGTTGTTGGCGAAGTCATCCGACGACCTGAGAGACGCCGCACGCGTCACGGGCGTCGCCGCGCTGACTGCCTTTGTCCTCGTGGTTGCCTTTCAGGATCGCGCGATGTTCCGTTACCAGAGCCAGATACTCGGCCTCATTGCACTCGCGGGGATGGCGTTGGCGATTGGATTCGTCCGGCAGCAAACGACGTTCACCTTGTCGGGACGCACCAGGATTTACGGCGCGATGGCGATCGTGATTGTGGCGGCGACTGCCGTCATCTTTGCGTTCGCGTCCAGCGTGCTGCGGCAATTGATCACTGATGTCGTGCGCCTCGCGCCCGATGCCGGCCGAATGGCGGTGCTCGAAGCACGACCGCTGTTCCTCTATCCGGGAAACTGGAGCTGGAAGCAGCCTTGGGATTTCTTTCGCACCGGATTCTTCGCGGGTCTGATCGGCTTGATCGTGTTTTCAGGCCGTGTCTGGCGGCGGCGCGACGCGGGTGATGTGCTGATCTGGGTTTTTGTTTCGGCGATGTTCGTCGCGACCATTGGACAAAATCGCTTCGGCTATTACCTAGTGCCGGCCTGCGCGCTTCTTGCAGGGTGGCTCGCCGCGCGTGTACTCGACTGGGGCGGCGTGCCGCGTGCGGCGAAGTCGACGGTGACGGCCAGGCCGACGTTTGCTCTCCAGCGCGAGCTCGCCGTCATCATCGTCGCCGCCGGTCTGTTCGCGCCTAATCTGGTGCCCGGCGTTCTCGTCGCATCGCGTCCCGCCAGCCTTCCCGTTTACTGGCGCAACACCATGGCATGGCTGCGCGATCACACGCCACCGCCGTTCGCGGTCGCAGCGAACGCTGGCGACGCTTACTACTACGCGCGCTATCCACGCACGGTTGTTCCGCCTCCCGATTACACAGTGATGAACTGGTGGGATCACGGCTATTGGGTTATCCAGCTCGCGCGACGCGTGCCGGTTGCGAACCCGACGCAGGAGCGGGCGCCGAACGCTGCGCGTTTTTATGCGGCCACAACTGAGCGGGACGCCCGCATCGCGCTCGCCGCCGAACGTTCTCGCTACATCGTGGCCGATTGGGAGCTGCCGTTCCGCCTCACCGCAGATGGCGCGGTGATGGGACGTTTTCAAAACGTCGTCGATTGGGCCGGCGGCCGTCATTCTGCCTACTACGAGGTTTTCTATAAACGCGATGCCGCTGGGTGGATGCCGGTGTGGGTGTTCTACGAACCGTACTATCGCAGCATGGTGTTCCGCCTGACCGTGCTCGGCGGCAAGGACGTCACGCCTGCCCGCACGTCCAGCGTCGTCACTGTTGTGGAACGCGTCGACGATCGCGGCATGAAGTTTAAAGAAATCCTCACGCAAGCGACGTACGAATCGTACGAGGCGGCCATGGACGCGGCAAAGGCATCGAACCAGGCCAGTCGTGCGATCGTCGTCGGCCTCGATCCATGGAGATCGGCGTTCCCGATAGAGCCGCTCGCTACATTCGACGAAGTGTTTGCTGCGCGCACGTCGGAGCAGAAGCCTACCGAGTCGCCGTGGGTGCGCGTGTTCGAACGGAGATAGCAGACGTCCTTCGCACCGCAGCGCTTATGGGCGCAGCGTGTCGTGAGTTGGATCAACCCGTCTGATCCGCCGCCGCCGTGCCAGCGTGATGGCGAGCGCCCAGCGATAGGCAAGCCAACTGAAAAGGGCCGCGTAAGGGACACAGCCAACGGTCAGCGCGAGCCCGACCTCGCGCGCGATCGTCAAGGCTCGAGCCAGGAACGTCGCCTCGTGCTGACTTCTATCCCAGAGCGCGACGAACGCGTCATATCCGCCCAAGGCATTCGGCGATCCGACGATCCGCGATCCGGTGACGTAAAACATGTAGAACATCGGCAGCATCGTGATGGGATTGTTCACCCACGCCCAGATCAGCGCCTGCACGATGCTGGCGTCTTTGGCAAAGACGCGTTTGAGCATCTGCCAGGTTGCGACCATCAGCATTGTCTGCAATCCCAGAAGCGGTGTGACGCCCCAGAACACGCCGATGGCGACGCCGCGGGCCGTATAGGCGGGAGGATGCGGGCTGCGGTAAACCGGGATGACGAGTTTATAGCGAATCACACGTCGAACGCGTTCGAGCGTGGTGCGCGATCGGCGTCGCGAAGCCTGTGCAGTGGCCACCTAATTGACTATCTTATTCAGATGCGTCGGCTGACGCGGTTCCAGCGGCTCGCGCTGTGGACCACAGCGACAACATATCTCTTGATTCTCGTCGGCGGACTTGTACGGGCGTCAGGTGCCGGCCTGGGGTGTCCCGATTGGCCGCGCTGCTTCGGGTCGTGGGTGCCGCCGCTTTCGGCTGCGGATTTACCGCCGCAATTCGATCGCGCGCAGTTCAACCAGGCGCTGATGTGGACCGAGTACCTGAATCGCTTGCTGGGCGTCACGGTCGGCTTGCTCATCTTCGCGACCTTGGTCGTTGCTATCCGCGATCATCGGTGCACGCCGCGGATTGTCTTGCCGACGATGCTGGCGTTTCTGCTGGTTGGCTTTGAAGGCTGGCTCGGCGGCGTCGTCGTCCAGCAAGATCTCGCGGCCTGGATTGTGACCGCACACTTGATGGTCGCGCTGATCATCGTTTCGCTGCTGCTCTACGCGACAGTGTTTGCATTTTTCCTCAATGCCGAGAGCACTGGCGTTCGTGGCCCGGGACGAGGGAGGCGGCGCGACCTCGCTTGGACAAGTTTCATCTTGATCGTCGTCACCTTGGTCCAGGTCGCGCTCGGCACGCAAGTGCGCGAACGCGTGGACGAGGCGTTGTCAAGCGGCGTTGCCAGGACCGATGCCCTCGCCACCGTCGGCGCTTTTGATCGGTGGCATCGTGACGCATCGCTCGTGGTCTTCGGGCTCGTGCTCGTCGTCATGCTGCAGATTTGGAACAGCCGGTCTCCGCTCGAGCAGCGGGCAGCCGGCCCGATTGAGCGGACGGCTTATGTGATGGCGGCGCTGGTTGTGGGGCAGCTCGCCCTCGGCATCACGATGGCGTATCTGAGGTTGACACCTTCGGCGCAAATCGCGCATCTAAGTGCGGCAAGCCTGCTCCTCGGGGCTGAGACCGTCTTGTTTCTTCTCGCACGGTGGTTGCCATGAGATTGACATGCGCTGTGGTTGCTCTGCTCGTCGTTTGCAACCTGCAGGTTCAATCAGCGGCGGCGATGATGGCCGGCAATCTGGAAGCCGCGGAGATGCAGGAAGCTGCCGCACGCATACCGAAAGATGTCATGCTCAGCCTGGTCAACTCTGCTGCCGCAGTGCTCGATGTCGCCCGCGAAGACGTTTCGGACGCATTGCGATCGCGAAGGGAGACACGCGCGACGCCATTGCTGCGGCTGGCTGTGCCGTCGCGGCGGAAGGCAAACTCGCCTACTACGAGCCGTCCGACTGGTTACTGCCTACGCGCGAACACCTGGGCGCTGTCCTGATGAGGGCGGGTCGTGCAGCCGATGCCGAGAAAGTGTTTCGCGCCGACCTCGAGCGTAATCGTCAGCACCCGCGCTCGCTGTTTGGCGTCTGGAATCCGCTCGAGCGGCAGGGAAAAACCGCGCAAAGCGGCGGAAGCCCGCACAACATTTGAATCGGCCTGGCAGGGGGCTGATGTTCAGCTCTCCGACGCTCTGTTCCGTGTCAGCTCGTCGTGTGCAGTAGAATGAACGCAAGCTCGTGAGCCAGATCTGCATCCCACCATCGCGCTGCGTCTGTAGATAGTCTCTCGTGGCGTCGCCGCGGGAGATTGCACCCGTTCTTAGACCGTTATGCGGCCACAGACGTGAATTTTGTACGCGTTGTGGACCCGCATAACGGTCTACGGCGCGCGGAGCGCGCCAAGCCAACAACAAGAACTAGCCAAGGGCCGCGAAGTTAGCCGGATATCAAGGGCAGGGCCCTTGGGTAGTTCCTTAGCTGCGAGGTGAGTATGAAGCGCGTGTTCGTTGCAGTGCTTTCAATGGTGACGCTGACGCTCGCGAGCATCGCGGCGCAGCAATACGACGTCGCCCCGCTGATGAAGTTTCGCGCCGACCGTGAAGCGACGCTCAAGGCCGACAATGGCTGGTTGACGGTGGCCGGACTCCACTTTCTGAATCAGGGAGAAAACCGCGTCGGCTCG
>JBKPDL010000035.1:0-9152 GCA_046727855.1 Acidobacteriota bacterium
ACCTCCAAACACTGGATCCTCGCCGAGGCGGGCTTTGTTGAACGGGTCGAAGTCGTAGCCGTTGCTGACCCAGACGACCGCTTTCCTGCGATTCCCAATCCGTTCGATCTGCGTCAGGATGTCGTAGGCCGTGGAAAACGCTACATGCGCGCGATAGCGCACTTCGGTTGGCCCTTCCGCACCCTCCGGCCCCTGAATGATGTCCGACGGCTTCAATCCATTGCCCGTGATCTTCTTGATCGCATCGTCGAGAATCTTGCGATCGTAGGTGGGGTCGATCGCCAGCGAGGACGGCCCGGTCGAGACGATTGCAAACATGTCGCCTTCGTGGACGAGCGTGTTGGAAATTTTCTTGAAGAGATCGCGAATCCGCCCCGTATTGCGGAAGTCGAGGTGCAGGTCGTCAACGATGATCAGGAAGATGCGGCCGGCCGCATCATTGCGTGGACGCGACTGCGGAAGGATGATGCCTTCCTGAGTCGGCGGCGGCGGCGGAGCGAGCAGGTTGTGCACGCGTCCGCCGTGCACCAGCGTAAACGCGGTGACCTCTTGCGGCACGCCATCTTCGAGAATCTCGAAATCGTCTTTCGTGAGGTCGGCAACGAACTGGTCCTGGCCGTTGCGCACGATCACGTCCATATTGACGAGGTCGATGTTGACCCTGAAGTCTGGTTGACGCTGGGCATCCGGCTTGGCTGCCGGCGCCTGCGCCGCGGGCTGCCCGGCCGGTGTCTGTGCTGCCAGCACGACGCCGATACCGAGGGCAACAACGAGGCCGAGGCCCAGACGAAATCGATAGAATTCCATGGTGCCAGTATAAGGGGGTGAACAGGGAGATCAGGGAGATCAGGGAGAAGTTTTTCTGGCTTTCCTCGATCTCCCCGATCTCCCTGATCTCCCTGTCCTCCATACCCGATCTCCCTGTCCTCCATATGGGTGATACGATCCTTGCCCATGCGCATCGCCGTCGGTGCTGACCACGCGGGCTTCGAATTGAAGCGTGACTTGGCTGGAGCGTTGGCTCAGCAGGGCCACGAAATTTTGGATCTCGGCACCCATTCGAGCGCTCCTGTGGACTATCCCGACATTGCCGAAGCCGTTGCCACCGCCATCCGTAACGGCCAGGTCGACCGCGGGATTATTGTGTGCGGCAGCGGCGCCGGCGTGGCGGTGGCCGCCTGCAAGTTCCCGGGCGTCCGCGCCGCGGTGTGCCACGACTGCTACACGGCACGCCAGGCGGTCGAGCACGACGATGTGAACGTGATGTGTCTCGGCGCGCGGGTGATCGGTGCCGCGCTGGCACGAACACTCGTTGAGACATTTCTCTCCGCTGGCTTCAAACCGGAAGAGCGGCATCTGCGCCGCGTGGCCATGATCGAAGCGATCGAATCGAGATTCACGCGCGAGTAGTGGTACGACCTTCCGAAGCAAGCTTCGATCAGAAGCTTCCGTCACCCCGCCGGGCGCTCAAGATTCTCATGGCGCTCGCCGCGGCCGCGACGCTGCTCGTGTTCGGGCGCGGCGTTGCAGCGCGCTTGCCCGAGTTTGCGGGCTGGGTCCAAAGCCTCGGTCTTTGGGGACCTGCGGCGTTCGTCGCTGGCTATGGCGTAGCGGCTGTCGTGCTCGCCCCGGCATTTCTTCTCACGATCACCGCCGGCGCGATCTGGGGATTCATGGGTGTGCTCTATGTGATGATCGGCGCCACGCTCGGCGCCGTACTCGCCTTTTTCACATCGCGGCATTTCGTTCGTCGGCTCGTCGAGCACTACGTGGCCCGCCACCCGAAGCTTGCGGCGATCGATCGCGCTGTGGAGACGGAAGGGTTTCGATTGATCCTTCTGCTTCGGCTCTCCCCTGTCGTGTCGTACGTTCTGCTCAACTACATCCTCGGCATCAGTCGCGTCCGCTTCCGGGATTACCTTGCCGGCTCGATCGGAATGCTGCCGACGGTCGTGGCGTACGTGTATGCCGGGAAGGTCGCAGGCGATGTCGTGTTGCTCACAGGCGGATCGGCGACACCACGCGGGACCCTCTGGTACGTTGCGATCGCCCTGGGTCTCGCCGCAACGGTCGTGGCGACTGCGCTGATCACCCGCGCCGCGCAAAAGGCGATTGAAAACGTGAATCTCGAGAATTAGAGAGTTGGAGATTTGGAAATTGGCGGTTTTCAAATTGCAAATCACGAGATCTCCAAGTCGAAAAATCCTCAAATCTCCAGATTGGCTCCAAATCTCCACATCTCGAGATCTCCAAATTCACGGAACAGTAATCGTGTGTTCGTTTGGCGCGAGCGCTGACCCACATGCGTTCATGGCACGCAGCCGGACGTAATACGTGCCAGGTGGCGCGTTGGCGGAGAAGCCCGAAGACGTTGGATCAAGCTGGAGAACCGCCAGATTCGTGACGCCTGGAGCCGAACCAACCTCGAGCTGCAAACCGGTCAGATTGCCCGGAGCCGACCATGTGAGAGACACGACGCGGCCATTCAGCGTGAACCCGAATGCGGTTGGTGCGGGAGGGGGACCGGTGCACGGTGGCGCCCCCACGGTGACCAGCACTTCGTTGCTCGGGCCGCTCACACCGCCCGGTCCGATCGCGCGGATGCGCACGTAATAGTAGCCGTCCGGCACGTTGCCCACCGACAGAGACGTGGTTGTCGAACCGGTATCGTACTGCGACAGATTCGTGAGGCCCGCCTGCGATCCGACTTCGATGCGATACTGTGTCGCACCCGCGCTCCCGGTCCAGAGCAGCGAGACGCTGCGTCCTGATACCGCCGTGGTGAAATGGGTAGGCGCGGCGGGCGGTGGGAGATCGCGCACGATGCGAAGCACCCGCCCCGCTGATCCGTGAATCAGGATGTAAAGCTCACCGGATAGATCGACGGCAAACGAAGAAATCGGCCCGAGCGTGCCGAGCTCCGCGGTGTGTTCGAGCACACTGGTCACAACCGCCCCTGCCACTCCGTTCGGCGCCCACGATACCGAAAAGACACGTTGCGAGCCGAAGTCCGCTACGAAAAAGCGGCCTGCGTACTGCGGCCCGAGCGCCTGCCCGCGATACACATAACCGGCTGTCACCGTCGTGCCAAGCGAGCGCGGGTAATCGAAGAGTGGCTCGGTCAGTGGCGTAAAGGCGGGCGTGGTGGAGGGCACCCCGGGCGTGGCGATGAAACCTTCGCGCATGCGCCATCCGTAGTTGCGGCCACCGCTGCGGGCCGGCTCGTAGTTCACCTCCTCGCGCGTGACCTGCCCAACATCGCCAATGAACATCGCGCCCGTGCCGCCCAGCGAGGGATCGTCGAACGTATACCGCCACGGATTCCGCAATCCGAAGTCCCAGATTTCGGGGAGTGCAACAACGGGATTGGTGTCCAGAAAAGGGTTGTCCGCAGGAATGCGATATCCCCGCGCATCCACATCAGGCACATTGACGTCGACTCTCAGCATCTTGCCGAGGAGCGTAAACGGATTCTGCGCGCGGTTCTCCGGATCGTTGCCGCTGCCGCCGTCGCCCAACCCGATGTAGAGATATTGGTCGGGTCCGAACGCGAGATGACCGCCATTGTGATTGGCGAAGGGCTGCCGGATGAACGGGTGCAGTTGCCCGTCCTCGTTCGGCCAGACGAGATCGAAGCGCGTGACGGGATCGGCCGTGATCGGGTTCGCTGCCGATCGGCGGAAGCGCGCGATCACGGTGTCGCCGTTGGTATTGGTGAAATTGACGAACACGCGGTGCGACGCCAGGTCGGGCGAAAACACCATGCCGAGCAGTCCGCGCTCGCCGCCGTTACTGATGACCGTGCGCAGATCGAGAAACGGCGTGCTCAAGACGACGCCGTTTTGCACCACACGTATAAGGCCGTTTTGCTCTACGGCGTACGAGACGCTCGGGATGATGGGATCGGGAACGTACGCCACGAGATCGGTAAAACCAGAGGCGACCAGTTGAGTTCGAAGCTGTGCCTTCGCTGGAAGGACACTGATCGCTAGTACAAGGACGACGGTCAGTTTTTTCACTGCACCTCGATGTCAGTTCAAAGTTCAAAGTTCAAAGTTCAAAGTGAGTTGGTAAGGTGCGAAGTTCACTCTTGGACTTTCACCTTCCACTAACTTTGAACCTTGAACTTTGAACTTGTAACTTCCTCAGTGTGCCAGCAGTTCGCGCCGGAGAGAATCAAACAATGCGTCGGCGTGCTGCACGCCTTTGAGCACCTCGTCTGGTGTCACCCAATTGTCCGGATTCAGACGTTCGGCGCGGGCTTCCCATGCCTCTCGCTGCGCGTGCTCGAGCGGGACACGATGGATGCGCGCGACCACCTCCGCGTGGCGCGCGCGCAGGCGCGTGGCGATCTCGCGCCCCACCAGCTCCTCGAGCAGATCGTGTGCGCGTGGCGCCGGCGGGGTGCCTTCCTCGACCACTTCGTTTTCGAACCTGATCATCTCGCCGTCGCTGAACACCGACTCAGTTGGCGCGGCAAAGTCTTCTTCGGGGGGCGTGGGCGCCAGTTCTTCTTCTTCTTGTGCCGGTCCGGACGGCGCGCGCTCTTCCTCCTTGACGCCTGACGGCTGCTCTCGCCCTGTGCGCCGCTTCTGGCGGACTGGCCGGCGCTCGATTTCAGGTTCCATGACGGCACCCACCTCGAGGATGTGCGGCCAGTCGAAGTCGACGTCAGGGTTCTGCTCTTCGATCGTGCGGATCGCGTCTTCGTCCAGCGCAGGACGACCGACGCGAACGCCCGGTGCGCTGCGATACCAGTACAAGACGCGTGGAGGCTCGCCGGGATGCGCGGCGTGCAGCAGAAAGGTGTTTTCGTATCCTCGGCGATCTCGCGTGAGCCGCAAAAACGGCATAGCACTTCCGCGCAAGCAGTCGTGACGAGCGTTCGCGGCAGAACGGTCGTCGCGACGCTCCCTCTATCGGCGTTTGCCTTTCTTTTTTGCCTTCGCGGCTTTCTTCGGCGCAGCTTTCCTCGCCGGCGCGGCCTTCTTCGCCACCGCTTTTCTGGCCGGCTTGGCTGGGGTGGCCGCTTTCTTTTCCGGTTTCTTTTCCGGTTTCTTTTCCGGTTTCTTTTCCGGCTTCTCTGCCTTGGCGGGCGCTTTCAGGCGTGCCTGCTGCGATTCGGGCGCGCGATGCACCAGCGTGAACCGCACTTGATCGGCCGCCGTGTGATACGTCCAGATCTCAGACACATCGACCTGGTGTTCCACACACAACCGGCGCGCGGTATCGAGCGAGTTTGGTGGCACGTAGAGCACGAACGACGCGCGCAACCGGCTGAACGGTCCCCACTCCGCCATCGCTTCGAGCGTGTTCACCGATTCACTGGTCTCGACTTCGATCGTGCCTTGCAGACGCCGTCCACGCTCTTGACTGAAAAGCAGGAGATCGGGATAGACAGCGAGATCGCCGGAGGTGACTGATGCGTTTTGTTCCGATCCCGGATTGATGACGACTTCGAATTTCCGTTTGTAGCGAGCCTGCAAGAGGCGAACGATGCGGTCGTGCTCGAACTGCTCGCGGACCGGCCGCACGAGGATCGGGCTCACTGGACCTCCGGGGTCAGAAACAAACTCGATAATATAGCACGCATGATCGTGGCTTCCGGGCGCGAGAATCGGTTTCTGCGCGCGTGCCGACGTCAGAGCGTTGACGCAACGCCGGTTTGGTTCATGCGTCAAGCGGGCCGCTACATGCAGGAATATCGTGCCCTGCGCCAGAAATACACACTTCTGCAGCTCTGTCGCACACCGGATCTCGCAACCGATGTCACGCTGCAACCGATACGGCGCATCGAAGTGGACGCAGCGATTTTGTTTTCCGACTTGCTGCTTCCGCTCGAGCCCATGGGCATCCCTTTCGATTTCGTGAAAGGCGAAGGGCCTGCGATCGAAACGCCGATTCGCAGCGCCGCCGACATCGATCGCTTGAGAGTGTTCGAGCCGCGGGAGGCACTGCCCTACACGTTCAGCACCATCAGGCAAGTGAAACGCGAGCTCGATGGGAAAGTGCCGCTGATCGGGTTTGCGGGTGCGCCCTTCACCCTCGCCTCATATGCGATCGAAGGCGGTCATTCGCACAACTTTGCTCTAACCAAAGCGCTAATGTACGCCGATCCGGCAGCATGGCATCGCCTCGCCGATAAGCTCGCCACGATCGTGGCCGATTACCTGAAGGCGCAAATCGACGCCGGCGCCGACGCGATTCAGCTGTTCGACTCCTGGGTGGGCGCGCTCAACGCCGAGGACTATCGCGAGTTTGCGCTGCCGCACACGAAGAAGATTTTTGCCGCCATTCAAGGACGCGTGCCCACGATTCATTTCGGCGTGAACACCGGATCGATTCTGGGCGACATGCGCGAAGCAGGCGGCGACGTCATCGGCGCGGACTGGCGCATTCCGCTGGACGAGGCCTGGGATCGCATTGGCGTCGATCGCGGTGTACAAGGCAACCTCGATCCGACGTTGCTCCTCGGTCCGCGCGAGCGGCTCTTTGCGGGCGCAGCCGACGTCCTTCGCCGCGCCTCCGGACGCCCTGGACATATCTTCAACCTCGGTCACGGCATCCTTCCCTCGATTCCGCTCGAAAACGTGCAGGCGCTCGCCCGCTACGTGCATCAGGCCTCCGCGCGTGCATGACGTCCTGATAGTCGGTGGAGGCATTGCGGGCCTTTCGGCGGCATGGGAGCTCGTCCAACGCGGCGTGCGGCCGATCGTGCTCGAGCGCGAGGAGCGGGCTGGCGGCGTGATTCGCACCGACATTGTCGACGGCTTCGTCATCGATGCGGGCCCTGACGCGCTCCTGATCCAGAAGCCGGCGGCGCTCGATTTATGTCGCGAACTTGGCCTTGGCGATCGCCTGTCCCCCACGCTCAGGCCTCGTACCGCCTTCATCGTCCGCGGCGGCCGCCTCATCCCGTTGCCCGAAGCGTCCGTGCTCGGCATTCCGACCAGAATCGGACCGTTCGTCACTACGCCGCTCTTTTCGCTGTCGGGCAAGGCGCGCATGGCCCTCGAGCTGCTCATTCCGCCGCGGCGCGACTCCAGCGACGAGTCGATCGGCAGCTTCATCGGACGACGGTTCGGGAGAGAGGCCGTCACGTATCTGGCTGAACCGCTGCTGGCTGGGATTCATGCCGGCGACGTGAATCGCCTTTCGATGGTGGCTGCGTTTCCGCGACTCGTCGAGGCGGAGCGCAGCCGCGGCAGCGTGCTGCGCGCGCTATCGTCGATGCGTGCGAACGCCGGACCGTCGCAAGGCGCCTTCATGTCGCTTCCTGGCGGCATTGAAGAGATGGTGAAAGCGCTGATACAACGTCTCCCGGTTGGTACGGTTCGGACCGGAGCCGGCGTCGCGGCGATTCGCAGCGGCGATCAATACGACGTCCTGCTCGGTTCCGGGGAATCGTTACAGGCCCGAGGCGTCATCGTCGCGGCTCCTGCATGGGTGGCCGCGCCGCTCCTGAAACCAATCGATCCCGAAATGGCCGGGCTCATTCAACAGGTGCGTTACGTTTCATCCGCCACCGTCGCGATCGGCCTTCGCCGCGATCAAGTCGGTCATCCCCTGCGAGGCACCGGCTTTGTCGTACCCAAAACGGAACGCCACGTGGTGATGGCGGCATCGTGGGTGTCGTCGAAATGGCCGCATCGCGCTCCGCAAGGGCACGTGCTGTTGCGGGGCTTCGTGGGCGGCGTACACGATCCGGCGATCGTCGATCAGAACGACGCCGCCATTGGTTCGGCAGTGTTCGACGAATTGCGCGGCATGTTGCAGATTACTGGCGAGCCGAGACTCACGCGCGTGTATCGCTGGCGGCGCGCGAGCGCACAACACGAGGTTGGCCATCTCGAGCGCATGGCGGAAATCGATCGTCGACTCTCGGCGTACCCTGGCTTATATGTCACGGGGAGCGGGTTCCGCGGGACCGGAATCCCCGATTGTGTGTTCGACGGGCGAGCGACCGCGCGGCAGGCGGCCGCGTTTCTCGAGAAGGTTTCGATATGAGATCGACGACGTTGTTGGTGGCAGCACTTCTTGGCACGGCGGCGCAGACCCAGGATGTGGACGGTATCCTCAAGCAGATCCGGGCCGCGGATAAAGGTCAGCTTGCTGTCTCTGAGGAAGATGGCCGTTTCCTTCGTCTGGTCGTCGCATCGACCGGCGCCAAGCGCGTTCTCGAGATTGGAGCGGCGAGCGGCTACAGCGCGATTTGGATGGGGCTCGGTTTGCGCGACACGGGCGGCAGACTCGTGACCATTGAGTACGACGCGACGCGCGCGAAAGAGGCCGCCGCCAACGTGCGCCGCGCAGGGCTGCAGGACGTGGTGCAGGTGATCGTCGGTGATGCGTTTACGGAGATTCCGAAGCTGCAAGGCAACTTCGACGTCGTTTTTCTCGATGCGTGGAAGCCGGATTACAAGAGATTCTTCGATCTCGTCTTTCCGAGGGTGACACCCGGAGGGTTGTTTCTCGCGCACAACGTCATCAACAAAAAAAGGGAAATGCGCGACTTCCTTTTAGCGATTCAACGTCACCCTGATGCGTTGAGCTCGATCGTTTCCGCAGGGTACGAGGGCATTTCCATCACCTATAAGAAGCGGCACTAGCTCGTCCTCTCGCGCGCACCCGTTTTGCCTATCTGAGCTGGACAGAGTTCGCGGGTGAGTTCGAAGGCCGTCGCTGCCGCTGGCTCGACTCTACTTCTCTTTCTGTGCGCCGGTCGCTCGTCCGAAACCCATCAATCGGCCGGCGGATGGAACGCCGAACACTTCAAGGCCGATCGTTTTGTCGCCGATTCGTCCAACGGCAACGTGACATTGAACTTCAAAGGCCAAGTGCCGCTCGGGCCCATTCCGATTGAACACGCGCAATAGTTTGCCGAGCTCGCGGGGCAGCTTCGTCCAGAACAAGTGTGCGTGGCGTTTGAGACCGCCGGTGCCTCACCGCAACAGGCGGAAGCGTTTGCGCGTCGTGTGATCGAGAACATCTCGGAGCTCGGTTCCATCGTCGCGACCATGCGCTAGTTCCGCCGCTCCTGCGGGACAGGCTGTACAATCAACCGCGTTTCAGCGCATGCCGTTGCCGCCTATTCACATCATTGGAGTCCCTCTTGATCTCGGCGGCAACCGGCGCGGTACGGACATGGGGCC
>JBKPDL010000036.1:0-64278 GCA_046727855.1 Acidobacteriota bacterium
ATAGCGACCGCGCACGAACGCCACATCGTGACAGCCGACGATCTCGTCGGCGGTAATCGCGAACTCCTGAATCGGCGGAAACGTCTCGAGCCAGGCACGGATGGCGGCACGCCCGCGGATCGGAGCCCGATGCGGCGGGAACCGTATCGCATCGGCAGTGAACATCCGCGTCACCGCATCCCAGTTGGCGCGCCGCACGGCGGCGGCATCTTGCTCGATGGCACGGCGAATTGCCGCAATGTCAGTTTCACTCAACGCCATGGCGCGAATCCTCCGGCTCGATCCGGTCCGTCAACGGCGCGGCAAGCGGTGGTTGCTGTTGCGACGCTGGAAGACGGTCCGCGCCTCGAAGCGCGCGGAGCTCCAGACGCTGTTCGCGGCCAATCGCCGCGTTTTCAAAGCGTACGTGCTGCGGGAACAACTCGATCGGCTTTGGACCTATAAGACCGGTGCCACCCCGACGCCATCAGCTCGTGCCAGCTGCTATTCAACGACTTGCGGGGACCGGCGCTACCGTCGTACTCGGTTTGTGCAGCTCGCCTAGCCTCGTCCGATCGTAAGAACTGCTTACGGCAAAAATCGTTTGCCGCGCTTGATCTTCGCGTTTTCGCGTTTCGTTTCAGCCTTTATCGTTCGTCGTTCTTCGTTCTTCGTTCCTCGTCCTCACTGCGCCGTTCGCGCTGCGCGACCGTAAGCCCCGGGGCCGGCGAGCGGCCGCGCGATGCCAAGCTTCCGCATGCGGAACTGCAGCGTCGACCGCTTCATCCCCAGCCGCGCGGCCGCGCCGTTCGCCCCGCCAATCACCCAGTGGCTGGCTTCGAGCGCGCTCAAGATATGCTGCCGGTCCGCCTGTTCAAGCGTTACTACTTCCTCGCGTCGCGGCGGCGTCGGCGGCCGTCGCCCGTTCAATGCGCCAACTGGCACGTCCAGCGTCGAGCCGGTGGAGAGAATCACCGCGCGTTCGATGAGATTCTGCAGCTCGCGGATGTTGCCGGGCCACTCGTAGCGAGTCAATACCTCCATCGTCTCGGCCGGAATCGTTTCGATCGTCTTCTTCATGCGCCGCCCGAACTCCTGCGCGAAGTGGCGGACCAGCATGGGAATGTCCTCGCGGCGCTCGCGCAGCGGCGGCACGACGATCGGAAAGACGTTGAGGCGATAAAACAGATCCTCGCGGAACTTCTGCTCGCTGACGAGCGCTGTCAGGTCGCGGTTGGTGGCGGCGATGAGGCGGGCGTCGGTGCGGAACGTGCGCGAGCTGCCCAGGCGCTCGAACTCGCGTTCCTGCAGCACGCGCAGCAGCTTGGGCTGAAGCTCCAACGGAATCTCGCCGACTTCGTCGAGAAACACGGTGCCGCGGTTGGCCAGCTCGAAGCGGCCGATGCGTTGGCTGATGGCGCCGGTAAATGCGCCTCTTTCATGCCCGAACAATTCGCTTTCGAGCAGGCCGGTCGGGATGGCGGCGCAATTGAGCTTGACGAAGGCGTTGACGCGACGCGCGCTGAGTTGATGAATTGCCCGCGCCACGAGCTCCTTGCCCGATCCGGTCTCTCCGCTGATCAGCACGGTGGACTCGGTTGGCGCGACCGTCTCGATTTCGCGCAGCACGCGTGTCAGCGCGCGGCTGCGCCCGATGATCTCTTCGAAGAGATGATCGCTGCGAATCTCGTCTTCGAGGTACAGCTTCTCACGCGCCAGCTGCGCGTTGAGCTCTTCGATCTGTTGATACGCGATCGCGTTGCGCACGGCAATCGCGATTTGCCCGGCGACACGCGTGAGCAGGGGAAACTGTTCCGGCGAAAAAGCATCCGGCGCGAGCGCACCAAGGTCGAGCGTACCGAGCACGCCCTGGGCGGTGGCCAGCGGTACTGAGCACGCGGAGCGAATGCCGCGCTCGCGGATGGGCGCGCTGTCGGGAAACCGCTCGAGGTCGTCGACCGAAAACACGCGCGGCACGCCGGTCGTAAACACGAGTCCAGACGCTGACCCTTGCAGCGTCCGCACCAGATTCGGCGGCCGTTCAGACATCGGCCAGAAACCTTCCGGCGCGTCGCACACGTGATGGCGCAGCACACCCGCCTCGTCATCGAACAACGCGATGGCGGCGACGTCGGCACTGACACACCGTCGGAGCGCGGGCGCGATCGCCGCGAAGAGCGCCTTCGTGTCCAACTGCGTAATCACCGCGTTGGTCACATCCAACAGCAACTCGAGCTGATCGCGCTCGCGTTGCAGTGTTCCGACAAGATCATCAAGCTCGGCACTGACCGCGCTCATAACCCTCCCGACCCCTTCATTAGGCTTAGACGCCGCGGCCGCGCAAAGGTGCCAACCCGCCGGCATCGCGACCATCTGTTGGCGCGATCACGTTGGCACCTGCCGTTGCCTCTCGCCGAACGTTCGCGCGTAAGTCCTCACTTCCTTTCGCCTTACCAGATGTTGTCCGACGTGAAATAGCGACGGCACGCCCATCGCTAGTGGTTGACGCGGGCGAGGAGTGACATGTTCCGCATCACCTCACACATAGACCATGACCTGGTGGTGAAAGTCGAGGGCTGCCTTGCCGGCCCGTGTGTCCCCGCGCTCAATGCGTGTTGGCACGAAGCCACCCTCGCCGGTCTGGGGCTGCGCGTCGACCTGACGGAGGTTTGCCATGTCGATCATGACGGCCGCGTGCTGATGGCCCGCATGCACCACGCGGGTGCGCGCTTTGTCGCGCGCGGATGCGCCATGCGGGAACTGGTGAGAGAAATTGGCGAACCAGCCGATCAGGAGAGGAGTTGAACGTGTTCAGGGTTTGTGCTTCGCAGCTGCCTCGGGCGCTTTCGTCTAGGCAATGTCCGGTGACCGCATCCTCGAACGTCCTATGTCTGGAGCATTCGGAGAATAGGGTGCAGGGAGCACACACATGAGCCAGTTCATTTACCTCTATCGAATGGCTGACGCGGCGCGACAGCAAGCGCATGCTGCAGTTGTCGTGCTCGGCGCCATTCTGCTCGCGTCGTGCACGCTTGGGCCGAACTACCAGCGTCCCACCGTCGGAACGCCTGCCACATTTCGCGGCGGCGAAACTGCGATCTCCGCGGATCAGGCGGCATCGCTCGCCGACGTCAAGTGGTTCGACCTGTTCCGCGACGACACGCTTACACAGCTCGTCAACACAGCGCTGAAGCAGAACTTCGAGCTGCGGATTGCGGCCGAGCGAGTGCTGCAGGCACGCGCGCTGTTTCGGATCACCCGCGCGGATCAGTTTCCAACTGTTACGGGTTCGATTGATGGCACGGCGACGCGCCTGCCCGAGGTCGGCGGGAGCGGCACGAGTCCGTCCGGTGCCGACAGGGATTTCAGTTATGTCCAGGCCGGATTCAACCTTGGCTGGGAGCTCGACGTCTGGGGACGCGTTCGCCGCCTCAAGGAGTCGGCGCGTGCGCAGTATCTCGCCACCGAGGATGCACAGCGCGGCGTCATCACCACGCTCGTTGCCGATGTCACACAGACGTATCTCGCGCTGCGTGCGCTCGATTTCGAGCTCGAGATCGCGCAGCGCACGCGCGATGTCGCCACCGACAGCGTGCGGCTCACCGAGACGCGGCGTGCGAGCGGCGTAGCGAGCGGACTTGATGTGCGCCAGGCGGAGCAGCTGCTCTACGCTGCGACCGGACAAATCGCGAGCGTGGAACGCGAAATCGCACAAACCGAAAATGCACTGAGCCTCTTGCTCGGACTCGTGCCGGGCGACGTGACGCGCGGCCGCGAGCTGGAATCCTTCGCCGCGCCGCCCACGGTGCCCGCAGGGCTTCCTTCGGCGCTTCTCGAACGGCGGCCCGACATCCGTCAGGCGGAGCAGCAGCTCGTCGCCGCCAACGCGCAAATCGGCGCTGCCAAAGCCGATTACTTCCCGCGCATCACGCTCACTGGTTTCTTCGGCGTGCAGAGCCGCGCGCTCTCGAACCTGCTCACCGGACCGGCGAGTTTCCTGACCGCAACCCTCGGCGCCGCTGCCCCGCTGCTCAACCTGGAGCGCGTTCGCGGCAACGTACAGTTGGTCGAATCGCTCCACCGTGAAGCGGTGGTGAATTACGAGCGGGCTGTTTACAGCGCCTTTCGCGAGGTGTCCGACGCCCTTGCGGGCTACACGAAAACGCGCGAACAGCGCACCGAAGAGGAACGGCTCGTGGGGGCGCTACGCGAATCGACGCGGCTTGCCACCGAGCGCTACCAGGGTGGATTGGACAGCTATCTGGTCGTGCTCGATGCGCAGCGCAGTTTGTTCGTCCGCGAGACCGAACTGGCGCGCATTCGGCAGAGAGAGCTGGCCGCGATCGTCGAGCTCTATCGCGCGCTCGGGGGCGGATGGTCGACGACATGACATCGAAGACGGAGGACGCACGTGGCTAAGCGAATGATTCTGATGTTGACGGCGATGGCTGCCTTGATCGCCGTTCTCGGCTTTGTGAAGGTCAGGCAGTTTCAAGCAATGGCGCAGCAGTTTGCCGCCATGCAGCCTCCGCCTGAGGCCGTTACGACCATTGTGACAGCGCGCGAAGAGTGGCCGGCGACGATCAGCGCCATCGGCACCGTTGCACCTGTACAGGGTGTGACGGTCAGCGCCGATTTGCCCGGCATTGTCGAGCGCATTGCGTTCGATTCCGGCCGCAGTGTCGCGCAGGGCGACGTGCTCGTGGAGTTGGACACGCGGCAGGAACGCGCGCAGCTCACGGCGGCCGAAGCGCAGCTCGAGCTCACGCGTCTCAACTTCGAACGGATGGAGCGGCTGGTCGCAGAGGATGCGGTGTCGCGCGCCGAGTACGACAGCGCCGCGGCTGCGCACCGGCAAGCCGACGCGCGAATTCACGAAATCCGCGCGACCATCGAGCGCAAGACGATCCGCGCGCCGTTTTCCGGAATTCTCGGCATTCGCCAGGTCAATCTCGGTCAGTACCTGACGGGAGGTGATCCGGTAGTGCCGCTGCAATCGCTCAATCCGATCTACGTCAACTTCGGTGTGCCGCAGCAGGATATGGCACAAATCCGTCTGGGCCGAAGCGTCCGCATCACGGCCAACAATCTCGACGCGACTGAGTTTACCGGCCGTGTCAGCGCCATCGATTCGGTTGCCGACGCCGCCACCCGAAACGTGCAGGTTCAGGCCACGCTCGCAAACACCGGCGCGAAATTGAGACCGGGCATGTTCGTGCAGGCGCAGGTCATGCTCGGCGCCACGCACTCGGTCATCGCGCTGCCGGCATCGGCCATCAATTACGCGCCCTATGGCGACTCGGTGTTCGTGGTTGCCGATCTGAAGAACGAACAGGGGCAAACGTACCGCGGCGTGCGTCAGCAGGTGGTGAAGCTGGGTGCCACGCGCGGCGATCAAATCGCGGTGGTCTCGGGTCTCAACCCGGGCGAGGAGGTCGTCACCTCCGGCGTGTTCAAGCTCCGCAACGGCGCCGCCGTGCAGATCAACAACTCCGTGCAGCCGGCCAACAGCCGCGCACCGAAACCGGAGGACAGCTAATGAAGTTCACCGACCTGTTCGTCAAGCGCCCGGTGCTGGCGCTCGTCGTCAACCTGGTGATCCTCATCGCCGGCCTGCAGTCGATTCGCGCTTTGAGCGTGCGGCAGTATCCGCGCAGTGATATCGCGGTGATTCGCGTGGCAACAGTGTACGTCGGCGCCAACGCCGACCTCGTGCGAGGTTTCATCACCACGCCGCTGGAACGCGTCATCGCAAGCGCCGACGGCATCGACTACATGGAGTCGTCCAGCGCGCAGTCGCTGAGCACTATCACCGTGCATTTGAAGCTGAATTACGACACCAATGCCGCTTTGACGCAGATCCAGGCGAAGGTGGCACAGGTGCGCAACAATCTGCCGCCGGAAGCCGAGGCGCCCACGATCGAGCTCGAGACGGCGGATACCGAGTTTGCGGCGATGTACATCGGGTTCTCGTCGAGCGACCTCGATCAGAACCAGATCACCGATTACCTGACGCGGGTCGTGCAGCCGAAGCTGAGCGCCGTCAGCGGCGTGCAACGTGCCGACATCCTCGGCGACCGCACGTTCGCGATGCGAGTTTGGCTGAAGTCGGATCAAATGGCCGCGCACGGCATCTCCGCGACGGCGGTGCGCGAGGCGCTCGCGCGCAACAACTATCTGGCGGCGCTCGGCAAGACGAAGGGATCGATGGTGTCGGTAAACCTCGTCGCCAACACCGATCTCCGCACCCCGGAGGAATTCCGCCAGCTCGTCGTCAAGGAATCCAACGGCGTCGTCGTCCGGCTCGGCGAAATCGCCGATATCGTCCTCGGCGCTGAGAACTACGACCAGGAAGTGCGGTTCAATGGACAAACCGCGACGTTCATGGGCGTCTGGGTGCTGCCGACCGCAAACACGCTCGACGTGATCCACAGAGTTCGCGCCGAGCTGCCTGCGATCGAGTCACAGCTGCCCACCGGTATGACGGTCGGCATTCCATACGATTCGACCGAATACATCCAGGATGCGATCGACGAAGTGCTCACCACGCTGAGCGAGACGTTGTTGATTGTGATCGTGGTGATCTTCCTGTTCCTGGGATCGGTGCGGGCGCTGATCATCCCGGTGGTCGCGATTCCGATCTCGCTGGTCGGGGCGGTTTTTCTGATGCTGGTCGCGGGATTCACGATCAATCTGCTGACGCTGCTCGCGATCGTGCTCGCCGTCGGCCTCGTCGTCGACGATGCCATCGTGATGGTCGAGAACGTCGAACGGCATCTGCATGCCGGCAAGCAGCCGTTCCGGGCCGCGGTCGACGCAGCTCGCGAGCTGGTTGGCCCGATTATCGCGATGACCATCACGCTCGCCGCGGTGTACGCGCCCGTCGGCATTCAGGGCGGCCTCACGGGTGCGCTCTTTCGTGAGTTCGCATTCACACTCTCGTCGGCGGTCATCGTCTCGGGTGTCGTGGCGTTGACGCTCTCGCCGATGATGGGATCGCGGCTGCTGCGTGCCGGAGGTTCGGAGCGAGGCTTCGCAGGTTGGATCAATCGTCGATTCGAGAGCCTCAGGAGCGGCTACTCGCGATCGCTCTCGTGGACGCTCGCCTACCGCCCCGTTGTGCTGGTGCTCTGGGCGATCGTGGCGCTGTTGGCGGTGCCGTTTTACTTGTTCTCGCAGCGCGAGCTCGCGCCGGATGAGGATCAGGGCGTGGTGTTCGGCGTGGTGCAGGCCGCGGGCAATGCCACGGTCGATCAGACCCGGCTCTTCACACAGCAGATTCACGACGTGTATCGCGCGTTTCCCGAGAGCGCCAGCATCTTCCAGATCACGTTTCCCAGCAGTGGCTTTGGCGGCATGGTCACCAAACGCTGGAGCGAGCGCAGCAAGACCACTCAGGAATTGCTGATGGAATCGCGCCTTCCGCTGTCACAGATTCCTGGCGTGCGAGTGATTCCGCTCACGCCACCGTCCCTCCCGGGCGGAGGGGATTTCCCCGTCGATCTCGTGATTGCGTCGGCGGCCGAGCCGGAGCAGCTCAGCAACTTCGCCAAACAGCTGGTTGAGAAGGCGTTTGCGAGCGGCATGTTCATGTTTGCCGACGCGGATCTGAAGTTCGATCAGCCGCAGGTGGAAGTCGTGTTCGATCGCGACAAGCTGCGCTCGCAGGGCGTCGATCTGAGCCAGGCCGGTCAGGACCTTGCCGTGCTGTTCGGGGGCAATTACGTCAACCGCTTCAGCATTCAGGGGCGCAGCTACAAGGTGATTCCGCAGATCAAGCGGAGCGAGCGCCTCACGCCGGATCAGCTGTCGGACATCTACGTTCGCGGTTCGGCGGATCGGCTCGTGCCGCTGTCGACCTTTGCCACGCTGCGAACCACGACGCAGCCGCGCGAGCTGAAGAAGTTCCAACAGCTCAACGCCGTGCGGGTTCAGGGCGTGATTCCGCCGCCCGTGCCGCTCGACCAGGCCCTTGGCTTTCTTGAAAACGAAGCACGCAGCATTCTGCCGCAGGGCTTCACGATCGACTACGCCGGTGAGTCGCGGCAGCTGCGCACCGAAGGCAGCAAGTTCCTCGGCGTGTTCCTGTTGTCGGCCATCCTGATCTATCTGGTCCTGGCGGCGCAGTTCGAGAGTTTTCGCGATCCGTTCATCATCCTCGCGGGCTCCGTCCCGCTGGCGATTTCCGGAGCGCTGATGTTCTCGTTCCTCGGCCTGACGACGCTCAACATCTACAGCCAGGTCGGACTCATCACGCTCGTGGGTCTGGTCGCGAAAAACGGCATCTTGATCGTGCAGTTCGCCAATCATCTGCAGGAAACAGGCACCGACAAACTGCGCGCGGTGATCGACGCGTCGACTATCCGTCTGCGTCCGATTCTCATGACCACGGCTGCGACGGTGGTTGGACACACACCGCTGATTCTGGCGACCGGTCCCGGCGCCGGCGCACGCAACAGCATCGGCATCATGCTGGTCAGCGGAATGATCATCGGCACGTTCTTCACGCTGTTCGTCGTGCCGTCCATCTACATGCTGGTCGCGCGCAAGCATGCCGTCATTACGCAAGGAGAGCAACATGACAGCGAACTCGGAACGGACGTTCCTTCCCGCGGCGGGACACGACTACTTCCTGCCGGTGTATGACCCACTCACATCGATCCTCGGTGTGAACAGGGCGCGCAGGGCGTTGCTCGATCAAGCCGGCTTGCGCGCCTATCACCGCGTGCTCGACGTCGGCTGCGGCACCGGTACCCTCGCGATCGCGATCAAGCGGGATTATCCGAGCGTGGACGTGATCGCGCTCGATCCCGACTCGAAGGCGCTCGCGCGCGCCGAACGCAAGGCGTTTCGCGCGGGAGTATCGGTACGCTTCGATCAGGGATTTGCCGACGGGCTCGCGTATCGCGAGGCGACGTTCGATCGCGTGTTCTCATCCTTGATGTTTCATCATCTCGAGCACGACGACAAGGAAAAGGCACTGAGCGAGATCCGGCGCGTGCTCAAACCGGGAGGCCGGCTCGAATTTCTCGATTTCGACGGCAGCAACGTGAATCGGCGACTGAAAGACAACGCCGCGCAGCAAATCCTGAAGTTGATGGAGCGCGCGGGTTTGGTGAACGCGACCAGGACCGGACACAAGACGTTGCTCGTCGGACGGCTCGCGTTTTATCAGGCGTCTGCTCCCGCGCGGTAGCGCTTCGGTTGCAGGTTTCAGGTTCCCGCCCCTCGCTACCTCATTTTGCCTCGCTGCCTGTTCCCTACCACTTCACACCGCCCGAGACGTGACCTGAAACCTGCAACCTGACTTCACCGCGGACGTCTGCGCGCACCGCGTTCCGCCGCTCGAGGAGGCAGCTATGGCCGCTGATGCAGACGAAAGTGACAAACGATAGTCGTGAGCCGATGGCCGAAAGGCGATCGCCGAGAGCTCTCCCGATCACGCGATCTTTGCCGGCTCCAGCCGCGGCAACAGCAAGTGCACGATCAGGAGCGCAATGAGGTATGTGGATCCGGCAATGATGAACACGGGAACGTAACTGCCCGTCCACTGCAGCAGCGCGCCCGTGAGTTTCGCGATCAGCATGCCGCCGACCGCGCCCATCATGCCGCCGAAGCCAACGACAGAACCGACCGCCTGACGCGGGAAGGTATCTGATGCGAGCGTGAAGAGATTGCACGACCACGCCTGATGCGCCGATGCGGCGAGGCTGATCAACGCGACGGCCCCCCACAGGCTGCTCACATTCGCCGCAATCATCATCGGCACCACCGCCAACGCCGACACAAGCATCGCGGTCTTACGCGCGGCGTTCACCGTCCAGCCGCGTTTGATCAGTGCCGACGACAGCCACCCGCCGCCGATGCTGCCGCCGTCGGCGACCAGGTAGATCGTCATGAGGGGCAACCCCACGCTCGACAAGTTGACGCCGTGATTGCGATTGAGGAAATCGGGGACCCAAAACAGATACAGCCACCAGATTGGGTCGGTCATGAACTTGGCGATCGCAAACGCCCACGTTTGCCGCAGCGGCAGCAGCTGCATCCACGGCACCCTGACCGACGGCTCGGGCGGATCGCTGCGAATCAGCTCCATCTCCGTGCGGCTGACGCGAGGATGCCGTTCCGGCGCGTTGTAGAAGAGCAGCCATGCGGCGACCCACAAGAAGCCCAGGGCGCCGGTCACGATGAACGCCCAGTACCACCCGAACTGCAACGTGACCCACGGCACCACGAGCGGCGTCACCACAGCACCGATGTTCGTGCCCGAATTGAAGATGCCCGTGGCCAGCGCGCGTTCGCGCTTGGGGAACCATTCCGCCACGGTTTTGATCGCGGCCGGAAAGTTTCCGGCTTCGCCGATTCCGAGAGCAAAGCGCGCGGCGATGAAACCCGCTACGGAAGGCGCATACGCCACGCCCAGGAGCGCAAGAAGCGGCGCCGCAATCCCGCCCAGCGTCACCGCTTCGGCGTGCGCCATCGCGGCAACGCTCCAGATGATCACGGCGAGCGCAAAGCCCAGGCGTGTGCCAATGCGATCCATCAGCCTGCCGGCAAGCAGCAACCCGATCGCGTAGGCGAGCTGAAACGCAAAGACGATGTCCGCGTAATCGAGCTCGCTCCAGCCAAACTGCTGCTGCAGCGTCGGCTTGAGGATGCCGATCACCTGACGATCGATGTAGTTGATGGTGGCGGCAAAGAAGAGCAACGCGCAGACCAGCCAGCGGATATAACCGGTGCGCGCGAGCTCGCGCGGCGCCACATGCGCCGCGACCCCTCCGATGACCTGTCCGTTGGCGCGAACGTCGCTGCTCATATGGTTGGGTTCCGGCGATGAATCGCGAACTCACGATGGCCCAGGCGCTCGGCGGCGGTGAGCTGGCCAGAACAAACCGCGACCACCAGCTGGAACAGCCGCTCCGCCGCCGCGTCGAGCGTCTCAGTGTCGTTCATCACGCCGCTCACGTCGAGGTCGATATTGTCGGCCATGTGACGGGCGGTCCGCGCGTTGCCAGTGATTTTGATCACCGGTGCAATCGGGTTGCCGGTCGGCGTGCCAAGACCCGTGGTGAATACGACGACCTGCGCGCCGCCGCCCACCATGCCGGTGACCGACTCCACATCGAGCCCTGGCGTGTCCATCACGGTGAGTCCCTTGCGCGTGATGCGCCCGGCGTATGGCACGACGTCCTCGAGCGTCGATTGCTCGCCGCCTTTGTGCGCCGCCCCCAGTGACTTCTCCTCGATGGTGGTCAAGCCGCCGCGGATGTTGCCGGGAGACGGCTGCGTGCCGCGAATATCCAGGCCGAGCGCCCGCGTCTCGGCTTCCACGCGATCGATCAACTGGATGAGTCGCGCGCCCACGTGCGCTTCGCGCGCCCGCGCGGCGAGGATATGCTCGGCACCCATGATTTCGGCGATCTCGCCCAGCACCGCGGCGCCACCGAGCGCGACGAGTCGATCGGCAACGCGGCCGAGCGTAGGATTCGAGGCAAGGCCCGACGTGTAGTCCGATCCACCACATTTGAGCGAGAGAACGAGCGTGCTCGCATCGCAGAACTGGCGCGCCGCAGTCGAGATTTGCGCCGCGAGTCGTTGCGCGACGCTCGTTCCCGCCGCAATCGCGCGCGGCGTGCCGCCTTCCCCTTGAATCGAGACGATCTCAGCAGGCTTCCCCGCCCGTCTCGCCGCGGCCGCCAGTTCCTGCGCGACCACCTGCTCGCACCCAAGCGCGACAACGAGGACAGCGCCAACGTTGGGATGCTCACAATAGGCCGCCAGCGTTTGATGCGTGAGCGACATGTCGGGACCCAGCTGGCCGCATCCGGCCAGATGTGGGAGCGCGACGAGCGAACCGGGATCCGTCGCTGCAATGCGCTCGCTCACCACCGCCGAACAGATCACGGTCGGCACCACGAGCACGTAGTTGCGCACGCCGACGCGGCCGTCCGGCCGGACGTAGCCGAGGAGTTGGGACTCGGTCACGAGCTCTCCTTGCGATCACCACGCCCACGTGTGCTGGCGACGTTGTGCGTATGAACGTGCGCGCCACACTCGATCGCGGCCGTGGCGATACCGATCGGGCTGCCGTATTTGACGATCGGCGCACCGGCCTCGATCCGTCCAATCGCAACCTTGTGACCGGCGGCAACCGCCTCGCGCACAACCACCTCCTCGCCGTTCACCACTACGCGGCGGCCGGCATCGAGCGGCTCGAGCGCCGTCGCGACGTTGTCGCGCGCGCTGATCACCAGCACCGCTTTCATTGGTTGACCCCGCTGGCGAGAAAGCCGCCGTCCACGGCGATCAACTGCCCGGTCACGAAGCTGGCGGCGTCCGATGCCAGGTAAACAGCCGCGCCAACGAGCTCCTCGAGTTTTCCGAATCGGCGCATCGGGGTCCGCTGCAGCAGCTCCTGTCCACGTGAAGTCTCGAGCAGCTCCTTGTTGAGATCGGTGCGAAACACGCCCGGCGCGATCGCATTCACCGTCACTCCTCGAGGTGCCCACTCCACGGCCAGCGCCCGCGTGAGCCCTGCCACACCTGACTTGCTGGCGGTGTACGCCGCCACTTCCAACAACCCGACGAACGACGCGATCGATCCGATCATGATCACGCGGCCGCGCCCACGCTCGATCATCGGCGCACCGAAGGTCCGCGCGGCACGGAACGCGCCAGTGAGGTTCGTTTCGATCAGCTGGTCCCAGTCGTCCTCGGACATTTCCAGACTGCCGACCCGCTTGGTGATACCCGCGGCGTAAAGCAGAATATCGATGCCGCCGAGCCGCGCGAGGCACTCGTCGCGCACCTTCTCGAGCGCCTCGCGATCCGCCACATCCCCCGTAACCCGCAGCGTCCGTCGGCCCCGCGACTCAATCTGGCCGGCAACCTCGTCAACCAGCGCGGCGCGACGCCCGGTGGCAACCACGTCGGCGCCGGCGTCCGCGAGCCCCAGCGCAAGCGTCCGGCCGATGCCGCTGGTGGCACCGACGACAACGGCAACCCGGCCCGACAGGTCGAAGAGGGAGCGCATCCGTTCGGTCATTATAAGTGGCTAAACCACTTGTCCGGCCGCACCGCGCCGCCGCCGCCCGTTACGCGAACCGGTTTGACCGTGCAGCCGACGACGTTACAGTAATGTGGATCGGAGGGGTACATGGCTCGCTGTCTTTCCGTCGTTTTCGCATGCCTGCTCTCCGCTGTCCCGATGACCGCACAGAACACCGCACCCACCGGCGCGAATCGATTGACGCCGGAAGAACAGGCAGCAGGCTGGCGGTTGCTGTTCGACGGCCAGACGACAAAGGGCTGGCGCGGGTTCGGCAAGCCGGTCGGCACGATCAACGGATGGGTCGTTGAGAACGGCCGTCTTCGGCACCCCGCATCAACAGGTCAAGACTCCAAAGGCAGCGGCGACATCATCACGATTGACACATTCAACGATTTCGATTTGCGCTTCGAGTGGGTGATTTCCCCCGGCGGCAATAGCGGCGTCAAGTATCTGGTTGTGGAGAATCGTGACGGTCCCATCGCCCACGAGTATCAGGTGATCGACGACGTGAAACATCCGGATGCGTTGATTGGGCCGCATCGTGCCACGGGCGCGCTCTACGATGTCATTGCCGCGCCCGCTCACAAGCCGATCAAACCAGCGGGGCAGATCAACGCAGGGCGCATCCTCGTCAGCGGCAGTCACGTCGAGCACTGGCTCAACGGCACCAAGATTATCGAATACGAGCTGGGAAGCGCCGCAATGAAAGCCGGCAAAGCGAAGAGCAAATTCAAGGACGTGCCGGGCTGGGAAGACAAGCTCAAGGGTCACATCCTGCTGCAGGATCACGGCGACGAGGTGGCGTTTTTCAACATCAAGATTCGAGAGCTCCCCGCGAAGTCCTCGACATCGAAACAGTAACTTCGCGATCGCCCTGTGATACAGCGCGCCGCCGAACTGAGTATGGTTCTGGCGCTCGTCGTGAGCGCCGGCTCCTCATCGCCGATCACACTCGAGATTGCCGACTATTTCGAGCTGCCCATCACCGGCAAGCTCGATGGCACGGGCCAGACCGACGGCATGCTCGCGAGGGTCACGTCGCTGCGCGAGGAGCCTGGAGGCAGAAACCGCTTCTTTCTCAATGATCTGAACGGGCCGCTTTACATCCTCGACAAACGCACGAAAGCGCTCACAATCTACCTGGACTTCAATGGTCGCGAAGGTCACACCGGCATCTTTCACAAGCTCTCGTATGAGGTGGGCTTTGCCAACGGGCTGAACCACTTCCAATTCGATCCCGACTACACGCGAAACGGAAAGTTCTACACCGTGCACGTCGAGGATCCATCGCTGCCGGGCTCGAACGCGCCCGACAATTCCAATGTGCCGGGCTTGCGCCTCGCGGACTACGGGACGACGGCGCCGATCACAACACCCGGTCCGATCCAACGTGAAGGGGTATTGATCGAGTGGACCGACTCGAACGTCACAAACACCACGTTCGAAGGTTCAGCGCGCGAGCTGCTGCGCGTGCAGCTCAACACGCGCATTCATCCGCTCGGCGACATGTCGTTCAATCCGCACGCTCGACGCAGCGATCCCGAGTGGCGCGTCATGTACGTCGCCTGCGGAGACGGCGGCGCCGGAGAATCGGCTCGGCCGGACACGCGGCCGAACCCGCAGCGCCTGGACACTCTGGTCGGCAAGATCCTACGCTTTATTCCGGATTTAGCCGAGCATCAGTCGACGAGCACCGTGAGCGAGAACGGGCGATATCGCATTCCACGCGACAATCCCTTCGTTGCGCAGCCCGGAGCGCGGAAAGAAGTCTGGGCCTACGGTTTTCGCAATCCGCATCGTCTGACCTGGGGCGGCGATCCGGAGAACAGTCGCAATGTGCGACTGATAACCAATTCAATTGGGCTGCGCACCTGGGAAACGGTGAACATCGTCCACAAGGGTGCCAATTACGGGTATTCGCAGCGTGAAGGCAACCAACTGTTGGGGGCCGACAACAAGACAACGGTGCGGCCGTCGCCCGACGAGATTCCCGTTCAGATCAGCGACACAGCGACAAACGGCACGGTCAAGCCGACATATCCAGTCGTGCAATATCCGCATCGGCAAGGCGGGGGCGACGCGATCGGCAGCGGGTTCGTGTATCGCGGCAAACGCCTACCGGCGCTGCGAGGTCAGTACGTATTCACCGATCTCTCGACCGGCCGCGCCTGGCGCGTCGACTACGCCGATATGCTGCGCGCCGATGACGGGGATCCCACTACGATGGCGGAGATGCACGAGATTCAGTTCGCGTGGAACGACCCGCACGACGCGCCGGATGCCGGAACACGCGTCTATCCGACGTTCTTTCCGATTGCACAGGCCGCCTACAAGTTCCGTGGCGGCAATGATCCGGACCTGCCGGGACGTGCGACGGTGTCGGGCGACGGTCGCGCCGATGCGCAATTTGCCGTCGATAGCGAAGGTGAGCTTTACGTATTCAGCAAGACCGACGGCATGATCCGTGCCGTCGTATCGCAGTTTGTTACAGTAGCCACGCCGTGACCCCTACGACCACGATGAAGCGAATCGCCGCCGAACTCGGAGTGTCGGTGACGACGGTTTCAAAGGTGCTGAATCATCACGCCGACATCGGCGACGCAACGCGCGAACGTGTGCTCGCCAAGGTCGAGGAGCTCGGCTACCGTCCCAATGCGGTAGCTCGCAGTCTCACGCTGCGCCGCACCAGCACGCTCGGCGTCGTCATTCCCGACTTGATGCATTCGTTCTTCGTCGAGATCGTGGCGGGCATCGAAAGCGTGATGAGCGAGCGCGGCTATGGCCTGCTGCTCTGCTGCTCCGCGGAAAACTCGAAGAAAGAGCGGGCCGAGCTCGAAATGCTGCGCTCGCGCCAGGTCGACGGCGTCGTGATTGCGTCGGTCAACGCCTCTGGAAACACAAAGCTGCTCCAGGAGCTGCAAGCGCTCGGCCGCGCGCTCGTAATGATCGATCGCGACGATCACGAAAAGGTCCGCTGTCATCGCGTATTGACCGACGACGTCAAGGTCGGGCGGTTGGCCACCGAGCACCTGCTGGCGGCGGGCCGGCGCGCCATCGCGCACATTGCCGGGCCCGCCGTCATCCACGCCAAGCGGCGGCAGCAGGGATACCTGGATGCTCTGCGCGCGTGCGGAATTGATCCGAAACCTGGATGGATCGTCGCCGGCGGCTTCATGGAGGACGACGGCTACCGCGCTATGAAGCGCTTGCTCGAGGCGCGATCGCGCATCGACGCCGTGTTTGCCGCCAACGACCCGGCGGCCATTGGCGCGATGAAAGCCATCTGGGACGCAGGTCTCTCGGTTCCAGACGACATCGCCATCGTCGGCGCGGGCAACGTCGTACACAGCGATCTGTTGCGCGTACCGCTGACGACGTTGAGCTGGTCGAAGGAGGAGATGGGGCGCCGCGCCGCGGAGTTGATTCTCGATCAGATCGGTCCGCATCCTACGGGGCCGTTCCGGCGAGTCATCGTGCCGCCGGAATTGATCGTGCGCAGCTCGTCGGGCGTCAACAATGCCGATATCCAAGCGTCGCGCCGCCCTCGACGGGCAGCGCGACTCCCGTAATAAACGACGCGGCCGGCGAGGCAAGAAACAGAATGGCCGACGCAATTTCCTGCGCAGTGGCCATCCGCTTGAGCAGATGCATATCGGCCTGCTGTTGCAGCACGACACTGGGATTCGGCAAGGTTGCCGCCCACGTTCGCATCAGCGGCGTATCCACGCCAGCGGGGCATACGCAATTCACGCGGACACCGTCTCCCGCAAGTTCAAGCGCCAGCGAACGGGTCATCGCGATGAGCGCGCCTTTGCTCGCATCGTAGGCGGCGCCTTGGCGCTGACCAACGAGTCCGGTCATCGACGACACGAACACGATTGACCCCCGACGCTGTTTCACATAGGGAACCGCCGCGCGCACGGTAAAGAACGCGCCATTCAGGTTGACGCCAAGGATCCGATTCCACTCGTCGTTCGAGTACTCGTCGATCGCGCGGGCGAAGCTGATGCCGGCATTCGGGACAACGACGTCGAGGGCGCCAAACCGCGCAATGCACTCTGCCACCGCGCGATCGACATCAGAGCTGCACGATACGTCCGCACCAAGCGCCAAAACGTCGTCGCCGGTCTTGCCGATCGACTCTGCCACCGCTTTCAACGTAAGGGCATCGCGATCGAGCAACGCCACGGTTGCGCCGGCCGTGGCAAACGCCTCCGCGGTGGCGCGCCCGATGCCGCGGGCGGCGCCGGTCACGAGCACGATTTTGCCGGCAAACATCGTCATAGCGCGCCGACTTTGGCTCCTATGATGATCTGCGCTTCGGCGGCGGCATGCCTGGCGGCATCTTCGGGCGACATCGCTCCGAGCATAGCCTGCTGGACGGCTTGCCAGATCGCGTCCTCACACTGAGGGTAAGCGGCAAAACGCGGCGGCACGATCATCGTGCGTTCGGTTTCGGCCAGGAGCTGCCACCGGGCGCCATCGCCGTTCGCGCTCGCCTCGCTGCGAATTCGCTCGAGCACGCTCGCGCGGCAGGGGATCGCACCGTGGCGCGCCTCTCCGAGCTGCGCGTCGGACGACGTGAGGAACCGCATCAGCGCGATGCCTCCTTCCACATTAGCGGTGCTGTTCGGGATAGCAAACGAATGACAGCCGGCATAGGCGGCGCGCACTCCGGCGGGCCCCATCGGCAGGAGCGCGAGCGCGACCTCGTCGGCGACGCTGCAGGTCGCTGGATTCCGATACAGATGGTAGCTGCCCGGCCAATCGCACACCATGGCAGCGGACCCACCGCGAAACGCCTGCGAAATCTCGTCGTAGTGCCATGTCGTCAACTCGCGTGGGACGACACCGCGAGTGCGATAGAGATCGACCAGATAGGACACGGCCCAGGCGCCGGCGGGCGAATCAAACGCCGGTCGAAGCGACTTGTCGAACAGCTTGCCACCCGCGCCAATGAGCAGCTCGTAGAACGTGCCGAAGAGGCCCGAGTCGCGGCCCGGAAAGAGAAAACCCCAGAGCGGCGTTCCGGCGCTGGTTGCCGGCCGTGTCAACGACGACGCGATCTCCGCAAGCTCGCTCCACGTCGCGGGCGGCTTGTCGATGAGGTCGCGGCGATAATGGAGCAGCCGCACGTCGAGATTCCGCGGCAGTTGCAGCAGGCGCCCGTCGATGCGTGACAGTTCGTGGGCGCGCGGCAGCAGATCCGCAATCAGCCCTTCGTCGACGAGGGGATCGAGCGGCGTGAGCCATTGCGCCTGCGACGGCGCATATTTCGTGTGCGTGGAGAGCAGATCGATATCGGCGTCGCCGTGTTCGAAGGCGTGACGGACGTAGACGTTGAGCTCCGGGTGCGGCAACCGCGCGACCACTTCGACGGCGTTCCCGGTCTCACGTTCGAACACCGGTATCGCATCGTAGAGCGGGTCGTACATTGGTCCGCCCACCAGCAACGCTCGCACACGTTTCGATCTGTTCATCATTTCAGCCAACGGTCAACGGCCGATGGTCGTCAGTTAGTTCAAAGTTCAAAGTTCAAAGTTCAAAGTTCAAAGTTCAAAGTTCAAAGTTTTAGTTCGCCAGTTTCTCAAGTTCTAAGTTCTTGCCTCTTCGGTCTTGTTTTCTTCGTTCTTCGTTCGGCAGTTGCTACTTGCCAGCAGTCCATCCGCCGTCGATATTCAACGCCGTTCCCGTAATGAACGCCGCTTCGTCGCTTGCGAGATACAGCGCCGCGGCGGCGATCTCCTCAGGCTTGCCCATTCGCCCAATCGCTTGCGATGCCGCCATCTCCTTGTAAGCCTGCTCCGGATCCGGGTAGGCCTTGATGCGCTCGGCCACCCACGGCGTTTCGACGCGTCCAGGGCAGATGCAGTTGACGCGAATGCCGTCGAGCGCGTGATCGAGCGCCATGCTCCTGGTCAGACCGACCACGGCGAATTTCGTGATCGAGTACGCGAGCCGATCGCGCAAGCCAACCACGCCCGCCGCCGACGCCATATTGATGATGACACCCTGCCGCCGCGCCACCATCTGCGGCAAAAACGCTTTCGTCACGTTGAACGTGCCGCGCACGTTCACGGCATACAGCTGATCGAGATCGGCGCCGGTGGTGGTGAGCGCCGTGCCGACGTGGCCAATGCCGGCGTTGTTCACCAGGACATCGAGCCGTCCCGCCGTCTGGTGCACTCGTTCCGCGGCGCGCGAGCACTCTGACTCGTCCCGGATGTCGAGCGCCATTGCTTCACTAGAGTGTCCCCGTTGCACGATGCGGCTGGCGGTCTTGGCGGCGGTCTCCTCGTTGACATCGGCGGCGAACACTTGCGCACCCGCGTTCGCAAACGTCTCGGCGATGGCTGCTCCAATGCCCGATCCGGCGCCGGTAACCAGTGCCGTTTTCCGCGACAGATCGAACATCAATTCAACGCAGACGCTACGGCGGGTATGGCAGGGTGTCAAGCGCGGGCCGTTACCGGCTGCATCCGCGCGCGCGACAGATCGTCGTATGCTGAGCCGCAATGAAACTGATTCGCTACGGCGATGCCGGACGCGAACGCCCCGGTCTGCAATTGCCCAACGGCGAGCGGATCGACGTATCGGGCGTCACGCCCGATTTCGATGAACGGTTTTTCTCGGACGACGGACTCGACAGGCTGGCGCAATGGGCAGAAACGGACGCGGCGGCCGCTCCCAAGGTGCCGCCGACGGCACGGCTCGGCGCGCCCATCGCAAGGCCCAACAAGATCGTCTGCATCGGCCTCAACTTCCGCGACCATGCGGCCGAAACCGGCGCGCCGCCGCCACCGGAGCCCGTGATCTTTTTCAAGGCCACAACGGCGCTGGCCGGCCCCAACGACGATGTCGTCATTCCAAAGGGCGCATCGAAGCTCGATTGGGAAGTGGAGCTCGCCATCATCATCGGTCGTACCGCGCGATACGTGTCACGTGAAGCCGCGCTCGCACATATTGCCGGTTACGCACTGCACAACGACTATTCAGAGCGCGGGTTTCAACTCGAACGCGGCGGCCAGTGGGTCAAGGGCAAAAGTGCCGACACGTTCGCGCCGATCGGTCCGTACCTCGCGACCAAAGACGAAGTGCCTCAGCCGCAGGCGCTGGCAATGTGGCTCAAAGTGAATGGCGAATTCCGTCAACGCAGCACGACGGCCAACATGATCTTCGACGTAGCCGCGCTGGTGAGCTACGTGAGCGAATTCATGACGCTGCTTCCGGGCGATGTGATCAGCACCGGAACACCGGCTGGCGTGGGGCTCGGCATGAAACCGGAGCCGAGCTACCTCCGTCCGGGCGACCTCGTCGAGCTCGGCATAGAACGTCTTGGCGACTCGCGCCAGCGGGTCGTGGCGTACAAGGAGTCCTAGTGATGCGACGCATCGTTGCCGCCAGTCTGCTCCTCGCGGCGCTGACCGGCTGCTCGTCCAGTTCAGGCACGCCATCGTCAAATCTCACGCTTGCGGTGATTCCAAAAGGGACGTCGCATGTGTTCTGGCAAAGCGTACATGCCGGCGCACGGCGCGCCGCAAGGGAGCTGGGTGTGGAGATCGCGTGGCGCGGGCCGCTGCGCGAAGACGATCGCGACGCGCAGATCTCCGAAGTGGAAAACGCCATCGCGCGCGGCGTGTCGGGCATTGCGCTGGCGCCGCTCGATGAAACCGCGTTGGTCGGACCTGTTGACGCCGCACAAAAACGTGGGATCCCGGTCGTCATCTTCGATTCCGGCCTGAAGAGCGAGAACTACGTCAGCTTCGTTGCGACCGACAACGACCAGGGCGGCCGGCTCGCCGGCGAGGAGCTCGCCCGGCAGCTCGGCGGGCGTGGCAAGGTGATGCTCCTCCGCTATGCCGAAGGCCATGACAGCACCGCACGGCGCGAGGAAGGGTTTTTGTCGGCGATTCGCGCCCAGACAGGGATTGAGATTCTCAGCTCGAATCAATACGTTGGAGCGGATGTCGAAGGCGCATATAAGCGCATCGAGGCGCTTTTGAGTCAGCACGTCAAACCCGATCGGGAGCTTGACATCGACGGCTTGTTTGCGCCGAACGAATCAAGCGCGTTTGCCATGGCGCGGGTGCTGCAGGACAACGGGTGGGCCGGAAAAGTGCGCGCAATCGGCTTCGATGCCTCGGATAGCTTGATCAAAGCGCTGCGCGATGGCCATCTCAACGCTCTTGTGGTGCAGGATCCCGTGCGCATGGGATATCTCAGCGTCAAGACGCTGGTGGCGCAGATCAAAGGTGAAAAAGTGGAACGCCGCATCGACACTGGCGTGCGGCTGATCACGCGCGACGTCATGGACCAGCCCGACATTCAGCAGCTGCTCAAGCCCGACCTCTCGCAATGAACGCGGCGACGCCCCGGTTCTCCATGCGCGGCATCCGTAAGACCTTTGGCGGGACGGTTGCCGTCGATGGGATCGACCTCGAGGTGCCGCCGGGCCAGGTATGCGGCCTCGTCGGACAAAACGGCGCAGGGAAAAGCACGCTGATGGCGGTGCTCGCCGGCGCGCTGCAACCCGACGCCGGCGAGATGACCCTGGACGGCGAGCCGTATCGACCGAAAACGCCGCTCGACGCGCGGCGCGCCGGCGTCACGATGATCTATCAGGAGCTGTCGCTTGCGCCGCATCTGTCGGTGGCCGAAAACATCTCCTTGGGCGTGGAACCTGGACGGTTCGGCCTGGTCTCGAAGCGCGAACTCCGCGCCACCGCCGTGCGCGCGCTCGGCGAGTTGGGACATCCCGACATCGATTGCGACGCGCCCGTGTCGTCTTTGTCGGTCGCCGAGCAGCAAATCATCGAAATCGCGCGCGCGCTCGCTGGCGGATCGCGAGTGCTGGTGCTGGACGAGCCGACGAGCAGTCTCGGCGGCGAGGACGTCGAGCGGCTATTCGCGCTTGTTGCACGACTCAAGAAGCAGGGACACGCGATCGTCTACATCTCACATTTCATCGAGGAGGTCACACGCATCGCCGATCGCATCGTCGTGTTACGCGATGGGCGGATTGCCGGCGGAGGTTTCTCGTACGAGCTCGCGTCAAAGGACATCGTCAGCTTGATGGTAGGACGAACTGTCGACGAGCTCTACCCGCGCAGCGCGCGCCGGGCAGGCGAACCGCTCCTGCAGATTGATCCGCTCGTGCCGGGGTCGCACGCCCTCACGCTTCATCGCGGCGAGATCGTGGGCATTGCCGGCCTTGTCGGCGCGGGACGCACCCGCCTGTTGCGGACGATCGCCGGCCTCGAACCCGTGGCCTCCGGACGCGTGCGCGTGCTCGCGGCGCACGGCCTGGGCATGCTCAGCGAGGACCGCAAAGGTGAGGGGCTGGCCGTCGGCCTGGGCATTGCGGACAACGTGACCTTGTCGCGCCTCGAAGGGCTCGGGCCTGGACCGTTTGTCTCTCCGCGCCGGCAGCGGTCAGTCGCGGCGATGTGGATGGAGCGCCTGCAGGTGCGCGCCGCGGGCGCGGACCAGCCGGTCGAGGAATTATCCGGAGGTAATCAGCAGAAGATCGCTTTCGCACGGCTGCTCCATCAGGATGTCGATGTGTTGATTCTGGACGAGCCCACCCGCGGCATCGACGTGGCAAGCAAAGCACAGATTTACGCGTTGATCGACGAGTTGGTGGCCGGAGGCGGGGCCGAAGCCCCGTCGCCACGCAGCAGCGCGGCTTTGGCCGCGCCGTCACCACAATCACCAAAATCGGTTCTGATGGTCAGCAGCTACTGGCCCGAGCTGTTCGGCCTTTGCGATCGCGTGGCAGTCATGCACCGCGGCCGCCTCGGACCCGCGCGACCGGTCGCCGAGTGGGACGAGCACGCGCTGATGATGGCGGCAACCGGCGCCGGAGACGCCGAGTGAATCGACGCGCCGTTGCTGTCATTGCAGGTCCTGTGCTGGGCCTCACGTTCGTCACCTTCGTTTTCACCTTGCTCATCGGCCGCTCGTTTCTCGGCATCGACAACATCGAGTTGATCGCGCGGCAAACCGCGGTGGTATGCGCGGCAGCACTTGGCATGACGATGATCATCGTGTCGGCCGGGATCGATTTGTCCGTGGGCTCGGTCGTGGCGCTGACCACGGTCGTGATCGCGCAGATGCTCCGCTGGGGGAGCGATCCGGCGATTGCGGCGGGCGCGGCGGTGGCTACCGCCGCCGCGTGCGGAATGATCAACGGCGTGCTCGTCACTCAATTGCGTGTGGTGCCGTTCATCGTGACGCTGGGCACGATGATTCTGATCCGCGGTGCCGCAAAAGGGCTCGCTGAGGAACGGCGGATCGAAGCGCCCGCCACCTGGCTCAACGACCTGCTACGCTCGGTCGCAGGTGATCGCGGGCTCCTGATGCCCTCGGGCATCTGGCTCGTCGCCCTGCTCGCGCTCGTGGTCGCGGCGACGCTTCGCTACACCCGCTTTGGACGGCATTTGTTCGCCATCGGATCCAACGAGCGCACCGCACGTCTGTGCGGCGTGCCCGTCACGCGCCGCAAAGTCACGGTTTACGCACTGGGTGCCGCGCTCGCCGGCGTTGCAGGTGTGCTGCAGTTTTCGCGGTTGTCGGTTGGCGATCCGACTGTGGCGGATGGCCTCGAGCTCGACGTCATTGCCGCAGTGATCATCGGCGGCGGCAGCCTGTCCGGGGGACACGGCACCGTGCTCGGCACTGTGCTGGGCGCGACCACGATGGCGGTGATTCAAATCGGCTGCGCCCAGCGCGGTTTCGCGAACTGGGTGCAACAGATCGTCACCGGCGCCATCATTGTTCTGGCGGTGGCGCTGGATCGCTGGCGCTATCGCGCGAGATAAGCATGTCGCTCTTCGTCACCGAGATGCGCGTGCTCGACATCCGGTTCCCGACGGCACGTGCCGCCGTCGGCACCGATGCGATGCACCCGGATCCCAATTACTCCGCGGCGTACGTCATCCTCGAAACGAATGACGGCGGACTCGAAGGACACGGACTCACGTTCACCATCGGCCGCGGCAACGAAGTGTGTGTGGCTGCCATCCACGCCTTCCGCGAGCACGTCGTCGGACGCCGTGTTGCCGATCTCACGCACGATCTCGGGGCGTTCTGGCGGCAACTCGCCGGCGATTCACAACTGCGATGGCTCGGACCCGAAAAGGGCGTCATCCACCTCGCGATGGCTGCCGTGGTAAACGCGGTATGGGATCTGTACGCGAAGGTCGAAGGCAAGCCGATATGGAAGCTGCTCGCGGACATGACGCCGCAGGAATTGGTCCGCTGTATCGACTTCCGTTATCTCACCGACGCGCTCACGCCTGACGAAGCGCTCGATCTTCTGCAACGCCAGCAGCCTGGCAAAGCCGATCGCGAACGCACGCTTTTTCGATCGGGATATCCGGCGTACACGACATCCGCCGGCTGGATCGGATACTCCGACGAGCGCATTCGTCAGGCCTGTCGTGATGCGCTGGCACAGGGCTGGACACACTTCAAAGTGAAAGTTGGCGGCGCACCGGAGGACGATGCGCGGCGCGTCGCGCTGGTGCGAGAGGCGATCGGCCAGGAACACATCTTGATGATCGACGCCAATCAGCGGTGGGACGTCGGCGAAGCTATTGCGAGAGTGAAGGCGCTGAGCCGGTTCAAGCTGCTCTGGATCGAAGAGCCAACCAGTCCGGACGATGTTCTCGGCCACGCCGCGATCGCGCGGGCAGTGGCACCGGTCGGCGTCGCCACAGGCGAACACTGCGCCAATCGCGTGCTGTTCAAGCAGTTGCTTCAGGCCGGCGCAATGAGCTACTGCCAAATCGACAGCTGCCGCCTCGGCGGCGTCAACGAAAATCTCGCCGTCATTCTCCTCGCCGCCAAGTTCGGCGTGCCGGTATGCCCACATGCCGGCGGCGTCGGCCTCTGCGAACTGGTGCAGCACTTGTCGATGTTCGACTTCATCGCGGTAACGGGAACAATGGAGCGCCGCGTCACCGAATTCGTTGATCATCTGCACGAGCACTTCGTGGACCCTGTCGTGATCAGAAACGCGCGCTATATGCCGCCGCTCCGGCCCGGCTACTCGGCAACGATCCAGCCGGAGTCCCGCGAGTACTATTCGTATCCGGACGGTCGCGCATGGGCAGAGTCGTCGTAGCAATTGCGCTCGCGCTTCTGGCGCAGGCGCCGCCAACCGGTCGAACGAGCGCGCCGCGTGGAGAGCACGTGCTCTGGTACCGGGCTGCCGCGCCACAGTGGGATCACGCCATGCCGCTCGGCAACGGACGGCTCGGCGCGATGGTATTCGGCAACGTCAATCGCGAACGCATTCAACTCAACGAACAGACGTTGTGGATGGGTGGGCCGCGAGAGCGGGACAATCCGGATGCGTTGACGCATTTACCCGAAGTTCGACGACTGCTGTTCGAGGGAAAGCCGCGCGAAGCGTACGCGGTCGCCGAACGCTATCTCATGGGCAAGCCGTCGCGTCTCGAGTCCTACCAGACGCTCGGCGATCTACGGCTCAATTTCGATTACGAAGATCCAATCACAGACTATCGCCGCGAGCTCGATCTGGATACGGCAGTGGCGCGCGTCTCGTACCTCGTCAACGGCGTCGGTTATACCCGCGAGACCTTCGTCTCGCATCCCGATCAGGCGATCGTTGTTCGCGTCACGGCCGATCGACCCCGACAGGTGACCGTTGGCGTCTGGATGGACCGATCGCAGGACGCCACCACGACCATCGCTGGCAATGACCGGCTCGATCTGGCCGGGAAACTAGGCGGAGGCGCCGGCTTGTCCTTTCTTGCGTCGGCAAAGGTGATGGCCGAGGGCGGTACGCAGGAGACCTTTCCCGAGCGCATCTTCGTCGAGGGCGCCGACGCCGTCACGATCGTTCTTGCGGCGCGGACCTCGTTTCGCAGCAGCGATCCGGCAGCACGGGTCGCGCACGACATCCGCGGTGCAACGGCAAAGCCGCATTCACGGCTCCTTGCAGATCACGTGGCCGATCACCAGCGGCTGTTCCAACGCGTCGATTTCCAGCTTGACGCGCCGGTTGCTGCCGACGTCGCGGCGATGCCCACCGATCAACGGCTCGAGCGCGTCAAGGCGGGCCAGTCCGACGCAGGAGTGGATTCACTCTTCTTTCAATTCGGGCGCTACCTTTTGATCGCGAGCAGCCGTCCGGGCAATCTGCCCGCGAACCTGCAGGGCCTTTGGAACGACAGCATGAGCCCACCGTGGGATGCCGACTATCACCTCAACATCAACCTGCAGATGAATTACTGGCCGGCGGAGGTCACCAACCTCGCGGAGTTGCACGAGCCGCTGTTTGATTTTCTCGAGTCGTTACGCGAGCCCGGCCGGCGGACGGCGCGCATCCACTACGGCGCGCGCGGATTCGTCGCGCATCACATCTCAGACGTATGGGGCTTCACATCGCCGGGCGACCTGCCGCGTTCCGGTCTGTGGCCCACGGGCGCGGCATGGCTGACGCAGCATCTCTGGGAGCACTATCAGTTCGGCCTCGATCGCGCGTTCCTTGAGCGCGCGTATCCGACCATGAAGGAAGCCGCCGATTTCTTTCTCGATTATCTTGTTGCCGACCCCAAAGGGCGGCTGGTAAGTGGTCCGTCTGTCTCGCCGGAGAATCGCTATCGTCTGCCGAACGGGCAGGTCGGCATTCTGACGATGGGACCCTCAATGGATCACCAGATCATCGCGGGCCTCTTTCTTCAGACGGAACGCGCGAGCGAGCTTCTTGGCGTCGACGCGGCGTTCCGTCAAACGCTCGCAGCCTCACGGGCGAAACTGCCCGCTCCCGCAATCGGCAAACACGGGCAGATTCAGGAGTGGTCCGAAGACTACGACGAGCCCGAGCCCGGTCATCGCCACATCTCGCAACTCTTCGCCTTGCATCCCGGCGATCAAATCACGATGCGCGGCACGCCGGCGCTCGCACGCGCGGCGCGCGCCACCATCGAGCGGCGCCTGGCGCATGGCGGTGGCCACACCGGCTGGAGCCGCGCGTGGATCATCAACTTTTGGGCGCGGCTCGAGGACGGCGAACAGGCGTACGAGAACTACCAGGCGCTGCTTGCAAAGTCCACGCTCCCCAACCTGTGGGACCTGCATCCGCCGTTTCAAATCGACGGCAACTTCGGAGGCACGGCCGGCGTTGCGGAGATGCTCGTGCAAAGCCACGCGGGTGAAATCCATTTGCTGCCGGCGCTGCCGCGTGCCTGGTCCAACGGTATGGTTCGCGGTCTGCGCGCGCGCGGCAACGTCGAAATCGCCATCGAGTGGAACGGCGGTCGCGTGCAGCGTGCAACGTTCATGTCAACGACGGGAGGCGCGCATCGGATTCGCGTCAACGGCAGCGCGTCCGAAATCTCGCTGAAGCCCGGTCATCCTTACGAGATGACGTTCAACTAGCCAAGGGCCCTGCCCTTGATATCCGGCTAACTCCGCGGCCCTTGCCTAGTTGGCTTGGCGCGCTCCGCGCGCCGTAGACCGTTATGCGGGTCCACAACGCGTACAAAATTCACGTCTGTGGCCGCATAACGGTCTAAGTCTGCCCGCGCGCGTCACGGCGCCTTGGGAACTGTCCAGAGGAACAACTCGACTTCGTCGGCAAGAAGGCGGCGGTCGGGCGCCCACTTCCCAATCTGAAACTGTTCCGAAACAACTCTGGTCCCGGGTTTGAGCTCGGCGCGAAGTTTTGGTTCGAGCCGCGCGTTGACCGAGTTCGACAGGTACAACGTCACCACGGTCGCTTTCGAAATATCCGCTGCGAACAGATCACCTTCGATAAAGGTGACCCGATCGCCGACGCCGCTTTCCTGCGCAATCTGGCGGGCGATCGCCACCAGCTTGGGATCGAGCTCGATACCAACCCCGCGTGACCCATACTTCTGTGCCGCGAGGATGACGATGCGGCCGTCGCCGGATCCGAGATCGTAAACAATATCGTCCTTGCTGACGCCGGCGAGCCGCAGCATGGCATCGGCAACGGCGTGACGCGTCGGGACGAAAAAGATGTCGGGCGTGCGGGCTGGCGCTTGCGTCATGAAAAGCGCGGCCGCGAGCAGGGAAAGACTCTTCATGGCCCTTCCTACGATATCGCTGGTTGCGTTGCGCTGTGTTTGTGCGGGATGAAAACGGTTCCATGCTCATCGACGACGTCGGTGCGCGATCTCGTCCATGCTGCCCGCGGGTTTCGAAAACAGGTGCGCGGATACGAGCTCTGGACGCTCTTTGTGCCCGCCGAAGCCGGCGTACGGACCAGGCGGCTCGGGACCGATCGCGATTTTCAGGCGACGAAGCTGCCGGTCTTTCGCATGAGATTGCTGGGTTAGACCGTTACGCGGCCACAGACATGAATTTTGTACGCGTTGTGGACCCGCATAACGGTCTACAGCGCGCGGAGCGCGCCAAGCCAACAACAAGAACTAGCCAAGGGCCGCGGAGTTAGCCGGATATCAAGGGCAGGGCCCTTGGCTAGTTCGGAGCAGCCAGTCTGCTGCTCACGGCCATCGGCGTGTACGGGCTCGTCGCGCACGGCGTCGCCCGGCGCATCCGCGAGATCGGCATCCGCATGGAACTCGGGCGACCGCTGGCGAAGTGATCGCCCGCGTGACCCGCTCGGCGATCAGGGCGGCTGTCGTTGGCGCCACCAGCGGCATCGCGATCGCGATCGTGTTCACGAGGATGCTGCAGGCAGTGGTTTATGGCGTGCAGACCACCGGCGCCGTCTCCTACGTCTCGGCTGCTGCGGTCTTATTGCTTGTTACGGCTGGTTCGGCATTTCTCCCGGCCCTGCAGGCAACTCGCATCAACGCGGTCGACGTGCTGCGTTCGGAGTGAGGGTTCGATCTTCATGACGAACCCGCCGCGCGCGCGCAGCGGAACTTCGATCACGTCCTTGGCCGCCACGGGGCGCGCGCTGCTGTTGAACGCGCGATCGTCGGCGCCGTCGCGAATCAACGTCATCTGAAACGCGCCCGTCCCGAGAAAACCGGGCGCGACACGCACGGTACGAGCCGTATCGGCATTGAGCCCACCGACGTACCACACGCTGCCGCTCCGCCGCGCGACGATGACGAATGCTCCCGGCCCGCCCGCGAGCGCGCGCGTGTCGTCCCACGCCGATGGCACGCTCTTCAGAAACGCCTTTGGCTCGGCGGGCAGCGACTCGTACGCCTTGACGCTATCGGCAAAATGCTGCACGCCGGTGGTGAAGACAACCGACAACGCGAGCTCGTGCGCGTTGGTCGTGGTGCGTTTGAACTTGTGATCCGTGAACGTGACCGGCGTGTAGTCCATCACGCCGAGGGCGTTTCGTGTAAACGGCAGGATCGTGTTGTGCGACGCGGCGCGAGTGCTGAACGCCTCGCGAAATTTGTACTGCTCCGCGCCAAACACGGCTTCCATCCCCACCAGGTGCGGGAACTCGCGCTCCCAGCCGCGAGGAATGGTCGACCCGTGAAAGTTGACGAGCAATTGGAAGTCGGCCGCGTCTTCGAGAACCTCCCGGTACTGCTGGATGCGGTCCTGCTTGTCGCTGTGCCAGAAGTCCACTTTGACGCCCTTGATGCCCCAGTCGCGAATCTTCGCAAGCTCGGCCCGGCGCACGTCGCGTACGTGCATGCGGTCGCGCGGCGCCTCGGTGACGTCGTTGTGCGGACCACCGGAGTTGTACCAAAGCAGGAGACCAACGTTCTTCTCGCGCGCGTGCGCGATCACCTCGTCGATCGTGCCCGTCTGCATGAAGTTCCAGTTCGCATCGACAAGCGCGTATTCCCATCCCATCGCCGCCGCCAGATCGGTGAACGCGTTGAGCCGTTCGGCGTGCTTGGGGCTGTCGCTATCCGACCACCAGCTCCACGCCGCGCGGCCAGGTTTAATCCAGCTCGTGTCCTTGATCCGCGTCGGCGGTGCGAGATCGTTCACCAAATCCGACACGAGAATGTCGCCCGCGGTGTCGCCGACAATGACCACTCGCCAGGGCAATGTCCATGGGATCGTGGCGGTCGGATTCACGGCGCCAACGCCCATGCCCTCCCTGGCATCAGGAAACGCGAGGCGATAAAGGCCGCCGCTCGCATCGGCCCCAAGATGCGAGCCGCAGTAGCTCCCATCGAGCCCGCTCTCTGAAATCAGCAGCCACGGGCCGGTCGCGGCATGGAAGAGGGCCGGGAACGACCAGCCGTCGGACCGCGGCGCGCGCGCTCCTGCTGCGACCTCTTCAAAAAACTCCTCGTACGCCGGACCATACCGATGAACTTCCTGCTGCGGCTCCAGCCACGCCGTTGACCGCGACGGTACCCGGAAGCCGGTGAGCTCTTCGACAACCGTCTTGCGCTCTCCAGCGGTTCCGGCAAAGTCAGGAAACCGATAGCGGAAGGCGACGCCGTCGTCATGTGCGCGAAGCACGATCTCGATTCGCGCGTTCGCGGCGTTGGCGAACGTGACGACGCGTTCGCGCCCGCGAACCTGGTGCTCGCGGCGTTTCCCGTGCGGCGTCGTGTAGCGCTCCTCGACGGGCCTGATGTCGGTGGCGTTGACGAACGTGAGCGTATCGACAAACGCCTGATCGCTGCGCCGAATGCCAAGCGGCGAATCGGCCAGAACGAGCGCGCCGCGATGCGTGACGCGCCACAACAGTTGACCGCTGCCCTGCCGCGTCAAGACAATCGCCGTGCGATTGTCCGGGGAGTTGACGCTCCACTGCTGCGCCGCCGCCGGGGTAACGTGAAGGAGCACAAGCGCCATCACGAGGCGAGTCATCGACGGGTAAAGTACACCGGCATGTGGACGCGGCGGCAGGTTTTGGTGTTACCGATGGGCATCGCGGCCTCGAGCGTGGCGCGCGCACAGGGGCTCGACCTGGTTTCGTTCGAGCGCGCGCGTGTGCTTCGCATCGCGAACAAACTTCTGAACGAGGCGCCCGTCACCGTCACGTCCGCATCCAGCCCACGCAGCGCCGGCGGACCGCACGACTACTTTTCCGAAGGGGACTACTGGTGGCCTGACCCGCAGAATCCGGATGGTCCGTACATCCAGCGCGACGGCGAAAGCAATCCCGACAACTTTCTCGCGCATCGGCGCGCGCTGATGCGTCTGAGTGTGCACGTGCCGGCGCTCGCGGTCGCCTGGCTGGTGACGAAGCAACAGCGGTACTCGGATCACGCGCGGCGCCACCTGCGCGCGTGGTTTCGCGACGAGCCAACGCGCATGACGCCGCACCTGCTGTATTCGCAGGCGATCAAAGGACGCTTCACGGGCCGCGGCACCGGGATCATCGACACCGTCCATCTTGTCGAAGTGGCGCGCGCCATAACTGTCCTCGAGCGCGGTAAGCAGCTGGCGGACGAGGAGCAGACGGCCTTCCGCGACTGGTTTTCGCGCTATCTCACCTGGATGACGACACACCAGTACGGCATCGATGAGCGTGAGGCACGCAACAACCACGGCACGTGCTGGGTGATGCAGGTGGCGGAGTTCGCGCGATACGTGGGGCGCGACGATCTCGTCGCCTACTGCCGCGATCGTTACCGCACTGTGCTCGTCCCGAATCAGATCGCCGCGGACGGGAGCTTCCCCGAAGAACTGCGGCGCACGAAGCCGTACGGGTATTCACTGTTCAATCTCGACGGCATGGCGATGTGTTGCGAGATTCTGAGCGCTCCGCAGGACAGTCTCTGGACCTTCGAGCTGGCCGACGGACGCGGCATCCGCAAGGCCTTTGCGTTCCTGGTGCCGTTTATCGCAGACAAGAAGAAGTGGACGCGAACGCCCGACGTCATGTATTTCGACGAATGGCCGGTGAGACAGCCGGCGCTGTTGTTTGGCGGCATCGGGTTGCACGAGCCGTCCTACATCGAGTTGTGGAAGAAGCTGAATCCGGATCCGACTGTTGAGGAAGTGGTGCGGAATTATTTCATCCGGCAGCCGGTATTGTGGTCGCGGACCTAGCCGGTATTGCGGTCGCGGACCTAAAGGTCCGCGCTACGGGTGAGCGTGGCCGCGGCCTTCAGGCCCTCAATTGCGAACCAACCAACACGCGGCCGCCGTGCGCCGGCACCGTCAATGCGACACGGCCCTCTCGCCGTCCCAAATCCGCTTCGGTCCACAATTCGCGAACCGCGTGCGGCCCGCGCAGCGAGAACGTCAGCTCGCGGGGTTGATCGCTCCAGTTGAGCAGCACCACATCGCTGCCGCCGGCGCGTGCCACGACGCCAACCTGCAGCTCGTCGTCCTCGAACTGCGCGGCGCGGCCTGTCGGCGGCTGAAGCTTCTTCAGCATCGCAAGCCGCGGCGCGCTGATTGCCGTGAGATCGTCGCCCGACAAGATCATGCCGCCCGTCGCATAGATCGCGGTCACGTGAAAACGAAATTCTTCTTCCGGTAAATCGCCCGTCAACACCACCGCATCGGGATCGTTCCACCACAACGTCCCGTTCTGCCAATTGCGCATCAGATTCTGCCGGGCGGTCGTGGCGATGCGATCCCACGTCCGCCTGATGTCATTCGAGCTTCGCGACCCGTGAATAAGTCCGAGCGACGCCCAAATCGGATGGTTGCACCCGAGAATGAACGCGTCGCCTGCCCCGTCGAGCAGCGCGCGCATGCCACGCCGGTAGGCATCGATCCGGGTGGCACGCGGATCGTGAAAGCGTCCGCCATGAATCGCGCCCCAGAAATTCGCGTCGAGCTTGAAATACGTACAGCCCCACTCCTGCCGCATGGTGCGGAACACGCCGGTGAGATGTGCCTGCGCCTGCGGGTGCGTGCCGTCGAGCGCATACCATGGGGCGCGCCGCCAGCCAGCGAAAGTCACGCGATCGGCCCGAAGCGGCTCGCCGTTGTCATCCTTCACAAACCAATCGGGATGCGACTGGAATAACCGGGAGCCCGCTTCCGCGATGAACGGCGCGACCCATATTGCGGGCTCGAAGCCTTTGGCGCGAATCTGCTTCAGCACCGTCTGTACGTTCCCGCCGAACGCGGCGCCGGTGTCGAGCCAGTCGCCCATTGCCGGCTGATACCCGTCGTCTATCTGGATGTATTTGAGACCAGGCACCTCGCGCGCGATGACGTCGAGATTCGCGAGCACCTGTTCGGCGGTCACGTTCGGGCCGAAGCAGTACCATGAGCACCACCCGGACGGCGGATCGCGAAACGCGAGGCGCGGATGATGGCGAGTCAACCGCGCCGCCAGCGCCTGCAACAACTCTTCGCGGCTGGCTCCGCTCGACCAGGTGAGCTCCTCGAGCAGCCACTCCTCCCCTGGCGTGAGCTCGAGCCCCTCGCTATCGATGACGATCTGAATGGACGATGGCAGCAGCCTGAATTTGCCCACGAAGCGGCGCGCCGATGTAAACGCAAGGAGATGATGCGTATCGGCAGCGCGAGCGCTGAGCGTCAGCGCACCGTAGACAGCTCGCGCGCCGTCGGGTTCGATCAGTTTGTAATGCTTGACGTCGGCGTAGTTGCCGAGATCCACCGGCTGTGCGAGCGTGCCGCCGGTCTGCGACAGCATCTGAAAACCCTCGCCGTACAGCCGCGTCTCGCCGGGCAGGCCGTGCTGGTAATCGAACAGCACGACCTCGCGCACACGCGCAGCGCGCTTGCCTGTATTACGGAGCGTGCAGCGGCAGACGCTGCCGTCCCACTGGCGTGTCAATCGCAGCGTGGCATCGGCCAGCGAACCGTCGTGCAGGACGATACGGGAGGGACCGGACAGCGACGCGCGCTGAAACGCGAGGGCGCCGAGAGGAAGCGCCGCGGCGAGTTGCAGTGCTTCGCGGCGCGACAGCTTCATGGCTTGACGATGCGATCGCCGTCGATTTCGACCACGACCACCGTCGCCATCGGATCGAGAATCGGCCGCTCGAGATTGAGGAACCGTTTTCCTCCTTCGCTCGTGATCGGCACGGCCGCCTTGTTCTCGAGCAGATAGGCGCGCTTGACCGCATTCTTCATTGCCGGCAGCTCAAAGGGCGCGCGCGGCTCCTCGAAAAACGTCACGAACAGTCTTCCGGGTTTCGTGGTGACACGCCACTCGGTGCGCGCCAGAAACAGCGGCTCGCCGCGGACGTTCTTGGCGCCTTGCGACGAGGGTTCGGCCAGCTCCTCGCCAAGCGGCGTCGGCCCGGCGCCATACACCGCCTCGCCGTTGACCTTCAGCCACTTTCCGGCGGCGCGCAGTGTCTCCTGACTCGCCGGCGGAATCACGCCGTCAGCGCGCGGTCCGACGTTGAGCAGATAGTTGCCGCCCTTGCTCACGATATCCACGAGCTTGAAGACGATTTGCCCCGGCGATTTCCAATCGAGGTCGTAATGCTTGTAACCCCACGTGTGGTTGATCGTCGCCGGCGTTTCCCACGCGTCGTACTGCACCGTGGGCGGAATGACGTTATCGCCGGTGGTCGCGTAATCGCCGGCCATGCCGAGACGCCCGTCGATCAGCGTCGCGGGCTGCAGCGAGCGCACGATATCCACAAAGCGTTGCGCGCGCACGGGCGTCATCATCCGCGGTGTGTCGAACCAGACGAGCGCGACCGGACCGTATCCGGTCAGCAGCTCCCGCACCTGCGGTTCGGCCTTTTCGCGAAGGTACTTGTCGTAAGCCTTTTTTTCGTCCGGCCCGAAATCCCAGTTGTTGCCGGCGCCGTTCGGGTCGTGCCAGTCCTGTGATTGCGAGTAGTAAAACCCAAGACGCATGCCGCGCTTCGCGCACGCGTCGGCGAGCTCCTTGAGCAGATCGCGCTTGAACGGCGTGGCGTCGACGATGTCGTATGGGCTGACCTTGGAGTCGTACAAGGCAAAGCCGTCGTGGTGCTTCGCGGTGATCACGATGTACTTCATGCCCGCATCGCTCGCCAGCTGCACCCACTCGTCGGCGTTGAAGTGAAACGGGTTGAAGCCGGCGGCGAGCCGTTCGTACTCGCGCACGGGGATCTGCGCGCGATTCATGATCCACTCGCCGATGCCGGGAATGCGCTTGCCTTTCCACTCGCCGGCGGGAATCGCATACAAGCCGAAGTGGATGAACAGGCCGTACTTCGCTTCGTGAAACCACTTCAGACGTTCGGCGCTCGCGGGATCCTTCGTCGGCGGCGCTTGATCCGCGTGCGGGTGTGCGCCGGGCAGCAGGCACGCGGCCACGAGGACCGCGGCGGCCACTCGCACAGGTTGCTGAAGAAAACCAGGCAACCTGAATGCGAAATTCAAAATGCGAAATTCCGAATTTTTCATTTTGAATTCAGGCTGCGTTGTTCAGCAGCTGCTACGCATGCTGCACCTGAACACCGGCTGTCGTCGGCGTTACCGGCGACTCGACACGTCGCGCTGCACGCGCGGCGTTGCGCGAAAACATCGGCACGTAGCTGCCCTTGGGGACGTCGATGCGAATCTTGGCGTGTGCGAGCTCGCTCGCATACACCTGATCGAGCTTGCGACGCAGCGCGTAGGCACGCCGGCGGACGCTCGAGTCCTCGTCGGTCGAGTACGCGGTGGGCCGCCCGAGCGCTTCGACCCCGATCAGGTACTCGTGCAGCGTCGCGCCGCGTCCGGCGAGCTCCATCTCGCAGATGTAGCGCAGGAAATTACGCACCTGATTGGCGCGCAAGAACGTCACGCTCTGAAGCACCTGCTCCAGCGCCTGCCGCTTTTCGGCTTCGTGAATCACGGATGCGGCACTCATGGATTTGATTCCTCCCGGCGCATGTCATACGAGGGTCGCGGGCCCGCTGTCAAGCTTTACCGGTAAAGTTCACGGAAATCAGTGCTTTTTGCACGGCTTGTGAAAACAAGCACATGCCCGCGACGCCCTTATGACGCCGTCGGTGCCGCCGCCGTCCGTGTCTGCGCTGCCAGTCTGGGCAGAAAGCTCACCGCCACAGCGCCGATCGCCGCCAGCACTACCAGCAGCAGAAAGCCGCCTTCGTAGCTGCCGGTGCGGTCCCGAATGCCCGCCACCAGCATCGGCACCAGCGCCTCCGCAACGCTGTCGGCCGTGAGCACAACTCCCATCACGCGGCCCATCACCGCGAGGCCATAGAGATCGGCCGCCATGAGCGGAATGATCATGTAGTCGCCGCCCAGGCCGATGCCAAAGAGAAGCGCCGCCGCGCTCAACGCGCCGGTGGTCGGCGCGAAAAAGAGCGGCGGGATCGCGACCGCCACGATCAGGTAGATCAACAGCATCACCCGCTTGCGCGGCCAGCGATCGGCCAGCCATCCCATCAGCAGGCGGCCGATGAGACTTCCAATCAGAACGAGCGACAGCATGCCGTCCACGTCGCGCTGCGGCAGCTTTCGATCGAGGCTCAAATACAGCGCCAGGTTTTGCACCGTGCCTCCCACTGCGCCGATCGACGCCATGCTGCCCAGGGCGAGAAAGTAAAAAGGCGCCTGCCGCAGGATGTGACTGAACCCGGAACCCGTGCCGCCAGCGGTCGCACCCGCAGCATGCGTCGCGGGTTTACCCAGGGCGAGCGCCTGCGAGTCGAAGGGGTCCTTGACGAAGTACGCCGCCGGCAGCGCCACGGCAATCATCGACCAGCCGAGGATTTGCAGCGCGCCGCGCCAGCCGTATCGCTGCGTCAACGTGTACGCTAGCAGTGGCACGATTGCGCCGCCCAGGCCGATGCCGAGATACGCAATCCCCATCGCGCGCCCGCGCGCGCGATCGAACCATCGTGACAACAACACCTGATTCGGGAGCGGGCCGCCAAAGACATAACCCAGCGCGTTGAAGCAATAAAAGAAATAGAACGCCGCCATCGTCTTTACCGAGGCAAGGCCGACGAGCGCGCCGCCGGCCATGACGATGCCAACGAGCATCAAACGCCGCGGCCCGAAGCGATCGACGAGACGTCCCGCGAGGAAACCAAACGCAATCGCGACGGCGACTTTGCTGTAGGCGTTGCCGGATGTGACCTGCTGCCGGGTCCAGCCAAGCTCCTGCACGTAGAACGGATAAAAGCGCGGCAGTCCGTACAACGCGAAGCCGACGATGGCAAACAGCGCCAGAAACGCGGTGACGACGGCGAACAGCTGATGACGGCGGTCTATTGCGGCGTCGCTCATGTGCGTGTCGGCGTCTTCGCTTCGCGCAACCGTGCACCATGCGGATGGTTCGTGTAGTACGGATCGAGCGGAAAACAGCCCGAGACCAGCCCCAGTCGCGGTCCGGTCGTGCAGTCGCTGAACGTGCGGCACAGCGACCGGCGCGCGAGCGGCCGCCCGGCCAGCACATCGGCCGGGAAGTCCGGATACGCAAGCACCATTCTGCCGATACCGACGAAATCGGTCATTCCTTCGCGCACGTTGTGCTGCGCAACATGCGGCAGCCACTCCTGCAAATAGGTGTAGCCGGATCCGACGAGCGCAAGATGGGGAAACTCACGCTTCAAGCGCGCCGTGATCGCGACGTGACGAGCGACACCACGCAGCGGATCCTCCGGCGGGTCGTAGCCATCGCTTGGAGGAAACAGCGCCGGCCGCTGCATGTGCGGGTTGTAGTAGGGACTGCCTGCCGTGATGCACACCCAGCGCACGCCCAGCTCGGTCAGCAATCGCAACAGCTGGCGCGCATCTTCCAGCGAGGCGTCGTCAGCTTCACCATCCGTCATCAAGCCGAACGCGCATTCGTACGTGCTGGCGTCTACCTCTGGCTTGCCCAGGCCGTCGGCCGCTTTGCGATAGGGCACCGAATCAACCGCGGAGACACGCACGCCCACATGCAATCGCGGCGCACTGGCGCGGATACCCTCGACGATCTTCTGAAGAAACCGTGTCCGGTTGGAAAACGAACCGCCGTAGCGACCAGGTCGGCTGCGTCCGCTGAGCAACTCATGACCGAGATAGCCGTGACAGTGCTTGATGTCGACAAAGGCAAAGCCGATGCGCGACGCGATCTGCGCCGCCACGATGTAATCGTCGACGAGTCGATCGAGGTCCTCGTCGCTGAACACCTGCACGCCGGCGGAAAAGCGGCGATCGAGAAGTGGATGATGATAGGCAACCCGCGGCTCGGGGCGATCGGATTGATTGGGACGCGAGTAGCGTCCCGAATGCGTCAATTGCAGACCGATGAGAAGATCGCCGGCAGCGTTCGCGCCAAACCGATCGCAATGCGAAGCGATGAGATCTTCCCGCAGCGAGGCGAGCGCACGCTCGGTGCGGGTGGTGATCACGAGCTGATTGGGATTGGCCCGGCCATCGTGGCGAACGGCGACGGCTTCGCCGCCCCAGATCAGCTTCGCGCCGCTCTGACCGAAATGGCGCCAGCGCCGGCGCGTCAACTCACTCGGTTCACCGGCCAGCGTACCGTCCCAGCCTTCCATCGGCAGGATGCAGAACCGATTGCCCACGCGCGTGCCGTTGAGTGCGAACGGCGCCGCGAGCGGAGAAGGCTGCGACAGCTCCCGATCGAAGGCAAGTGAGATACCGGACGCGGCAAGATGCTGCGCCAAGGCGTCCGCACTCTTGATCGTGGCGATACGCGGGTAGCGCTGAACGTCGCTCATCGCGCGCTGCGCCGGCGAGCGGCCGCCGCGGGATCGTCGAAGTACGCGGTGTACGCTGCCAGCGCGCTTTCGTTGTGCCGCCGGACCGTCTGCTCGAGCCCGAGGAGATCGCGCGATCGCATCTGCTGCAGCATGAGGCGATGTTCGGCCTGCGCCGTGGGGGCGCGTCGCACCAGCACGCCGTTGAAGTAATAGCGCCGCACGCGATCCCAGAGATCGAGCGCGCGCTGCGTCATCTGCTGCAGAATCGGCATGCCGGCGGCGCGGCTGATCGCAACATGAAACTCGGTGTTCAAATCGGCCCAGCGCTGCGGCTTGCCGGCGGCGAGCGCCTCGTCCATGCTCCGAACGAGCGCCTCGATGGCGTCGAGATCCTCGGCGCTCGCGCGCTCGGCGGCGGCGCGCGTGCCCACGAGTTCGAGCCCTTCGAGCAGCGTGAACACTTCGAGCACCGAGTCGCGCGAAATCGGCGCCACTGTCGCGCCGACGTGTGCCACGCTCACCACCAGCCCCTCGGATTGCAGCAGCCGCAGCGCCTCGCGCACCGGGATGATGCTGATGTCGTAGCGCCGTGCGAGTTCGTCGATCACCAGCCGCTCGCCCGGTTTCAGCTCACACGTCAAAATCGCGTCGCGCAAGGTGGCGTAGACAAACGCCTGCTTGGTAAGGTGACGCGGTTCGGCCGCCGCAATCTTCGCTGCGCTCATATTGCAACTCGAGTCTTCGCCTCGACCGCCTCGTGGGCGCGGATGCAGGCGCGCGCCGAGTGATAGGCTTTGTCCACGCCGGTTGAAAGCGGCGTCCCCGTACGAATCGCCGAGCAGAATCCGCGGATCTGCCGCCGTGTTGATTCGCTGCGGTCGACCATCTGGCGTCCGCTCGAACCTTCCGAATTGACTGCCGACGCTCGATTGCCAGCCTGCGTCTCGGACGCGTCAATCACCGGCCCAGTGCCGCGGGCGGCAACTTCGAGACCGGTGGCGCGATCGCCGGTCCCTTCGTCGAAGAGCATCGCCTCCACTTCGCGCCGCAGAATCAACGTGCCCTTCGTCCCCATGTACATCTCGTAGTAATCGTCGAACGCATTCGACTCGATCGACGAGAACACCGCGGTGCGGCCACCAGGGTACTCAAACGTGGCATACACGTGATCCCAGGCTTCACGCCCATCCTTGAATCGATAGACGCCGCCGGTTGCGCACACCGCTTCCGGCTGCGCCTTGTAAACCTGATTCGTGATGTTGATTTGATGGCTGGCGAGCTCGGCGAAGAGGCCCTTCGAGTACTTCCAATACAGACGCCAGTTGAGCAGGTGCTCGAAGGTGGGATAGCCCCACTGCGACGGGTCATAGTCGGGCGAGGGCGGCTTGCCCTGGCGTCGCCAATTGCCGTTGCGGTGCCATGCCAGGCGCGTGAGATAGATGTCGCCGAGCGCGCCCTTATCGAAGATGCCCTTGAACGCCGCGTCATAGAGCGTGTTGTAGTTGCGCTGATAACCGATTTCGAGCACGCGGCGATTTTTCTGGGCCGCCTGCTGCATCCGCTCGCAGCTCGGGATGTCCCACGCCATCATCTTTTCGCAGAGAACGTGTTTGCCGGCGTCGAGACATCCGCCGGCAATGTCGGCATGCGCCCACAACGGCGGCGCCATCACCACCGCTTCGATGTCTTCCTTCTCGAGCATCTCCTGCCAGGTGGCGTAGTTGCGCGCGGGTGCCACGTTGTTGCTCTTGAGCACCTCGTTGGCACGCGTCAGGGAATCGGGATTGATATCGGCGATCGCGCGGATTTCCGCGTACCCAGTCGGAACCGCGCCCACCGCCGCGCCGGTCAGCAACACCCGACCTTGTCCACCTACGCCAACGAACCCGAGCCGCACGGGGCCGCCCGGAATCGGCCCGCGAACGGCTGCCGCCGCACCAAGCGCCACGAGCGCCGGCGTTCCGGCGAGCACCTTGAGAAAATTCCGGCGACCGGCAGCTTCTTGTTCCGGAGTGAGCATCATCGCGTGACCTCGCGAATAGGAAAAAGCAACAGCACCACGACGGCGGCCGCTTCAATCAGGTTCTTGTTGACCAAAAGGTAAGCACCTTCGGCGCGCGGCTCGGGTATGCCCGACATGGGAATGGCGGAGAGATAAAACAACGTCAGCAGCGCGAGCGCGCCGATACATCCCGCCCGCGTGAAGATCCCCAGGAGCAGCGACAAACCGACGACGACGAGCGCGAGTGCGACAATCACGTCGAGCGTGCCAATCCAGGGTGAGTTGCCCAGAGCGTGAAAGATGCCGGCGAACGGTCCCGTGGCCGCGCGCAAGTAGCCGGCGGCGCTCCACGCTTCGAGGGGGACACCATCGCGTCCCCATGCCGGGCGCAACAGTTTGTAGTAGCCCTCGTACAGAAAATGCCAGCCGATGAGCGTGCGCAACACGACGAGCGCCAGGTATTGCCGGCCGGTGACGACCGATGCGACAGTGCTCACGCGATCTCCACGTCTGCGCCCGGGTACTCGCCAATCACGACGGGCCGGCGCTCGCCTTCGTCAGGGACGAAGACGACGAGCGTGAATGGATAGGCAGCGCAATAGCGCCGCGCGAGATCGAGGCCGCCAACAAAAAACGCCGTGGAGAGCGCGTCGGCAACGGCGGCTTCAGTGCTGAAGACGCTCACGCTCAACGCGCCCTGCGCGGGCCAGCCGGTTCGCGGATCGATGACATGACCGTAGCGCTTGCCGTCGATCTCGAAATACTGCTCGCCGGCGCCGCTTGTGGCCAACGCGCCGTAGTGCAGCACGAGGTGCGCGAACGGCCGATCGAGGCGCGGCGACGACAGGCTGATCGGCCAGCCGCCCGCGGGGGTGCCGATTGCGCGAATGCTGCTGTGGCCGGCGGACAAGAGCGCGCGCGATACGCCGTTGCGCCGCAGCGTGTCGGCGACGCGATCGAGCGCCCATCCCTTGCCGATGGCGCCGAGGTTCAGTTCAACGCCAGCTCGATTGAAGCGCACCGTGCGCCGCGTTCGCTCGAGCACGACGTGGCGCATTCCCACGACATCTCGCGCGACGCCGATTTCGTCTGCTGTTGGCAGGCGGCCTTCTCTTCGAAGAAACCCCCAGCACCTGCTGAGCGGTGTCGAGGTTACGTCGAACGCGCCATCGGTGATGTCGTGAAGGCTGCGGCAACGCTGCAGCAGATCGAATAAATCGTCGTCGACAGTGACGGGATGGCTCGCGGCCGTGCGGTTGACCTGTGTCACCGTGCTCGATTCACGGAACACGGTTAGATGTGCTTCGATGGCGTCGATCTGATCGAGTGCCGCGCGCGCGGCCGCCACGTCTCCCGCGTCCTCACCGGCGAGCGTGATTTCAAACCGGCACGCCATGGCGCGGCGATGGACGCGCAGCCAGTAGTCGCTTGCCGCCTGGTACGTGTCCCGGCGCACGAGGTCGCGGCGGGAGATGACAGAAAGAGGTGGCGCCATGCGCTCGTTGGCTGAGTGAGCGGGACGATCATATATGATATGCGCCCGTGACGCGGACCCGCGCCGACGTGCATTCCCGTTACTCCCCTGCGTCGCTCCTTCCTCGCATCGAGCGCATGTTTGCGCTCTCGGCCGGCAAGATCCTGAGTCTTGAAGGGTCCTGGAATCCGCGCGACGGCGCGCCCGTGTTCACCGTCGAGGGACGCTATCGCACGCGCGGGTGGACGCAGTGGACCGAAGGATTTCAATACGGCTCGGCGCTGCTGCAATTCGATGCGAGTGGCGATACGTCGTTCCTCGATCTCGGCCGGTCGCGAACCGTCGAGCGGATGTCGCCGCATCTCACACACACCGGCGTTCACGATCACGGGTTCAACAACGTCAGCACCTACGGCGCGCTCTGGCGTCTCGCACACGAGAGACGAATCAACGCCTCGGAGTGGGAAGTGCGCTTCTACGAGCTGGCGCTCAAAGCAAGCGGCGCGGTCCAGGCGAGCCGGTGGACTCCCCTTCCGTCCGGAGGCTTCATTCATTCGTTCAACGGCGCGCATTCGCTGTTCGTTGATACGATCCGCTCGCTTCGCGCGCTGGCACTCGCGCATCAGCTCGGGCAGCGGCTGCTCGGCGAGCAGGACAAGACGATCAACCTGCTCGACCGTCTGCTGCACCACGCGCACGCAACTGCGGAGCATAACGTGTGGTACGGGCGTGCAGACGATGTTTACGACGTTCGCGGCCGCGTAGCGCACGAGAGCATGTTCAACGTGGCGAGCGGCACCTATCGCGGACCGAGCACGCAGCAAGGCTATTCGCCGTTCTCGACATGGACGCGCGGTCTCGCGTGGGCGATGCTCGGGTTCACCGAGCTGATCGAGTTTCTCGCCACCATCCCTGATCAGCAGTTTGCGGCGCACGGCAACCGAGCCGAGGTGAATCGCTGGATGCTCGACGCCGCGCTGGCGACGTGCGATTTCTATCTCGATCACGCCGCGGCAGCCGACGGCGTGCCGTATTGGGACACGGGTGCGCCCGGCCTCGCGATGCTCGGCGATTGGAGAAGGCGTCCGTCGGATCCGTTCAACGATCACGAACCGGTTGACAGCTCCGCGGCGGCAATCGCCGCACAGGGACTGTTGCGGCTCGGCCGTATCCTGCAGCTGCGCGGGCGGGACGGCACGCGTTACGAACAGGGCGGCTATCGAGTGCTCGACACGCTCCTCGGCGAACCGTATCTGAGCACCGACGTGGAGCACCAGGGACTATTACTGCACGCCGTCTACCATCGTCCGAACGGCTGGGATCACGTGCCGGCCGGCGCGCGCATTCCGCGCGGCGAGTCGTGCATGTGGGGCGACTACCATTTTCGCGAGCTTGCGCTCTACGTGCAGCGTCTCGCCACCAGCGGCCCTTACTTGACGTTCTTCGGACCTGCCGATCGATGACAGCCGCGAGGCGCGCTGCGCTCGTCACCGGCGGAACGCGCGGGATCGGACTGGGCATTGCGCGGGCGCTCGCGCGCGAGCACTGGGATCTGGCGCTCTGCGGCGTGCGGGCTGAGAACGAGGTAGGTGCCACCCTCGACGAGCTGCGGAACGATGGCGGCCGCGTCGAGTACGTGCAGGCGGATGTCGCGAGCGTTTCTGCGCGGGAGGCGCTTCTGACCAGTGTGCGCTCGTCGTTTGACGTCGTGCACGCGCTCGTCAACAACGCCGGTCGTGCGCCGCGCGTGCGGGCCGACCTCCTCGAGGCGTCGGAGGAGAGCTTCGAGGAGTTGATCCACACCAATCTGCAAGGACCTTACTTTCTGACGCAGGCGGTGGCGCGGGACATGATTGACCGGCGCCGGCGCGATCCGCAGTTTGCCGGCGTTATCGTCTTCGTGACTTCCGTTTCATCCGAGTTCGCTTCGGTCAATCGCGGCGATTACTGCGTCAGCAAGGCGGGCCTCTCGATGACCGCACGCCTCTTCGCCAGCCGGCTGGCGAGTGAAGGCGTGTCGGTCTACGAAGTCCGGCCCGGGATCGTCGACACCGACATGACCGCGCGCGTGAAAGAGCTCTACGACAAACGGATCGCGGACGGCCTTGTACCGGAGAGACGCTGGGGCCAGCCTGCGGACGTAGGCCGGGTCGTCGCAGCGCTACTGCGCGGCGATCTGCCGTACACAACTGGATCCGTGATCAACGTCGACGGCGGGTTCTCGCTACCGCGCTTGTAGCCACAGACGCGCTTTTGGCAGTCGGCACAACTACTCGTCAACCCGACTATGATCGACGCGAGGTGAACGATCTCCGCAATCGCTTTGCCGCGCGTTTCGGCGGCGAGGCTACGGTCTATCAGGCGCCCGGCCGGGTGAACCTGATTGGCGAACATACCGATTACAACGACGGCTTCGTAATGCCCGTCACGATCGATCGGTCGACTTATGCCGCCGTCGCATGCCGGCCCGATCGCCGGCTCGTCGTCCATTCCGCGACGATTGACAGGACCGCCGACGCGTCGCTCGACGCGCTCGTGCCGCAAAGACGCTGGAGCGATTATGTGTTCGGCGTCGCGGCCATGCTGCTCTCGCACGGCGTGCCCGTGAACGGCGCCAACCTGCTGATCGACAGCGACGTACCGTTAGGCGCCGGGTTGAGCTCTTCGGCGGCGCTCGAAGTCGCGGTTGCCCGGGCGTTGCTTGGAATTTCGGGACGCGAGCTCGGACGAGGCGACCTGGCGCGGCTATGCCAGCGTGCGGAGAACGAATTCGTCGGCGCGCGTTGCGGCATCATGGACCAGTTTGTCTCTCTGCACGGCGCGCCCGGTCACGCACTTCTTCTCGATTGCCGCTCGCTCGACTACTCGCTCATCCCGCTTCCGTCAGATGTGCGCGTCGTCGTCTGCAACAGCATGGTGCGCCACTCGGTTGCCGCGGGCGAATACAACGCCCGGCGCGCGGACTGCGAAGCGGCCGCGCGCGCGATGGCGACCAGGACACCGCACGTGCGCGCGTTGCGTGATGTGACGGCCGCAGATCTCGAGCAGCACCGCGACGTGCTCACGCCAGGACAACTGCGGCGCGCGCGCCACGTCATTTCAGAAAACGCGCGCGTTCTTGCCATGGCGCCGGCGCTGCCGCGCGGCGACTTCAACACGATCGGCCGCGTGATGCACGAATCGCACGAGTCATTACGCGGCGATTTCGAAGTGAGCTGCAGTGAGCTCGATGCGCTCGTCGAGTTGGCGGGTGACATTCCGGGCGCGAAGGGCGCACGCATGACGGGCGGTGGCTTCGGCGGATGTACGGTGAATCTCGTCGCGAGCGAAGCCTTGACGGCGTTCTGCGAGCGAATTACGGCGGAATATCAACTACGGACGAACGTTCGACCGGACGTGTACACAGTATGAGTTCTCTCGACTTGCGCTCCGACGTGCATCGACGGCTCAATCCGCTGACAGGTGATTGGGTGCTGGTGTCGCCGCACCGCGCCGCTCGGCCGTGGCAAGGACACGTCGACACCACACCTGTCGAATCCATTGCCGAGTTCGACCCCGCGTGTTACATGTGTCCCGGCAATGTGCGCGCGAACGGCCAAGCGAACCCTGCCTATCGATCGGTCTTCGTCTTCGACAACGACTTCCCCGCGCTCCGGCCAGACACGACGCGCGACAGTTTTTCCGATCACGAGCTCCTCGTCGCGACCGGTGAACCCGGCATCTGTCGAGTGGTTTGCTTTTCGCCCCGGCATGATCTGACGCTCGCGCGGATGTCGCGGTCCGAGATCCGGCAGGTGATCGACGTCTGGACCGGGCAGGCCGCCGAAATCGCGCAAACGCCCGGCATCCAATACGTGCAGGTGTTTGAAAACCGCGGCGCCATCATGGGCGCGAGCAATCCACATCCCCACTGCCAGATTTGGGCAACGGCCCATTTGCCAAACGAAGTCATGAAGGAGCACGCGAATCTGCAGCGCCATTTCGACGGCTACGGTTCGGATCTGCTCGGCGACTACCTCGCTATCGAACAGCAACGCGGCGAGCGCATGGTGTGCGAGAACGCGCACTTTACGGCGCTGGTACCGTTCTGGGCGCTATGGCCTTTCGAGACGATGCTGATCGCGAAACACCGTGTCACCGATTTCAGTGAACTGACCGACGCCGGAAGGGATGGCCTCGCGGATCTGTTGAAACGTTTGCTGACGCGCTACGACAACCTGTTTGAATCGTCGTGTGCGTACTCGATGGGCTTTCACCTCAGGCCGGCGCATATGGCGGATGCGCGGCACTGGCGGCTGCACGCGCACGTCTATCCCCCGGTCCTGCGGTCCGCCACAATCAGGAAGTTCATGGTGGGATACGAGATGCTCGGAACACCCCAGCGCGACCTTACTGCGGAAGGCGCGGCCGAGCGTTTGCGAAGCCTTCCCGATCGCCACTACCGTGAGGGCACGCAAGGCTTGCCGCTTCGCGCCGATTCGTAGATCGCTTCGACCACCGCAACGCTGCGCCGCCCTTCTTCCCCGCTGCAGGCAGGCTCGCGGTTCGAGCGAATCGCCGCGATGAAATCCTCGAACACGCGGCGATGCGGTCCTACGTCGCCGACCACCGGCGACGATTGACTGACGTTCGCGGACGCTGCTGTCTGGTGCAGCTCGCCGAGCGGCCTGCGGAGATCGGCGGACACAAGCTGATCGCCGTCCACGATCAGCGTGCCTTCGGTTCCCGTGATCTCGAGACGGCGAGGATATCCGGGATACGCCGCGGTCGTTGCTTCGAGTGTCGCCAAGGCGCCGCCGGCAAACTCCAGTGTGGCAACCACAGTGTCCTCAACTTCAATCGTATGCAGTGCGGCTGCGGTCCTCGCGCTGACGGACACGATCGGTCCAAGCAGCCACAGCAGCATGTCAACGGTGTGGATGCCTTGATTCATCAGCGCGCCGCCGCCGTCGAGCGCCCAGGTGCCGCGCCATTTCGACGCCGCGTAATACTCAGGCGCGCGATACCACTTCACGCGCGCGCTGGCGAGAATGGGACGACCAATCCGCCCTTCGCGAATCAGTTGCCTGACGCGTAACAGATCCGGCTTGAGTCGATCCTGAAAGAACACACCCAACCGCACACCGGCGGTGTGGGCGTCGGCAATCGCCTGGTCGACGCGTGCGACGGAAATATCCACCGGCTTCTCCACCAGCACGTGCAGGCCATGGCGCGCGGCAAGAGCAATGTGCAAGGCGTGAAGACCTGATGGACTGCCGACGGCAACGAGATCCATCGGGCGCTGCCTGAAGAAACGATCGACATCGTCGTACGGAGTCGCGCCGTGCTCGCGCGCAATCGCGGCCGTCTTTTCGGCGTTGGTGCCGCAAACGGCCGCGACCGCGCAGCCCGCAGCCGCGGCCGCGCGCGCATGGGTTGTGCTGATGTTGCCGCCGCCCAGGATGCCGACGTGCACCGGACTATTTTCGTCCGGTCACTTCGATGGAGCGAAACTCACCGGTCTCGTCGAAGGATCCGACGCCGACTCGCCCCGACGTCAGCGTTTTATCCGTCGCCGATAACGCCGGCGCCTTGTCGTCGTCCACGAACACGAGAATGCTGCCAGTCGTCACGTTGCGCTCGAGACGAACGCGGTGCCACGCCTGGTCCACCAGACGGGGACGCGACGTGGGTTCGTCGATACGGCGGCGATCGGCGTTGTTCACCAGAAAAATCCCGTTGTGAACCGGATCCGTCTTTGCGCCGAGGTGGACGTAATAGAACTGAGTAGGTGACTGATACCCGACAATCAGCTGGACGTCGCGCACCGCCAGGTCCACCGGCGCCGTCGACCGAACTTCTGCAGTGAGCGTGAGATCCGTCAGCGGTTCGCTCTTGAGGATGGCGAGCGCTGCGGGACGCCGAATCGGCCCGCCGGGCACGCCGGCCTTATCGAGCACGAGGCTGCGATCGCGAACGGTCCACGTGCCGTTGCCGTCGAGATCGAAATCGGCCAGGCCGCGCCGATCCGAAAGCGCGGGTTTCACTCTGGCCGTTGGAACGGCTTGCGCGATCACGCTGAGACCAACGACCGACAGAACTGCGAGTGCTCCATGCATCATTCGCAACTCGACTCTTCCGCTTTGCGGGCGTCTATGATAATACGAGCGCTGCAAGTGGTATGACCAATTTCCCTGTTGCCTTTGGAGGATCCCGTATGGCACGGCGCGCTGTGCATCACGTCTTGGTTTTCGTATCACTGCTGATCGTCCCGGCCGTTGCGGCCGCGCAGGACTCCCGCGGTGCCATCACCGGCCGCGTCGCCGACGCGCAAGGCGGTGTACTACCGGTGTCACCGTCACCATCGTCAACACCGGCACCAATTCCACAACCACTACTGTCAGCAATGACACCGGCCAGTACAGCGCGTTGTTCCTGATTCCGGGCACCTATCGCGTGACCGTTGAATTGAGCGGCTTTCGGACCGCGGTCAACGAACGCGTCGTGGTGAGCGTCGGAGATCGTCTGCAGCTCGACTTCACGCTCGAGCCCGCTGGCCTCAGCGAATCCGTTCAAGTTGTCGCTGAAACGCCGCAGCTCGAGACCGGCACCGCGTCGATGGGGCAAGTCATCAACAGCAAGTTGATCAGCGAGATCCCGCTCGGCGATGGCACCGCCTACGGACTGACGCGTCTCGTGCCCGGCGCCACGTTCGAGCGGTCGTACGCGCTGCAACGCCCCATGGACAATGACAACCTGCGCGGGCTGTCGGTGACAGGAACGATCAACAGCGAGTTCACTATCGACGGATCGAGCAACGTCGTGTCACAGGCCCGCGTCGGCATTCAGCCGCCGTCGGACGCCATCGAAGAGTTCAAGGTCGAAACGGTCGTCTATGACGCGCAGATTGGCCATACCGGCGCCGGCAACGTCAACCTTGCCCTCAAGAGCGGCACCAACCAGTGGCACGGCGCGGCCACGTACAACAACCGCGACGATTCCCGTTCGGCGAATCTGTTTGCCTCGAATCGTTCGGGAACTGGCAAACAGCCGCGCAACTACAACCGCGGCAGCGCGACACTGACGGGACCGATCTTCAAGAACCGCACGTTCTTCATGTTTTCGTACGAGCGGCTCCAGGACGACGCGGTCGAGGCCGTGACGCACTCCGTGCCGACGATGGCGATGCGCTCGGGCGATTTCTCCGAGTTGCTGCGCATGGGGGTGCAGATTTACGACCCGACCACCGCGCGGCTCGTCAACGGCGTCGTCGTGCGCGAGCCGTTCCCCGGCAACATCATCCCGTCCAACTTCATCAACCCGATTGCGGCCAACGTGCTGAAATACTTTCCGCCGCCCAATCAAGCGGGTGCGGCCGACTTATCGGAGAACTATTTCTTCGAGCAGCCCTGGACCTACGCGTACAACCTGCAGCTCACGCGTATCGATCACGAGTGGGCATCGAGCCAGCGTACTTACGGCCGCTTCATTCGCAACTTCCGACGCGAAGAGCGCTACAACTACGCCGGCGAGCAGAACGGCGTCGAGATTACACGCGGCGCGACCGATCGCTTCAACTACAACTACGCCGTGGGACACACCGCGGTACTCTCACCATCGACCGTGCTCGACGTGAAGGGCAGCTGGCTGCGCTTCAACGACGATCTGTTTCCGCTCTACGAGATCGATCCGGCGACGCTCGGCTATTCGTCGTCCACAGCGGCGCTCTTCCGCGGATTCCGGCAGCTCCCGCGCTACAGCATCGAGTCGAGCTCGCCCACGGTCGCCGGCCGCGTGGCCACACTCGGCGCGCAGCAGAGCGGCTTCAACAGCGGCCGCAATCAGCCGTTTTACAACGTGCAATTCTCCGGCACGCTCACCAAGACGATGGGCGCGCACACGATGAAAATGGGATACGACTGGCGCACGCTGCGGCAGAAGGAAGTGAACAACGGTTGGCAGGCAGGCGCGTATCAGTTTGACGGCACCTATACGCGCGCATCGAGCACCGGGACCAGCCAATACGGGCAGGGCATCGCGGCGTTCGTGCTCGGCCTCCCGTCGAACAACTCGTTCATCGAGACCCGTGCGCCGTACGACGTCGCCGTCGTCGGTCACGGACTGTTCGTGCACGACGACTGGCGCGTGTCGGATCGTCTGACGCTGAATCTCGGGTTGCGCTACGACCTCGAGCTCGGCATGACGGAAGCCGAGCACCGCAACGTCGGCCCGTTCGACACCACCTCGCCGAATCCGATCGAGGCACAGGCGCAGGCGCAGTTTGCGGCCAATCCCCCGGCTGGTGTGCCGCTCTCGGCGTCGCAGTTCCGAGTGCTGGGCGGTTACACCCATCTGTCCGACGCGCAGCCGCGCGTGTGGGACGCCGACAGCAACAATATCCAGCCGCGTGCCGGCGTGACGTTCAAGCTGACCGATACCGCGGTGCTCCGCGGCGGCGCCGGACTGTTCATCGCGCCGTTCCAGCTGCAAGGCGTACCGGGCATCAACACCGCCATCAATCAGCTCGGGTATTCGCGAAACACGCCGGTGCCGGTGTCCTCCGACAGCGGGCTGACGTTTGGCGCGAATCTCAGTAATCCCGTGCCGAGCGGCACGCTGCTCGCACCCGTCGGCTCCGCGCTCGGCCTGCGCACGAACCTGGGCAACGCGCCGGGGAATGTCTTTCCGGCCGATCGCGTGAACGGCGAATACTGGCGCTACAGCGCGGGCGTCGAAAAGCAATTCCCAGCCGGATTCCTCGTCGAGCTCTCCTACATCGGGCAGAAGGGCAACAACGTGCCGATTCTCGAGACGCTCAACTTCGTGCCGCAGCAGTACCGCACGGCAAGTCCCATCCGCGACGCCACAGCGGAGTTGTTCCTGAGTCAGCTCGTTGCCAATCCGTTGCAGGGTCTCACGCCAGAGGCGCCTGCCAGCAACGGCGCCACTATCGCGCGCCGTCGTCTGCTCTATCAGTTCCCGCAGTTCGAAGCGAGCGCCATCTGCACCGGCAACGGCACGTTCTGTATGGAAACTTCGCGCGGCTCGAACATCTATCACGGCGCGATCGTGCGCGTCGACAAGCGCTTCACCCAAGGCTTCATGTTGATGACGTCGTACACGTGGTCGCGGCTGCGTGAGGACGTGACGCCGCTCAATCCGTGGGAAGCGCCGGAGCACCGCGTCGGCGCCACCGATCGGCCGCACCGCGTCACGCTCGCCAGCGTGACCGAGCTGCCGTTTGGCCGCGATCACCGCTTCGGCACCAACTGGAACACGCTCATCGATTCCATTCTCGGCGGCTGGCAGTTCAGCGCGAAGTACGAGTGGCAGACGGGCCAGCCGCTCGTCTTCAACAACAATACCTACTACGACCCCGCGTGCGGCGATCCGCGCGAGCTCAAATCACAGTGGGGCAAAGAGTCGAACGGCGCTGTGCGCGGCGTGGACGTGCCGATCCTCGACGTGTCCTGCTTCTACACTCTGAACCGGCAGCCGTTCGTCAACGCCGCGGGCCAGCCGATCACGTTTACGGCGACCGAGATTCAGCTCGGTCAGTCAAACCTGCGGACCTTCCCGACTACGCTGCCGGATGTGCGGTTCATGAACCACCACCTCCTCGATCTCGGGCTGACCAAGACCTTCCGCGTCCGCGAGCGGGTCCGCGTACAAGTCCGTATCGAGGCGCTCAACGCCACCAACTACACCCTCTTCGGCTCGGGCTTTATGGTGCTGACGCCGACCAGCGCATCGTTCATGAAGTTGAACAACATCGATTCGAGCACTGTGATGAAGCCGCGCGACATTCAGATCGGCGCAAGGGTGACATTCTGAAGAACTTGAGCGCGTAACAAAACCAGCATAGTGGGCGGCATGGACGCCTTTCGTTGGGCGCAGTAACGTCAACGTTTTATGGCCGCCGGCTTAGGCCGCGGTGGCTCGTGGAGCGGACGTTTGCCTGGCTCAATCAGTTTCGCCGTCTGCGCGTGCGGTATGACAAGCGGGCCGACATTCGCGAGGCATTCCTCTCGCTGGGATGCGCGCTGATTTGTTGGAGTCGCTGCGCATGACGTGGAGAATCGCCTGAGCCGCTGCCCATATTCTCCGGCGTCGATCGCCAGGTCGCCGTTTTCCTGCAGTAATCGCGTCCGCATGATATGTGTAGCTCGCACAGATGCACCTGGACGTGAATGCCGCGGCAGACCGATCGTTTTCAGTCGTGCAGAACGACGCTGAGCAGGGCTGTGCGGATGACGAGTTCCCCGTTGTAGGTGATGAACCCAAGGGCGCGAAACTTGTTCATGAAGAAGTTGATGCGCGGCCGCGTGGTCCCGACCATCTCCGCAAGCGTCTCCTGCGACACAGCAGGGAGCACCCATGCGTCGCCTTCGGCCCGTCCGTAACGCGCCATCAACATCAACGCCCGGGCGAATCGCTTTTCTGCGGGGTTGAAGAGCCGATCGATGAGGTCTTCCTCGACACGGATGCTTCTGGTCAGGATGTAGGCGATGAAGCGTTGCGACAGCGCCGGTTCACGCTGGAGCAGCCTGCGCATGCGCCCGCGTTCAATCGTCAGGATCCGGCTACCGGCCATTGCGGTCGCGGTGCTCATGCGCACTGTCTGGCCGGCCAGGCATCCCTCGCCGAAGAAATCGCCGCGGCCGAGCGCACCCACGATGGCTTCCTTGCCCCGCGCCGACACCACGGATAGCTTCACCCGTCCGGCCTGGATGTACATGACTGAGGTCGCCGAGTCGCCCTGTCGGTAAATCCGGTCTCCGGTCGCGAATTCGGCAACCCGGCTCGCAATGCGGGTGGAATTCAGAAAGCGCTCGACATCGAATGGACCCGCGTGTATTCGCGTTGGCCGCGGTCGGGCCGTCCCCATCGAACCGGACTGTATCCCGAACAGGCGCCCTGTCCAAAACAGAACAGCGGCGCAATTGGTCGACCGGCTACTGTGAAGGCGCGCTCGGAGGCGCAACCCTGATGATTCTGGTGCTGAGCGTTGGTGTTCTCGTTTTTGGCGTGGCTGCCCTCATGCTCGCGCGAGCCTGCGGTTCAACGCGCTCAGTCGGCCAACTGTTGTACGACACCGAGCACCCCGAGGCAGACGACCGCTGAGCGACGTGCCTTCGTCTCACTTCTCGCAGCGGCCGCACTGTTTGCAGTTCCTGCCGCGAACGCGCACTGAGACCGCACGGTGGTCACTGACGCTTTCAGAAGGACGGCACAACTCACGCACCATGAACAAACGATCACGAAGGAGTTGTCAATGAGCAAGCCTGTTGCGATCCGCAAGCACGCGATACTGAAGCGGCACTACAGTCGCGCGGTCAAAGCCACACCGCAGTTTCATCAGCTCGATGCAATCGGACGGTGGGCCGTGCTGCGCCAGCAAGTCGAAGCGGATGCGACGCCGATCGGCGCCACACTGCTGAAGATCATGGACAGCCGCGAGGGGCGCCGGGACGAGGTGCTCAGTGCGCTCGAAGACGCACGTCAGACCACCGTCCGCTAGCCCGCAGAACAACGCCGAACGACCTCGTGCCGTGTGCCCACTCCATGAGCCCTGAAGCTTCTTTGTCCAGATGCACGAACACCTGGCTCAAACGCGGACGGACCGGGGGTCCGGACGAGCAGCACGGCGTTCCTGAGTCGCCGAGGGGCGAGCAACGTTGCGGCAGGGATTCGTAGTGAAATCGGCGCGACCTACGTCAACGCTCCGCTTGATCCGCGGCGGTTCAAGTTTCTCAAGCATCGTCTCCGTGGCATAGAGAAGCGCTACTTGCGGATATCAAAGCGCCTGATCAGGCCGTCCTCGATCTGGAAAACGTGGCCTGCCTTCTCGTCGAACAATACGTTTCCGTTGAGATCGCGCGCGGTCACATGAACCTCGACGTAGGCCGTTCCATCCTCGCCGATCGAAAAACCGATTGGCTCCGCGCGTGACTCCATCATTGCCCATTGTCGCGTCCAGTAGTCGCGGACGCCGTCGTGCCCGCGGACATCTCCCCCCTCCAGCCCATTGGCCCACGTGACGTCCGTGTACATGGTCGCAAGCGCCGCTTCCATGTCGCGGGCATTGAAACGGTCGTACAAACGCTCGAGAAGTTCTCTGTCGCTGGGCATGGCGCGCTCCTTGGGCTTGTCGGACGCTCCCGTTACAAGTCTTCGTAAACGCCCATTCTTTGCGCAACCTCTTCTCTACATCGAGGTCACCGTTGCGCGCGAGCCAATTCAGGAGCGCGAAGTGCATCAGATCCCAATGCCTACTTGCCGCCTGACGCGCAAGCGCCGCCAGCACGTCATGCCAGATCCGCAGCCCAGTTCCTTCGGCAACATCTGCCACGGAATCGCGCTGCGAGATGCGGGTTTTGTCACGCGCTCTTTAGTTCGTCGTTCTCAGTTCGTCGTTCGCAGCTCGTAGCCCCTACGTAAGTCGGATCAGTTCGCTGATCTTGATGGGACGCCGCTTGTCGATGCTGTGACGGGCGGCGATGCCAGTCAGACAGGACATCGCCCCTGCCCGTGAGTTCGGCAGCCGCATGTGCTCCACGACGTCGATGTTGCGAAAGACCAAGTTGCGCAGCACATCGTCTCCGCCGCCGTGGCCGCCGGTCGCCTTCGGGATTTCGACTTTCACGCGCTGCCCGAAGTTGCCGATGACGTGCATCTCGGTTTCCTCGCCCGGATCCCAGGCCTGGCGCTCGTAGTCGCGGACCTCGAGGCGGCCCTTGGTGCCGTTGAATGCGACCCGATAGCCCTCGATCGGCATGAAGGTGTTGACCGAGTAGCTCATTTGCACGCCGGTCGAGTAGCGCACGATCGCGTTCATCGTGTCGAAGATGTTGATGTCTTCCTTGAACACGCAGCCGTCGCGATGATAGCCGTCGGCCGATTCGCACTCGGCGTAGAGCTCGTAGAGCTGCTTGTCTTTGCGCAAATCCCAGAAGTACTCGCACTGGTTGGTGTGCGGACATGAGCGGCAGTTGGTGCTGCGGAAGGGGCCGTTCTTGCCATAAAACGCGAGCCGGCCGTAAGCGGTGACTTCAACGGGATCGGCGTTGAGCCACCAGTTGATCAAATCGAAGTGATGCGTCGCTTTGTGCACCCACAACGAGCCGCTGCGCTCGCGCAGCCGGTGCCAGCGCCGGAAGTAGTCGGCGCCGTGAGTGGTGTCGAGGTACCAGGAGAAATCGACGCCGGTCACCGTGCCGATCTCGCCCGACATCAGGATTTCCTTGATCTTCTGATGCTTCGGCGCGTAGCGATAGTTGAACGTGACCACGATCGGCTTCGCCGATGCACGCTCAGCGTCGAGCACCGTCTGGCACTGCTTCTCGTCAATCGTCATCGGCTTTTCCGTGATGACGTTGACCCCCGCCTTCAGCGCTTTAACGATGCACTCGGCGTGAAACGCGTCTACCGTGGTGACCATGAGATGCGTCGGCTTCGCCTCGGCGATCATCTCGTCGAGATTGGTGAACGTGGGGCACGACACGCCGATGCGGCGCTTGGCGACTTCGACGCGCAGCGGGTTGATATCGCACAAGCCGACGAAATCCACGACGTCGCCAAAGCGCTCGGCGATCGGCCGGCCCCACATGCCGATGCCGCGCACGCCGGTGCCGACGATGGCGTAACGTTTTTTCGCAGCGGCCTGTGCCCCCAATAGCGGGCTCGATGCGGCGAGGGCGCCGACAGTTGCCGCGCCGGTCGTGGAGACAAATTCTCTCCGTGTCACGCCTGGCCTGGGTTCGGTCGAAAGCCCTTCCATGCCGTACCTCCGGATAAGTGGATATACCACTTTCGGAGTTAGTCTACAGCCAGTTTTTTCGGCACGCGCAGGGGCGCGATGTTACCGAGCGAGGCGGTGTGAAGCGGGAAACTGACGAGAAGGTCGAGCGCGTTGCACGGGTTGCGCGCGACACCGGCGTGGGAGGCATTCTGCTCACCACCCAGCGCAATGTCGCCTGGCTCACCGGCGGCGGCACCACCAGAATTGACGGCAGCCGCGAAACGGGCGCAGGCGCATTGCTGGTGACCGCCGACGCGCGCCGCTTCGCGGTGGCCAATGCGATCGAAATGCCGCGGTTGATGGCGGAGGTCGTGGCGGGCTTGTCGTTCGAGCCGATCGAGTATCCGTGGATTGACGATCAGGCCAATCCCGCCGCGCCGGCCGATATCGCGCGGTCTCTGCTTCCACGAGGCGCGACACTCGGCGCCGACTGGCCGCTGCGCGACACACAACCGAGCGAGACCGCCCTCATGCGTGGGCGTGTGCCGCTCGTGGACGAAGAGATCGTGCGCTATCGCGCGCTGGGTCGAGATATGGGCGAGCTTCTCGGCACGGCATGCCGTTCGCTGCACCCTGGCGAGAGTGAAGAACGCATCGCCACGCTGGTATCCGCTCGCATCTGCGAGGCCGGTGCACGGCCGCTCGTGATTCTCGTCGCGGCCGACGATCGGCTCGCACGCTATCGGCATCCCGTGCCAACTGCTGCGACGTGGCACGACACGGTCATGGTGGTGGTGTGTGCCGAGCGGCACGGCCTCGTGGTGGCGCTGTCGCGCATCGTGACGGCGGGCACGCCGCGCCCCGAGCTGCGCGATCGCACGCGCGCGACGGCACAGGTCTTTGCGCGGCTGCTGCAGGGCACGCGGTCGGGCGTCACCGGCTCGGATCTGTACGCCATCGCAGCAAACGCGTATGAGGCCGTTGGATTTCGCGGCGAGGAACGAAAGCATCATCAGGGAGGCGCCATCGGGTACCGCTCGCGGGAGTGGATCGCACATCCCGGCTGCGAAGAGGTTGTCGCGGCGAGGCAGGCGTTCGCCTGGAACCCCAGCATCACCGGGACGAAGGTGGAAGATACGGTCTTGCTGATCGACGGCGGTTACGAACTGCTCACACCGAGCCCTGGGTGGCCTTCGATCCGCATCGATTTCGATGGCCACGCTCTGCCCGTCGCCGACGTTCTCTCGCGGTAGCGGAGCTAGAACGAAGAACGAAGAACTAGCCAAGGGCCGCGGAGTTAGCCGGATATCAAGGGCAGGGCCCTTGGCTAGTTCTCCAATTCCTTCAACGACGTCCGCGACGCTTCGGCGTGGCGGCGCGAGCACCAGTGTCGCGCTCCTGCGCCGTGTATGCGCTCGAGCGCAAGAGATGCTCGTTCATCGCCGTGCGCGCGCCGTCGCCGTCGTGCTCGCGAATCGCCCGGTAGATGCGCCGGTGCATGTCGGCGGCGTCGCGCAGATTGCGGTCCGTGGCGCGTTCGGCGGTTTCCTTCCGCTTTTCGTAGAACAGCCGCGACACCATGTCGACGAGCGACGCGACGATTGGATTCCCCGATGCTGACGCCACGATGCGATGGAAGTTGATGTCGTGGACGAGAAAGATCTGCGGTTCGTGCAGCGCGTCGAACATGTTCGTCACTTCCTCGTCGAGCGCGGCAATCTGATCGTTGGTCGCACGTTCGGCGGCAAGCGCGGCCGCCTCGCTTTCCAGAATCCGGCGCGCTTCGTACATCTCGCCGTGTGTAATCCCGTGCAGCGCCGCGAGAAAACTCAACGGCTCGCTTCCGAGCGTCGGCGGGCCCGAGGGTATGAAGGTGCCGGAACCGTGGCGCGCCTGCACCACGCCAATCGCGGCAAGCGCGCGCAGGCCGGCGCGAACCGTGGGACGGCTGACGCCAACGTGCAGCGCCAGGTCGCGCTCCGCCGGCAAGCGATCGCCGGGTTTGAGCGCGCCGCGCTCGATCAGCGCCCGGACGTGCGAGACCACCTGCTCGGTGCTACCTTCGGCAACCGGCCCAGCCACCTTTTCACGGGATGCTGATCGCGCCATGGCGGTGATTATAGAGCGGTGCTGAATCGTGAATTTGGAGATCTCGAGATGTGGAGATTGCGAGATTTGGCGATTTGGCGATTTGGCGATTTGGCCAATCTCCAAATCGACTCCAAATCACCAGCTCGCCAAATCACCAACTTCGGTTACCACTTGCCTGCGGCGCAGGCAGTTGCTATGTTCAGCGCCGGTATGCTCTCCGACACGTTGTTCAGAATTCCGCGCGCGGAAGGGCTGCAGGCGCTGCAGCGGCGCGGTGAGCACGGCGCGCGCGAGCTTTCGAGCTGGCGGCTGTGCCTGTCGGCGGGAAATAGCGAACGATTTGCCCTCGAAGGCGAGGAAACCATCTGCGTACTGCAGCAGGGGCGCGCGCGCATCAGCGTGGGCGACGCGAGCTGGACGGCGTCGCGGAGCAATGTGTTCGACGATCGCGCCACCGCCGTGTACGTGCCACCCGGGGCGGCGTTGACCGTTACCGCAGAAGCCCCGCTCGAAGCTGTCCTGGTTTCGGCGCCCACGTCCGAACGCTCGGCTCCGGCCGCGATCACACCGGACGACGTGGTGGTGAACCCGCGCGGCCGCGGCAACTATTTGCGCGAGGTGCACGACATCTTCGTGCGCGACGGACACGCGAAACGCTTGATGGTTGGAGAGACCTTCAACCCGGCGGGCAATTGGAGCAGCTATCCGCCGCACAAACACGACGGCCGAAACGGAGAACCGTGCCTCGAAGAGGTCTACCATTTCCGCATCGATCCGGCGCAGGGCTTCGGCCAGCAGGTGCTCTACACCAACGACGGTGAATCCGTGACCCACCAGGTCCGCGACGGCGACGCGGTGTTGCTGCCGTACGGCTACCATCCGGTGTCGGCGGCGCCCGGCTACCGCCTCTACTATCTTTGGGCGATGGCCGGCGAACAGCGGAAGCTCGCGCTCTACGAAGATCCTGCGCACCGCTGGATTCATGATGCACCCGTCGCCTGACGCCGCGATCTCAGGACGGGATCGCATCACCCGCGCGATCGAAGCGTGTGGCGTCGTCGCCGTCATCCGCTTGAAGGAACCAGACAAGCTGCGCGGTGTCGTGGACGCGCTCGCCGAGGGCGGCGTCACCGTGGACAACGCTGGAGACTGGATCCGCGCGGGCGCCGTTGCCGTCGGTGTCGGGTCGGCACTCCTCGATGCCAAATCGATTTCTTCGGGATCGTACGCTCCGATCGCCGACAACGCGCGCCGCATTGTCGCCAACGTCCGCGCGGCGCGAGCGCGGTCCTAGGCCCGGCGCTCACCCGCGTGAAAAGCGCCCAGCGGCGCGAGCCGCTTGAAAGCAGCGCATTCTTCGCCCATACATTTGCGATTACCTCGACGCCACGTTGCGCCACGCAGTAAATTTTGAGGGTAAATGCCGATCAAAGTCGTCACGTTCGGTGAAATCATGCTGCGTCTCAGCCCGCCGGGCTTCGAGCGCTTCTTTCAATCACCCGTACTCTCTGCGACGTTTGGCGGCGGCGAAGCGAATGTCGCGGTCAGCCTCGCGCACTTCGGCCTCGAAAGCTATTACGTCACGCGCTTGCCGGCGCACGCCATCGGCGACGCCGCCGTGCGCGCACTCCGGGCCGAGGGCGTGCGCACCGACTTCATCGTGCGCGGCGGCGAACGCGTCGGCATTTACTTCGCGGAAAACGGCGCGAGCCAGCGCGCCTCCACGGTGATCTACGATCGCGCGCAGTCCGCGATCAGCCAGATGAATCCGGACGAAGTGAACTGGCAAGCAGTGTTTTCTGGCGCCGCGTGGTTTCACGTCACCGGTATCACACCCGCTCTCGGCGATCGCGCCGCGACGTCCACCACCAGAGCCGTCGAGGCGGCCAAGGCAGCGGGCCTTCGCGTGAGCGTTGATCTGAATTTTCGCAAAAAGCTCTGGAGCGAAAGCGCGGCGCAAAAGACGATGCGGCCGTTGATGCGGAATGTGGACGTCGTGATCGCCAACGAAGAAGACATGCAGTCGGTGCTCGGACTGCACGTGCCCGACACTGACGTCACGAGCGGGCAGCTCAACGTCGCCGGATATCGCCAGGTGACCGAGCAGCTGTCGCGCGAATTCGGCCCCTCGGTTGTGGCGATCACGCTGCGCGAAAGCCAGTCGGCGAGCGACAACGGGTGGAGCGGCGTCTTGTGGGACAACGCCGCCGGAACTTTCCACATCAGCCAGCGCTACGACGTGCGGCTGGTCGATCGCATTGGCGGCGGCGACAGTTTCGCCGCCGGCCTCATTTACGGTCTCGCCTCCGGCCGCGCGCCGGACGCCGCCTTGCGGTTTGCGGTCGCGGCAAGCGCGCTCAAGCAAACCATTCCGGGCGACTTCAACCGCGTGAGCGTGGACGAAGTCGATCGCGTTGCAAAAGGAGATGCATCGGGGCGCGTGCAGCGCTGAGGCCCCGTGTCTTCACTGCCCGGCGGAGCATGATCCAGTGCTCTTGTACGATGGGATCAATGCGCATCGGCGCCCACATGTCGGTCGCGGGCGGTGTCTCAAAGGCGGTGGATCGCGCCGCCGTGCACGGCTGCGAATCGCTGCAGATCTTCACCAAGAACGCGAATCAATGGCGCAACAAGCCGTTGGATCCCGCTGAGATCAAGCGGTTTCGCCAGCGGATCGATGACACCGGCATTCGACCAGTGGTGTCGCATGCGAGCTATCTGATCAATCTTGCGACCACGATACCCGCGCTGCGCCAGCTCTCGATCGAAGCGTTCGGGGACGAGCTCGATCGGGCGCACGCGCTCGGACTCCTCGGCGTGGTCATTCACCCGGGCACCTGCACCGCGGGCTCAGAGGATGACGCGCTGCGGCTGATCGCCGAGGCGGTGCGCCTGGCCTTCAAGGCGAGGCCGCGGCGCAAAACAATGGTCCTCTTCGAGCACACCGCCGGTCAGGGACGCACGCTCGGCCATCGCTTCGAGCAACTCGCCGCCATCATCGATCACCTCGACGGCTCTCTACGCGCCGGTGTGTGCCTCGACACGTGTCACCTCGTCGCGTCGGGCTATGACATCATGAGCCCGGAGCGATACGAGGATACGTTTGGCATGTTCGACCGACTGGTCGGCCTCGAGCGACTGCGGGTCTTTCACGGCAACGATTCAAAGCGGCCGTGCGGCAGCCGCGTCGATCGCCATGAACATATTGGCGCGGGCTGCCTGGGGCTCGATCCTTTCCGCCGGCTGCTGCAGGATCGGCGGTTCACCGAACTGCCGATTCTGATCGAGACGGAAAAATCGCCGAATTGCAACAAACCGAATCTGATTGCGCCCGACCCGCTGGACGTAAAGAACCTTGACACGCTGCGGCGGCTGAGAGACGGTGAGGTATGACGTTATCCCTGCTGCTGGCGTTGACCATGGGCGCGGCCGGTGCCCAATCTCCAGAAGCCAAACGGATCCCGAACGACTCGGTGGAGGTTGAAGCGCGCGGGTGCGTGAAGGGTCGAATCTTCACTGCCACATCCGAGCCGGAGGACGAAGGCGTTCGGCGCGGGCCGGATGTCATCGGTCGCCAGTTCCGGATGAGCGGCAAGCGCGATGTGATGGACACGGTGAAAGCCACCAATGGCCATCGCGTTCTTGTTGTGGGCCTGGTCAAGAAGTCGGACTTGTCCGACGAAGGCGTCGGCATGAAGGTCGGTGGCACGCGTGTCGTGATTGGAGCGCAGGGGGCCGACCCGAACAATCGCATGAGTTCGCGAGTATCCGCGCCCACCATGGCGGTGATGGACGTCACGTCGATTCGCGATCTCTCGGACCGCTGCTACGCGCCGTGACGTCAGTAGATTGAAAGCGACAGCTCAATGGTGAGGCGCACGGCCACCGGCTGCCCGTCCAGCGTGCCGGGCCCGAACCGCCACTGGCGCGCCGCCTTGACCGCTTCTTCGTCCAGTCCGAATCGCGAATCGAGCGATCGCACGACACGAACCTGATCGACCGTGCCGTCGCGCATGACCACGCACTCAACCAGGGCAACGCCGGCCAGGCGAGCGGCCATAGCAGCGCTCGTGTAGGACGGACGCACCCGCACGAGCGGCACGGGCCGCCCGAGCGGCCGGACGTGTCCCGACCGAGCGTGAGCGAGTCGAGGGACTGGTCCCGAGCGTGACCGGGTCGAGGGATGGTGGCGTAACAGGTGACGCGAGCCCGGTAGCGAGCGTTCGGCGTATATTGCTCGACCATGCGCTCAGCCGCAGGAGGACAGATGAACGCGCGCAAACAAACGGAAATCCTTGGCAGCCTGGGTAGACGTACGATCGTCGCTGCGATCGTCACGCTGCTCCTGACGACGCCACTCGCTGCACAGGTGCCGACGGGAAATATTCTCGGCAATGTGAAAGACACCTCCGGCGCGGCGGTGCCCGGGGCGACCGTCACGGTGACAAACGTCGATACGGGATTTACGCGCGCGGCGACGACCGATGCCGAGGGTCAATATGCGCTGCGACTGCTGCCGCTCGGCAATTACAAGGTGGACGTCACGCTCGAGGGCTTCAAAACATTTACACAAAGCGGCATCGTCCTCGAGGTCGGCCGCAACGCGCGCGTGGACGCGACCATCGAGCCGGGCGGCGTGTCCGAAGTCGTGTCGGTCGTCGCTGACTCGCCGCTGATCGAATCGAACACGGCCTCGCTTTCGCGCACCGTCGGCCAGAACGATGTGTTGAATCTGCCGCTCGTCAACCGCGATCTCTACTCATTGCTGAGCATTACCGGCGGGGTGACGAGCAATGACAACTCCAATTCGCTCGGCGGTCCCGAACAACTCACGACCGTCAACGGATCGCAGAAGGCACAGATCGGCACGGTCAACTTTCAGCTCGATGGCGGCAACAACACCGCGGGCCTGCGTGGCACCGGCAACCCGGCGCCCAATCCGGAGGCGATTCAGGAGTTCCGCGTCATCACCAACAACTACGCGGCGGAGTACGGCCGCTATCCGGCCGGCATCGTGGATGTGGTCACGAAGTCCGGAACAAACCAGCTGCACGGTGCGGCGTTCGAGTTCTTCCGCGACGAATCGCTGAACGCCAAGCGCTGGGCGCCGCCCGGTGTAACAGCCGTCAAAGATCCGCTCGATCGGCATCAGTACGGAGCCGCTGGAGGCGGTCCGTTCAAAAAGGATCGAACGTTTTACTTTCTGAGCTACTCCGGGTTGCGGCAGGAGGAAACCTATTATCGCAACAGCGCGGTGGTACCGACCGACCGCGAGCGCGCGGGCGACTTCTCGCAGTCCGCGATCAAGCCGCGCGATCCGCTCACCAATGCGCCGTTTCTCAACGACATCATCCCTGCCGATCGTCTTGATCGCGCGGCGCTGACCATCCAGGAACGATACGTCCCGCGGGCGAATCTGCCGAACAACTTTTACGAGGTCAGTCGTCCGGATCCGCTCGACACAGACGAAGCCACTGTCAAGCTCGATCACACACTGTCGAACAGCCATGGCTTCGCGGTCAGTTATTTCTTTCAAAAAGGCAGCGATACACAGCCGCTCTCTGGCATCGCGGGCATGCCCACCACTGGTGGCAACATCCCGTGGGTGGATCGCGATTTCAACTGGACGCAGCACAACCTCAATGCGACGCACACGTGGACGATGAGTCCGACGATGTTCAATCAATTGCGCTTCACCTATGTGCGGCAATTTGGCGCCCGCGTCAACGGCCCGACCACGTCGCTCGGCGACCTGAATTCGCGCTTCCAGATTCAGGGCGATCCCACGCTCCCGCGCATCACCGTTTCCGGATACTTCACGGCGCAAACCTCCATCGCCGGTCCCGACGCGGGCAGCAACTACTTCGCGGTAAAAGACAGCTTGAGCCTCGCGCGCGGGAATCACGCGTTCAAATTTGGCGGCGAGATATCCTACGAAACGATCGTTCACGACACGCTGCTCGACAACTACGGCGTGTTCACCTTCAACAACAGTAAAACAAGCAACGCGTATGCCGATTTCCTCCTCGGTCTGCCGGCGACGATGACGCAGGACGCGCCGATTCGAAAGTTGGACAACGGCGCCTACATCAGCGCCTTTGCGCAGGACGACTACCGTGTCCATCCCCACGTCACGCTCAATCTGGGCGTGCGTTATGACTTGCAGTTTCCTTACACCGACCCCGAGAACCGCAAGCTCGCGTTCGTGCCGGGCGCAAAGTCGCAGGTGTCGCCCACGGCACTAGAGGGACTGCTCTTCCCCGGCGATCCCGGCGTCAGCCGCGGCATCGTCCAGACCGACATCAACAACATCGCCCCCCGCCTTGGGCTTGCATGGGATCCGCGGGGCGACGGACGGATGGCGGTGCGCGCGGGGGCCGGGATCTTCTACGGCAGCATTACGGGCAATGAGTGGAACACCACCGCCGACAACCAGCCGTTTACGGTGCGGCAATCGTTTCCCAC
>JBKPDL010000037.1:0-18263 GCA_046727855.1 Acidobacteriota bacterium
GTCGCCGACACGCACGCCGATCGCCTCGAGGTGGTCGGGTTGGCCGCCGGCGGCAACAGCGAGGCGTTTGCGGCGCAGGTGGCGCGCTACCAGCCGCGCGCGATTGCCATGGCGACCGGTGCGGCGCTCGACGAGCTACGCACCGCGCTCGGTTCCAGACTGCCGAAGACGTACGGCGCGGGCTGCGATGCGCTGATCGCCGTGGCCACCCATCCCGATGTGGACATCGTGTTGTGCGCTTCATCGGGAACTGCGGCGCTTGAAGCGGTCTTGGCGGCGATCGAAGCGGGCAAAACCATCGCGCTCGCCAACAAAGAAGTGCTCGTCATGGCCGGCGGCCTCGTCATGGACGCGGCCCGGCAGTATGGCGTCGCGATTCTGCCGGTCGACAGCGAGCACAACGCCATCCATCAGTGCCTGCACGGCCGGGATCCGTCCGAACTTCGCCGTCTCGTGCTGACCGCCTCGGGCGGGCCGTTCCGCGGACGCGAACGCGCGACGCTCGAGGCTGTCACCGCGGCGGATGCGCTCAAGCACCCGACCTGGCAGATGGGCCAGAAGATCACGATCGATTCGGCGACGTTGATGAACAAAGGCCTCGAAGTGATCGAGGCGCACTGGCTGTTCGGCGCGCCGGCCGCGAAGATCGATGTCGTCGTGCATCCGCAGTCGATCGTCCATTCGATCGTGGAGCTGCGTGACGGGTCGATGATTGCGCAAATGGGAATCACCGATATGCGGCTGCCCATCCAATACGCGTTCTCCTATCCCGAGCGCTGGGATGCACCGGTACAGTTCCTCGATTTGACGCGATGCGGATCGCTCGAATTCTACGAGCCGGCGTGGGACGACTTTCCCTGTCTCGCGCTGGCGTATCGCGCGCTCGAGGCCGAGCGCAGCCTCCCGATTGTCCTCAACGCCGCCAACGAAGTGGCGGTCGAGGCGTTTCTGCAGGGACGCCTTGCGTTTACGGCAATTCCGCGGCTAATCGACGAAACCATGGGCGCGCATCGGCCGGAGCGCGTCGACACGCTGGCGGAGATTCGGAAAATGGACAGCTGGGCGCGGGAATATGCGGCCGCCCACGTCGCCGACCTGAAGGTCCGCGCGACATGATTGGTAGAGTGGCGGGCGTCCAGGCCCGCCCGGTAAAATGATCGCCAAGGATTCAGTACTGTGACCACGCTCCTGGCGTTTGCGTTTGTTCTCGGTGTTCTCGTGTTCGTCCACGAGCTCGGTCATTTCCTGATGGCTCGGTGGCACGGCGTGCGCGTGCTCACCTTCTCGCTTGGCTTCGGCCCGAAGGTGTTCAAGGTCACGCGCGGCGGCACCGAATACGCGATCAGCGCCGTCCCGCTCGGCGGCTACGTCAAGATGGCCGGCGAAAACCCCGAAGAACAACGCACCGGCAGCCCCGACGAGTTCCTCTCCAAGACCAAGTGGCAACGCTTCCAAATCCTGATCATGGGACCGGCAATGAACATCGCGCTCGCCATCGTCCTGCTCTGGGTGGTGCTGATGCAGGGCGCGCGTGTGCCGGTGTACGAAGATCAGCCGGTTGTCATCGGTGTGGTGAAGCCGGATTCCCCGGCCGCGCGCGGCGGCTTGCAGCCTGGCGATCGCGTTCTGCGCGTCGACGGCGAAGAGACGCCAACGTGGGATTCCTTCTTCCTCGCCATCGGCACCAAACCCAGGCGCGACGTCGCGCTCACGATTGTGCGCGACGGGCGGGAACAGCATCTCACCGTAAAGCCGGATGCGACAACGAAGTACGACGTGGGCGACATCGGCGTGCTGCCCGACGTGTATCCCTCAATCGATTCGACGGTCTCGGGTGAACCGGCCGACAAGGCGGGCTTCAAAGCCGGCGACCAGATCCGCGCGATCAACGGGCAGCGGATGGTCTTCTCGTCACAAGTGCAGGACGCGATCAAAAACAGCAACGGGCAGCCGATTGCGATGGTCATTCGCCGTGACGGCCAGGATCAAACCATCACCGTGACGCCGGTGCAGCGCGACAACCGCCCGATGATCGGTATTCAGATTCAAGACCAGTCCCGCTTTTTCAAGCCCGGTCCGATCGACGGCTTCGGTCTCAGCGTGCAACAGAACGTCAGGTATGCCGGCCTCATCCTGAAAACGCTTTACGGACTGATCACGGGAACGACTTCGCCGCGACAATTGATGGGACCAGTCGGCATCGCTCAGATCTCGGGCGAGTCCGCGCAAGCCGGCTGGGTGGCGCTCTTCGCAGTGATGGCGTCAATCAGTCTCAACCTCGGCCTCCTCAACCTGATGCCGATTCCCGTTCTCGACGGCGGACACATCCTCATCATGGCCCTCGAAACCGTGGCCCGGCGCGACTTCAGCATGCAGGTCAAGGAAAAGATGTTTCTCGCCGGCTTCGTCCTGCTGATGGCGCTGATGGTCACCGTGATTTACAACGATTTGACCCGGATCAGCTGGATCGAACGCCTCATGCCCTGGCGGAACTAGTCCCTGCTCTAAGAATCCGCGGCTGCATCGCCGGACGAATGCCCACGGCATGCTCCAACAAGGCACTGGTCTTGCAGTTTCGGCCTTTAGATATGTGTCGGCGTCCTAACAACGGGACGAAGTCTTTATTTGGAGGAATGAACATGCCTCGTAGTGTGCGTCATTTGCTCGTCGCGCTGGCGGCGGTTGCGGCGCTGGCCGGGCCAGCGGCCGCGGCGCAGGACATGACGACGAGCGATCTGAGCAAGTTGCAACAGACGGCGGACGAAATCAACTCCGACCTCGTTCAGTTGAGACAGCGCGATCGCACCGCCGCGCGGTCGCTGCAGGCCGAGTTGACGGATCTGGAGGACGAGATCGTTTATCTCAAGGTCAAGATGCGCAAGGAGCGCGCTGTGCCGCGCGCGGAATTCATCGATGTTCGCGATCGGCTCGAGAACCTGCGCAGCCGCGTGCGCGGAGACTCCACTAGCCGCTACGGGACTGGTGGCTCCAGTAGCACGAGCGGCACCTACAGCGACAGAGATCGTTCGGTCAACGAAACCATTGCGTCCGAACCAGGAACGCTGCCGAGCGGAACCGAGCTGGATGTTCGCCTGGCCTCGCGTCTCAGCTCCGACACCGCACAGGTCGAGGATCGATTCGAGGCGACCACGCTCGTCGACCTCCGCCAGAACGGCCAGACCATCATCCCCGCGGGTTCGGTCGTCCGCGGTGTGGTCACCGACGTCAAGAAGGCCGGTCGCATCGACCGCAAGGGAAGCCTCGCGCTTACTTTCGATCAGATTCGCATCAACGGCCGTACGTATCCGATTCGCGGTACAGTCACGCAGGCGCTCGAAGCCGGCGGCTACAAGGAAGACGCTGGGAAGATCGGCGCCGGCGCCGCGGTTGGCGCCATCATCGGCGGCATCATCGGCGGCGTGAAGGGTGCGGTCACCGGCATCCTGATCGGCGGCGGCGGCGTCGTTGCGGCAACGGAAGGTCAGGACGTCGAACTGCCTGAAGGCACGGTCCTGCGGATGCGGCTCGACGAGCCGCTCACGGTGAGAGGCAACTTCACACGGCAGTGACTGCTGTAGTAGCGAGTAGCGGCTAGACATCTCCTAGGCGCCAGGAACACTTGCTTCAAATATCACGCTCTCAGCCTTAGGAGATGTCTAGCGCCTGCGCGCGACCACCTTCATCGCTTCTCGCGCCGCCTCTATCGTCTTCTCAATATCCCGTCCCGAATGAGCGCCTGAGAGGAACCACGCCTCGAACTGCGACGGCGGCAGATACACGCGTCGATCGAGCATGGCGTTGAAAAACGCGCCAAAACGCGGGGTGTCGGCGGTTGTCGCGCTGCGGAAATCGCGTACCCGCTCGGCGGCGAAAAACGGCGTCACCATCGAACCGATTGCGTTGACCTGAAGCGGCACGCCCGCGTCGCGGGCGGCGTCGGCCAGGCCGCCGGCAAGAGCGGCGCCCATGGCGCTGAGCCGGCGATAGAGTCCGCGCGAGAGATGTTTGAGCGACCAGATGCCGGCGGCCATCGCCAGCGGATTTCCTGAGAGCGTGCCCGCCTGATAGACCGGACCGGCGGGCGACACCATGTCCATGACATCACCACGTCCGCCATATGCCGCGACCGGGAGCCCCCCGCCGATGATTTTGCCAAGGCATGTCAGATCCGGTTTGACCCCATAAAGCTCCTGCGCGCCGCCCGCCGCGAGGCGGAAGCCGGTCATCACCTCGTCAAAGATCAACAACGTCCCTTCGCGATCACAGAGCGCCCGCAAGCCTTGCAGAAAGCCGGGCTCGGGAAGCACCACACCCATGTTCCCCGCGACCGGCTCGATGATCACGGCGGCAATCTCCCCTGGATTTGCGGCCGTCAGCCTCTCGATCGATGTCAAGTCGTTGAACGTCGCTAACAGAGTTGCCGCAACGGCGCCAGCCGGCACACCAGGACTCGTCGGCGAGCCAAACGTCAGCGCGCCGGAGCCGGCCTGGACGAGAAAGCCGTCGGCGTGCCCGTGGTAACACCCCTCGAACTTGATGATCTTGTCGCGCCTGGTAAATCCTCTCGCCACTCGCGCTGCGCTCATCGTCGCCTCGGTTCCCGAGTTGACGAAGCGCACGCGCTCGATCGAGGGCATCAGATCGCGCACGAGTTCGGCCATCTCGACCTCGAGCGGACTTGGCGCGCCGAAGCTGGTGCCGAGCCGCGTTTGACGGGCCAGCGCGCGCATGAGACCCGACGGCGCGTGGCCGTGGATCATCGGCCCCCATGACATGACGTAGTCGATGTAACTGTTGCCGTCGATGTCGATGATGCGCGAACCGGACGCTCGGGCGATGAAACGTGGTGTGCCGCCGACGGCTCTGAATGCCCGCACGGGACTACTCACGCCGCCGGGAAGAACGCTCACGGCGCGGTCAAACAGCTTTGCTGATTTACGCGGGTTCCTCACAGCGGTTCCTTACGAGGGTTCCTCACGAACGGTCTACGGCGCGCGGAGCGCGCCAACCCAACAACAAGAACCAGCCAAGGGCCGCGGGGTTCGCCGGATATCAAGGGCAGGGCCTTGGCTAGTTTGTGGCGCTTTTCCGGAGGACTTTGCCCGGTCGCGCGCCGGTATGGCGGCCTTCGTCGAGCACGACTTGGCCGTTGACCACGACCGTCGCGATTCCTTCGGAATACTGGAAGGGATTCTCGAATGTGGCGCGATCGATCACGGTGGCCGGATCGAAGATCACCAGGTCGGCGGCCTGGCCAGCCTGGAGCGTGCCGCGGTTCGTAAAACCGAGAATGCTCGCCGGAAGCGACGTCATCTTGCGAATCGCCTCCTCGAGCGACACGACCTTCTGCTCGCGCACGTAGCGGCCGAGCACGCGCGGGAACGTTCCGAAGTTGCGCGGATGCGGCACGCCGGATCGCAGCGGTCCTTCGGTGGCGAGCGCCGAGCCATCGGAGCCGATCGCCACCCACGACTGTTGCAGAGCGAGCTTGAGATCATCTTCGGACATGATGAAGTACACGCAGCCGACGCTGCCGCGCTCCGAAACGAGCAGATCGAATACGAAGTCGAACGGATCCTTGCCGGCAGCAGTTGCGGCTTCCGCCACCCGCATCCCTTCGTACTTGCGATTCAGGTTTTGATTTGCGTCGCCCACGCCGCGCGTTCTTCCGATCGAAGCAAGCTGCACGTTCTGCCACGTGCCGGCCGACTGATAGCGGTTCTCCCACGTCGGATTCGGATCTTCCATCTCGCGGCGAATACGTGCCCGCGTGGCGGGATCCTTCAGTCGCTCGACGAGGCGCGCGGAGCCGCCTTCTTCAACCCAATCGGGGATCGTGGCGGTGAGTCCTGTGCTGCTGGCAATATAGGGATACTGGTCCGCCGTGATCCGTACGCCGCGCTTGCGCGCGTTTTCGACGAGCGCAATGACGTCCTTCATGCGGCCGAAGTTGCGGGCGCCGGTAATCTTGAGGTGAAAGATGTGGCCGGGAAGCTTGGCGCGCTCGGCGATGGCGATGATCTCCTCGAGTCCCTCTTTGTATTTGACGCCGTCGTAGCGCAGGTGCGACGCATAGAGTCCGCCGGACTGCGCCGCGACGCGCGAGAGCGACGCGAGCTCTTCGATATCGGCGTAGGCATTGGGTGGGTAAATGAGGCCGGTCGAAACGCCGAAGGCGCCCTGCTTCATCGCCTCGCGCACGATCACCTGCATCTTCTGCAGCTCGGCCGGCGTTGGCGGCCGGTTATCGTTGCCAATCACCTCTTCGCGGACGCTGCCCAGCCCGATGTAGGAGAGCAGATTGACCGAGATGCCGTTCTTTTCAAGCGTCGAGAAGTAGGCGTTGAAGTCCGGGTAGGCCGTGCTCGGCGCGACCGAACCCGACTCGCCAATGATCTCGGTGGTGACGCCCTGCCGAATCTTGCTCTGCGCGTTGCCGTCGGTGACGAGCGGAATGTCGGAATGCGAGTGCATGTCGATGAAGCCAGGCGCGACGACACGTCCCCTGGCGTCGATCGTCCGAGTTGCGGCGGGCGAGGCGGTGCCAACGCTCGTGATGCGTCCGCCGGCGATCGCGATGTTGCCGGTGCGCGCCGGGCTGCCGGTGCCATCCACGATGCGCGCGTTGGTGATGAGCAGATCGACGGGGGCATTCTGCGCCGCAACGGCGCTTGTGAAGAACAGTACTGCCAGGAGTATGCGCTTCATCGTGCGTTCCTCAAGACGCGTGCGGCGTCGCGCGCGAAGTAGGTGATGATCATGTCCGCTCCTGCGCGGCGAATCGCGGTGAGCGATTCCATCATCGCCCGTTCTTCGTCTATCCAGCCAAGCTTCGCCGCGGCTTTGATCATCGAATACTCGCCGCTCACCTGATACGCGGCGGTTGGGTAGCCAAAGCGTTCCTTCACGCGCCACAGGATGTCGAGATACGGGCCGGCCGGCTTGACCATCACGATATCGGCTCCTTCTTCGATATCGAGCTCGACCTCGCGAAGCGCTTCGGCGGCATTTGCCGGATCCATCTGGTGGCTGCGGCGGTCGCCAAACTGCGGAGTCGAGTCCGCCGCTTCTCGAAACGGGCCATAGAAGCCGGAGCAGTACTTCGCTGCATACGACATGATCGCGACGTGATCGAACCCGCGCTCGTCGAGCGCCGCGCGAATGGCGCCGACGCGGCCGTCCATCATGTCCGAGGGCGCCACGATGTGCGCGCCCGCCGCAGCATGCGACAGCGCCGAGCGGACGAGCAATTGGACGGTCTCGTCGTTGGCGATATCGCCGTCGACGATCACACCGCAATGGCCATGCGACGTGTATTCGCACAGACAAACGTCCGTGATGACGACCGTGTTTGGAGAATCGCGGCGGATGGCGCGCACGGCTTCCTGCACCGGACCCTTCGGATCGTAGGCGCCGGTGCCACGCTCGTCTTTACTCGGCGGCAGCCCGAACAGAAGCACTGCAGGAACGCCATCGCTCCAAGCTTCTCTGGATTCACGAACCGCCTCGTCCACCGACATCTGATGAACGCCAGGCATCGAACTGACTTCGCGTCGCGCGCCGGTCCCTTCGGTGACGAACAGCGGCAAAATAAATTGGTCCGCCGCCAGGCGCGCCTCGCGCACGAGCGAGCGCAACGCAGGCGTACGTCGCAAACGCCGAAGGCGACGCGCCAACTGAAGTTGAGTGCGACTGGTCGTGCTCATAGCTGCGTTCTTATCTGCGTCTGCCTGCGTTCTATCTGTGTTCATCCGCGGCCACTTCGATCCTCGCAAAGTGCGTCACGATCGCATCCACGAGCGCCGGCACTGTCGACGGCGACGCGGTGATCTGCGGGTTGATACCGTAGCGATGCGCGGCATCGTTAGTCGCCGGACCGATCGTGGCGACCACCGTGTGGCTGAGCAGATCCACGGCCTGCTCCGAGCCGTGAATGGTGATGAACGCCCGTACTGCCGACGCGCTCGAGAAGGTCACGACGTCGATGCGGCCGTCGAGCAGCTGCCGGTAGATCGAGAGATGCGCATCGCTTTCGGCCGTGACCGTACGATACGCTACCACCTCCGTGACATGCGCGCCGGCGGCGCGCAGCTGCTCGGGCAGGACATCACGCGCGATGTCGGCTTTCGGAAACAGGACCTTCCGGCCGCTCAGCGCGCCAGTGCTCTTGAGCGCCGCCACAACGCCTTCGGCACGGTGATCGTCTGGCATCAGGTCCACCTTCAACCCGAACCGCGTAAAGCGCGCTGCCGTGCCTGGGCCAACCGCACACAATTTCGTGCCCGCAAGCGAGCGCGTATCAGACGGTCCCAGGAGCAGGCGATCCATGAACGCGTTGGCGCCGTTCGCGCTGGTGAACACAATCCAGTCGAAGCTGCCGGCGCGCGCGCACGCTTCGTCGAGCGCGGTGTAATCCTCAGGCGGAACGACGTTGATCAGCGGCGCCTCCACCGCTTCGGCGCCTTGCGCTTCCAGCAGCTCCACGAGCTCACCCGCCTGATCGCGCGATCGAGTCACGAGCACACGCCGGCCGAACAACGGCCTTGCGTCGAACCATCGTAAGTGTTCGCGCAGGCTGACGACGCTGCCCACCACGAGCGTGGCGGGACCCGGCGGCGGCTGATCCTGAATGCGTTCGGCGAGCTCCTGGAGCGTGCCAGTCATCGTTTGCTGCGTCAGCAGCGTGCCGTTGACGATGATCGCGGCGCTTTCGGAGGGCGGCCGGCCGTGCTCCAACAGCGCGTCGAGCATTGCCGGCAACTGTCGTGGCCCGGCGTAGCACACGATGGTCCCTTCAAGCCGCGCGAGCGCGGCCCAGTCCACGCGCGCGCGCTGTCGCCCTTCATCCTCATGACCACGAACAAAGGTAAGCGTGTCGCCGCCGCCGGGATAGGTGACCGGAATTCCGGCATACGCAGGCGAGGCCAGCGCCGCCGGTAATCCGGGGATCACTTCGAACGGAATCCGTTGTTCGTGCAGAAACAGCGCCTCGACGCCGCCCTGATCGAAGACAAACGGATCGCCCCACTTGAGCCGCGCGATCAGTTTGTTCTCGGTCGCCTTCTCCGCGATCAGATAACAGATCGCTTCCTGTTCCGGACGCTCCGGCGCGGCGCTGCCGACGTCGATCTTCTCCGCATGCGCCGGCGCGAGCGTGAGCAGCCGCGGATGCACCATGCGGTCGTAAATCACGACATCGGCCGCTTCCAGGCAGCGCAACCCGCGCGCCGTGATCAAATCCGGCGCGCCGGGTCCGGTCCCGATGAGGTAGACGATCCGCCGCAGCACGACGAAATTCTACTGTGGCTCCGCAACTACGGACGTACCGAGAGGGAATGCCGCGGATGGAGAGGGAACCCGCGGATTACCGCAGAGCAACCGCCGTGGATCCGCGTTCGGCAGATCGCCCGGCATTGCCGGTGCGCCGATTGAAGCAACACGCGGCCACTTCGGCCGTGTCTGCCGAGCGCCTCCGTGTTCTCCGCGCTCCGTGGCCTCAGGCGCCAAGGATTTCGCCGGCGCCTTTCTTCAACAGCGCCTTCGCAATTGACTCGCCGATCGACACCGCGTCTTTGCGTCGCCCCGTGGCTTCATCGCGGATCGCACGACACCCGTCGGGTGAGACGACGATCGCGATAACGGTGAGATCGTCACCGTGGATGCGCGCGTATGCGCCAAGCGGCATCTGACATCCTCCGCCCAGCGCTCCGACAATCGCGCGCTCGGCGATGAGCGCATCCATTGCGTCGGAGTCACTGATCGCACTAACGAGCTGCGCGACGTCCGGCTGATCGCTGCGCGTCTGGATCGAGACGATGCCTTGTCCAGGCGCCGGCACAACGACATCCACGGGAAGCGCCAGCGAGATACGCGCCGAGTAGCCGAGGCGTTTCAGTCCTGCACAAGCCAGCACGCAGGCGTCGCACTCGCCCGCATCGAGCTTTCTCAAACGGGTATCCACGTTGCCGCGAATCGGGACGAAAGCGCCCCGCCCGAAAACGCTTCTCAGTTGCGCCACGCGACGCACGCTGCTCGTGCCTATCCGCGGCTCGGCGCCGAGACGGCCTGCCAGAGCAGCGATGTCGGCCACCGTTTCACCGTGCGGCAGCAGCAGCGCGTCACGAGGATCTTCGCGTCGTAAGGTCGCCGCGATTCTCAATCCCTGGGGCAACGCCGCGGAGAGATCCTTGCTGCTGTGGACAGCCGCGTCGATCCGTCCGTCGAGGAGCGCGTCCTCGATCTCCTTCACGAACGTCGCTTTCACGGATATGCCCGGGCGGGTTGGCGTGCCTGAAGTGGCCGGTGGATCTGGTGGTTCGTCGCCGCCAGTCCTGATGATCGATAGTTCGCAAATCGTGCCAGTGCGCTCCGCGATCAGGCGCGCCACGGTGTTCGCCTGCCAGAGCGCGAGTTGACTCCCGCGCGTCCCAATCCGGAGCGGCGTCATGATTCGGGATCCTTGTCCTTGTCGCCGAGCGCGAACAGGCGGCTGAGCGCGTCGGTGTACTGGCCAACGAGCTCCGCGTCGCCGAGGGTTTTCAGCTGCTCCGTCGGATTCAGCAACAGCTTTTCGATGATGAGCCGTGTGATCTCGTCCACGCGGCCGCGCACTTCGGGAGGCAGGCCCGACAGCTTCGAGTCGAGCCGCTCGAGCTCCGACAGGCGAATGGCTTCGAAGCGCTGGCGCAGGGCGACGACCGTAGGGATCGCTTGTCGCGAGCGCTGCCAGGTTACGAACTTTTTCACTTCGTCATCGACGATCTGCTCGGCGCGGCCCGCTTCGCCGTCGCGCTTTTCGAGGTTCTCGCGGACGATCGCCTGGAGATCGTCGATGTTGTACAGAAACACCTGCTCGATGTCGGCGGCGTTGGGCTCGACGTCGCGGGGCACCGCGATATCGATCAGGAAGAGCGGTCGCGTGCGGCTCGCCGGCATGCTCGCGGCAATCTGCGACTTGCTCAGAATCGGTGTCGGTGAGCCGGTGGCCGTGATCACGATATCCGACTCGCGAAGTGCTTGCGCGAGCACATCCCACGGCGCAGCCGTGCCCCCAACTTCATCAGCCAGCTCCTGCGCATGCGCGAGTGTGGGGCTGGTAATCTGAAGCGCGCCGATGCCCTGCGCCTTGAGATGCGTGGCTGTGAGCTTGCCCATCTCGCCCGTGCCGATCACCAGCACGCGGCGGCCGTGGAGGTTGCCGAAGATCTTCCGCGCGAGGCTGACTGCGGCAAAGCTCACCGACACAGCGCCTTCGGCCAGCGCCGTTTCCGACCGTACACGTTTGCCGACGGCAAATGCCCAGTGAAACAACTTGTTCAGCAGCGCGCCCGTGGCATGGGCATCGGCCGCGACGCTGTACGCCTCTTTGACCTGCCCGAGAATCTGCGGTTCGCCGACCACCAGCGAATCCAGACCGGACGCGACGCGAAAGAGATGGCGCGCCGCGTCGTGATCGACGTGCGAGTACAGGTGTGGACGGATGCGTTCGGCGGGAAGCTGGTGGAACTCGCTGACGAACGTAGTCAGATCTTCGAACGTCGGCGCCGGATCGTCGCACGCGACATACAGTTCCGCGCGGTTGCACGTTGACACCACCACCGCCTCGTGTGCTGCGGGACGCGCCGCCAATGCGGCGACGGCGCGATCCAGTCCGCGGCTGCAGAAATCCAATCGCTCGCGAAGTTCAACCGGTGCGGTTCTGTGACTGGCGCCAACGAGGAGCAGGTGCATCGGAAGTTACAAGTTCAAAGTTCAAAGTTCAAAGTTCAAAGTTCAAAGTTCAAAGTGAGTGGAAAAGTTGGAAAGTGGAAAGTAGCCGGAAATGGCACTCGATAACTTCACCCTTTTAACTAACTTTGAATTTTGAATTTTGAACTTTGAACTGACTGCATCAGAAGTTGTGACTGTCGGTCAAGAAGTAGCTGACCGGAACGAAATTGAGCAGGACGATGACGAATCCCACCGCTGAGAGATAAGCCGAGCGCTTGCCGCGCCAGCCGATCGCGCGCCGGGCGATCATCCCGAACGTGTAGACCGACCACGTGATCATGGCGACGAAGATCTTCGGATCGGCCAGTGACATCGCCTGCACACGCGGGTCGGTCGCGGCAGACGCTCGCGCCTCGACCACCCAGAACGCTCCCGCCGCGAGGCCCACTGTCATCAGCAGCCAGCCGATCAGAACCGATCGCGAGTTCATCACATCGAGCACCTGCAGCGAGGGCAGGCGGGTGAAGAAGAAATCGAGGTGTTTCGCCTTGATCTCCTTGAACTGCAGCAGATAGGTGACGCCGATCACCGCTGCCAGGCCGAAGCTCGCATACGCGCCGAGCAGTGCCGAGACGTGAATCCAGAACAGCGGCGATTCGAGCACAGGCGAGCGTGGCTCGACGTCCGGTGTTTGCAGCGTGGGCAGTAGCTGCAGGATCACCACGATCGGAAGGATGAAGATCCCGAGCCCGCGCTCTTCGGTGGTGACTTCCGTATAGAGGTACGCGAGCGCCAGCAGCCACACGAACGTGGAGATCGCCTGTGTCGCCCCCGCAAACGGCACGTGCCCCGCCTCCATCGTCTGCATCCCGATCGCAAAGGTGTGGATCAGCGTGCCGGCGACGAGGAGTGCGGTCGCGGCGCGCCCCGCCCCCGGTCTGCGGCGCGCGAAGTGCAGCGCATACGCGACAAACGAGCAGAAGTAGACAGCGAGCAGCGCGAATTGCACGTCAGTGTGACGCCGGCGCGTAGTAGCCGCGCTTGGTGCGAGCGACTGCTCCGGTTCGTGCCACCTGCACGACGACGCGGCGCCAGGAGCCATCGCGGCGCCCGTTTTTCGACGCGTAGCCGAGCGTGTACTGGCTCGAGAGCTCGTCGGAGATCTGGCCGTAGACGTCCTTGAGTTCTTCGACGCGCTGGATGAAAAAGGCGCGGCCGCCGGTTTCCTGCGCCAATTGCCGCAACACGAACTCGGCTTCGCGGAACCCTTTGGATGCGGGCGCGTCTCTCGGCTGCAGCCCGATCGTGTAGAGCGCCGTCTCAGATCGCTTGGCGAGGTCGAGCACCTCTTCGTAGGTCACGAGGCTCGACGTGTCCTCGCCGTCCGACAAGACGATGATGGCGCGGCGACGCACTTCGTCTTGCGATTTCGCTTTGATCTTGGCGAGCTCTTTGAGCGAGATGTAGATCGCGTTGTGCAGCGACGTCGAGCCGCCGGCCGTGGCGGCGCGGATCGCACGCTCCAGATCAGCGACGTTGTTGGTGAAGTCCTGCGTGATTTCGACTCTACTGTCGAAATCGACGACTTGCGCGAAATCCTGCGGTCGTAGCTTTCGTGCGAACCCAATCGCCGCCTCCTGAGCAATCTGCAGCCGATTCTCCATGCTCGCGCTCGTGTCGATGAGCAGCGAGAACGCAATCGGCAGGCTCGAGCGATTGAAAAAGAGCAAGTCCTGCTTGGTTCCGTCCTCGTAAACCGCGAAATCTCCCTCAGAGAGGTCGGTCAGGTAGCGATTCTGCGGATCCATCACCGTCACATTGAGCGACACGACGTCGATGGCGGCGCGAAAGATCTGCTGTTGCGGTTTAGCCGGCGTTTGCGCGTGCGCCGAGACGAGCGCTGTGACGACGATGGCGAGCGGGAGTATGCGCATTTACTTTGCGGACGAGCCACGGGCCGGGCTTCCCTGCGTCTCGACACCCGGCCCGGCGGCCGACACTTCGATCCGCTCTGGAGGAATGAGCGAATCAGGACGACCATATACCACACGATACTGGGATTTGAGGATAGTCGCGACATTGCGCAGCTGGTCCTCGAAGGCGCTCGCGGCGAGCACGTCGAACCGGATGCCGCCATGCTCACGCGGCCCGCGATCGAGGACCGTTGCACGATTGCGAATCTCATCCTTCAGCATCGGCGAGTCCGGGTTCAGCAGCACGACCGCAGACAGCGCCGCGCCGCTCTCCCGCACCGCGTCGAGGACTTGCTGATAGTGGAGGGTGCTGAACTCCGTCCCCTCCGTTGAAATCACGACGATCGCCGCACGATCCGCTTCGCGCTTGCGCAGACCACGAGCGGCGTCGCGCACCGCATCCAGGAGCGTTGCGCCGCTGGCCGGCATCGCGAAGATCCGGCCCACGCCGTCGAGCAGCGCGTTCGACGAGGTCGTGTAGTCGACGAGAATCGTCGGACGGTCGGCGTAACCGATGAGCGCAATCGGACCGATGCCTTCGGCAGCGTTGAGAAAGGCCGTGACGGCACGCCGAATATCGGCAATGGCGTTGGTGGCCGCCTGGGTGTTGTCGATGAGAAGCGCCACGGGCATTGGCGAAGTTGCTTGCGCGACGCGCAGCACTTCGCGCTGCACGCCGTCTTCACGCACGATGAAGTCCTTGACGCCGAGGTCGGCAACAGGCTTGTGCGTGTCGCGATCGAAGGCGTTGACGTACAGAACCCGCTCGCGAGCCTGAGCTGCAAGCGAGGCGAGGTGGGCGCCGAAGAGGAGGCTGCAAGCGAGGCCTCCGGCCAGAATTCGAAAGGCGGCTGTTGGAACCATAGGAAAATCCGCAGGCCGAGGCGCTTCGGCAACTGGCTTAAGTATAGCTGGACGCGTGCGGCAGATGCGAAAGGTTCGACAAGTGTGAAAAGAGCGGGTGAACGGCTGCACGGGTGGGGTACGGGGGTACGGCGCGCACGGCATCTTGCGCATCTATTGCGCCTCCGCCCTTGCGCGTCGCACCTTTTGCACCTTCCGCACGGTGCACCGAAGCGCATCTTTTGCGCCTACGGCGAGCGTCGCCGTCGCACCTTGCTGCGTTAGACTCGCCCTGTGATTTCGCGCGAATACGCTCAGCTTGTTGGCCAATTGATGACGGTCGGGCTCGCATTTGTTTTCGCGCTGGTGATCGGTTTTGGCGGCGGCTACCTGCTCGATCAGTGGCTCGGTACGAAGCCCTGGCTGTCGTTCCTCGGGTTTTTTCTTGGGCTTGCGGCGGGGATTTTAAACGTCTATCGCATCATGCAGCTTGCGCAGAAACGGTGAGCGCATCCCGTCTGCTGAAACGCGTCGAGCGCGACGCGGCGATCATCCTGGCGGCGACGGCTGCGGTGACTTTTCTGCTCGAACCGGCGACGCCGCGGCTTGCGATAGGTGTGGTGGGCGGGGGCGTGCTGATCGGGCTGGCGTACTGGGCGATCCGCGGCGTTGTGGACACGATGGTCGAGGGGGCGATTGAGGGCCAAAACCGGCGGAATTCGCGTGGTTCTGCGCTCGTGAAGTTTTTCACAAGACATGCTATACTCGCTCTCGCAGCCTACGGTATGATGGCCCGTTTGGAACTACACCCGATGGGCTTGCTGATCGGGATGTCGGCGTTTCCGGCCGCCGTTTTGTTCGAAGCCGCTCGGGCTGCGCGTAGGAAGTAGGACGGAAGTTCCCGGTTTCCAGTTGCCAGTTCAAGGTTAGCTATCAGTTCCATTGAGATTTGAACAGTTGGGCAGGACGTTGAACCGTCAGTTGCCTGTTGGAACTTCGAGCGCTGAACTTGAACTTTGAAGCTGAACTTTGAACTGGAAACCGCCAACCGGAAACTGATTTTTGGAGGGTTTTGTGAGCACTCGACGGTCCGTGTTGTCCCTGATGTCTCTGTTCGTCGTCCTCGCTGGCGCTGCGCCGGTGTACGCACAGGAGGCGGCCGCGGCGGCCGCGCCGAATAGCGGCCTCGTCCAGTGGTCGATCATCACGGCGGGCTTTGCGTTGGCGGTGGCGGCGTTCGGCGGCGCGCTCGGTCAGGGCCGCGCCGTGGCGTCGGCGACGGAAGCGATTGCACGCAATCCGGGGGCAGCCGGCGAAATCCGCGGCGCGCTCATCCTTGGTCTCGTTCTGATCGAGTCGCTCGTGATTTACGTGCTGCTCGTCACGCTGATTCTGTTCTTCATCAAGCCGTTTGGCGGCTAACGCCGCCGCGAATCTCGAGATTTAGAGATCTGGAGTAGATTTGGAGAATCTCCAAATCTTCAGATCTGCAAATTTCCAAATCTCGAGATTTCCAGATCGTCTCCAAATCTCCACATCCCCAAATCTCCAGATTCACGGCTCTCGACACCCTGCTGCTCGTGATGGTCGCTATCTGGGGCGCAAACTTTTCGGTCATCAAGTTCGCGCTTCGCGAATTCCCCCAGGTTTCGTTCAACGCACTCCGCCTGATTCTCGCGTCGGTCGTGTTTCTGGTCGCGATTGCTGTTCGCGAGAAGGACGCGTGGCGGCGCGCGCGGCTCGATTGGACGCGGATCGCACTACTCGGCATCATCGGTCACTTTCTTTATCAGCTCGCGTTTGTGGCCGGTGTGGCGCGCACGAGCGCAAGCAACGCGGCGCTGATCTTCGGTGCAACGCCGATTGCGGTGGCACTGCTTGCGGCGCTTGCCGGCCACGAACGTGTCCCGTTCGCGCGCTGGGTTGGCGCCGCACTTTCACTGTTCGGCATTTACGTCGTCGTCGGACACCGTGCTGAGTGGTCGAACGCGACATTCCTCGGCGACGTGCTCGTGTTTGTCGGGATGTTCTGCTGGTCGACGTATTCCGTTGTGTCGCAACCGCTGCTCGAGCGTTTGTCGCCGCTCGTCGTCACTGGTTACTCGATGGTGATCGGCGCCGCGCTGTACGTGTTGTTTGCAACTCCCGCGTTCTTCGCGACCAATTGGCGGGCGATCTCTCCTGCGAGCTGGCTGGCCATGACAATGTCGTCGCTGCTTGCGCTCGCCTTCGCATACATCGTCTGGTACACGGGCGTGCAGCGCATCGGTAGTTCGCGCACGGCGATCTACAGCAATCTGACACCAATCGTGGCGATGATCGTGGCCGCCGTCTGGCTCAACGAGCCGATCGAAACCACGCAAATCATCGGCGCGGCGACCATCATCGGCGGTGTGTTCGTGTCGCGATTCGCGTCCAGCGTATCAGCGCCTGAGCGCTCAGGACACGCCCCGCCACCAGTCACACCGCCCGAGTCGTAGCCAACGATCTGTTGTATCCTGCCGGCTTCGCTTCCCATTGCAAGTTTGCTTTCGTGCAGGAATCCCCTCACCTCGGAGGATGTTGACGATGAAGACTCTATTCAGCAGCGTTGGCGCTGTTTTGATGGCGGCGCTGTTTTCGGCCACCGCCTCTGCGCAGGGCGGCGGCGCCAGCGTAACCGGTACGATTCAGGGACGTGTGAACGACGCGAGCGGCGCGGTGCTGCCAGGCGTGACCGTCACGGCATCGAGCCCAGCGATGATCGGCACTCAGATTCAGGTCACGAACGAAAACGGTCTCTACCGTTTTCCGGCCGTGCCCCCGGGGGTCTACACGCTCAGCTACGAGCTTGCCGGCTTCACGCCGAGCAAGCGCGACGGCATACAGATCGCGCTCGGCTTCACCGCCAACATCAACGTGGAGATGACGCTTGCGTCGCTCCAGGAAACGCTCACTGTGACCGGCGAGTCGCCCGTGATTGATACGTCGGCGACGCGCATCCAGCAGAACTTCAAGCTCGATCAGCTCAACTCGATCCCGAACGGTCGCGATATGTGGGCGCTCCTCGCCGCCACGCCCGGTGTGGTCATGAGCCGTATCGACGTGGGCGGCAATCGCGCGGGAACCCAAACCGGTTACACGGCGTATGGCCTCAACGGTCAGGTGCGCACCTCGGTGGAAGGGATCAACACAACCGAAGGCACGTCAGGCGCCGGCTTCTATTACGACTACGGGTCGTTCGAAGAGGTGTTCCTCGGCGTCGCCGGTCAGGGGGCCGAAGCGGCGACACCGGGGGTGCAGTCGAACTTCCTCGGCAGGTCAGGCGGCAACCGATTCAGCGGTGAGTTCTACGTCGATGGTTACAACAACTCGTTTCAGGGATCGAATCTCACGGAACAGCACATCAACGAGTTCGGCTTGCGCCCCGGCAGCAACGAGGTGCTGAAGTACTACGACGTCAACGTCAACATCGGCGGTCCAATCAAGAAGGACAAAGCGTGGTTTCACTACGCGCATCGTCGTCAGTTCAACTCCATCGATCAGCCGAACTTCGCCTTTGATGCCGAGTTCGACACCTGGAACACCAACCCGTCGGGGAAGGTGACGTATCAGGTGAATCGGAACAACAAGTTGATTGGGTATTACCAGTGGAACATGAAGACGCAGCCGACGCGTCTGGCTGGATGCTGCGGTACCACCTACACGTACCAATCGATTGAGCCGACGGTTCGTCAGGCCTCGCCAAGCTGGGTCTGG
>JBKPDL010000038.1:0-39095 GCA_046727855.1 Acidobacteriota bacterium
GATCGCTCGGGCGGGACGCTGCGGTTCACCCTCGCCTCGCTCTACGAAACGCTGTATCGCCTCGAGGAGCGCGGGCTGATTCGCGGGCGCTGGGTCGAGCGCGCCGGCCAGCGGCGGCGTCGCTATTACCGCATCACCGAAGGCGGGCGACGGATGCTCGCGGCGCAGCGGGAGGATTGGGCGCGCTTTATCGCGGCGCTGGTGCAGGTGGCCGGCGTCAAGACCGCGTGAGGATCCGGTGGGCGTTCAGGATTTCGATGTCGCGGAGTGGCGCCGGCTTGTCCGGCAGCACGCGCAGCGCACCGGTGTCAATCTGCCGCAAGGCATGGTGGACGAGCTCGCGCTGCATCTCGACGACATCTACACCTCCGCCCGCGCCAATGGCCTGTCGGCGGCCGACGCGCAGGCGCGCGCGATGTGGGCGTTGCAGGAGTCGCCGCTGAGCGGTCTGCGGCGGCATTCACATCCCGATTCCAGCAATCCAAGGAGCTTCAACGTGGCCAGTGCGATTCGTGTCGCCTTTCGTCAGTTCCGTCAGCATCCAACGTTTGCGTTGGTCACCGTGCTCGTCCTCGGTCTCGGCACCGGCGCGGCAACAACCGTGTTCACGATCGTGGATGCCGTCGTGTTGCGGCCGCTGCCTTACGAAGCGCCGGATCGGCTCGTGACGCTGTGGGACACGAATCAGGAACAGGGACTGGCACACGATCCGATCTCGCCCGTCAACTTCATGGACTACCGCGAGCTGCCAGTGTTCAAGGATGCCGCGGCCTGGTGGCGGCCCGCGGTGAACCTCGTCGATCCGGGGCAGGATCCTGTTCGCGTCAGCACGATCGAGGTGAGCGCCAACGTCTTCGACGTGCTCGGCGTCAAGCCGCAGGTCGGCGCAGGCTTTCCGGCAAGCGGACCGCTCTTCGCGCAAAACGAATTGATCGCGGTCATCAGCGATCGGTTATGGCGTACGCGCTACAACGCCGATCCCGGCATCATCGGCAAGCCGCTCACATTGAACGGCACGCCGTACATCGTCGTAGGGGTGATGCCGCCCAAGTTCCACTATCCGGACGATATCGATGTGTGGCAGCGACTGCGCTGGGATATGCATCAGCACAGCCGCGCCGCGCACTTCATGGAAGCGGTGGCGCGCATTGCCGAGGGCAAATCACTGGACGAAGCGCAGAGCGCCACGGAAACGCTGGCACTGCGCCTGCAGCGCGAGTTCCCGGCCACCAACAAAGGTTGGGGCACGCGCCTGGTGCCGCTGCTCGACGAGCAACTGGGTTATTACCGGCCGGCGTTGATGGTGCTCTTTGGCGCCGTCGGGCTGCTGCTCCTGATTGGATGCCTCAACGTCGCCTCGCTGCTGCTTACGCGCGCGCTGTCACGCCAGCGAGAAATTGCGGTGCGTGTGGCGATCGGCGCCGCCCCGCGACAGCTCGTCACGCAATTGCTCGCTGAAAGCTTCGTCCTCTCCATCGCCGGGGCGGTTGTCGGCGTCGCTGCCGCGGCCAGCGCGCTGCCGCTGATCCTGCATTTCACACCGGTACAAATTCCGCGCCTGGAGGAAGCCGGAGTTGATCTGCGCAGCCTCGCGCTCTGTCTTGGCGTGGTCATCGCAACCACGGTGTTCTTCGGTCTGGTGCCGGCGCTCCTGCTGCTGCGCGGACAAGTAACCGCAGGCTTGCGCACCGGTGAACGTGGCAGCTCGCGGGGCGCGCGGCGGCTCTACTCGGTGCTTGTGGCGGGCGAAGTGGCGCTCGCGTGCGCGCTGTTGGTGAGTTCGGCATTGCTCGTCCGCACGGTGAGCAAGATGACCAGCACGCCGATAGGTGTCGACGCGCAGCAGGTGCTGATCACCTCGGTGCAGCTCGCCGCCGGTTACCCGACGTGGCGCGGCGTGTCGGACACTCACGCCGCCATCCTCGATCAGATCCGGCAACAGCCGGGCGTGGTTGCCGCCGGCAGCGCGAACTTCCTGCCGCTCGATTTCGGCTGGCGCAACCCGTTCGTCCTCGACGGCCAGCCGATTCCGGCGCGCACCGAAGACGCGCCGCAGGCGCAGTATCACAGCGCCAGCGACGGATACTTCGAAGCGATGGGCGCGCAGCTTACGCGCGGACGATCGTTTCAGGCGACCGACACACCCGATGCGGCGCTGGTGGTGGTGGTCAACGAGTCGTTCGTCAGCAAGTTCCTCAACGGCAGCAATCCGCTCGGACGTCGGGTGCTGACGCCGGTCACGGGTGTTGGCCCGCTCGGCGCAAACCTCAAGCGGCTGCGCCCGCCACCGCCGACGGGGCAACGCCTGCCGCACCTGCCCCCGACGCCGTTCGAGATCGTCGGCGTGGTCAAGGACATCCGGAATGTCCCGCTCGGTCAGACGGTGGAGCCCGCGATCTATTTCAGCGCGCGCCAATTCCCGTTCCGCGAGATGTTCGTCGCAGTGCGCGCCGCCGACACGAGCACGGCGACTGCCGCCGTTCGGACGGCGCTCAAGAACGCGGCGCCGAGCGTGCCGATGGCGAAAGCACAAACCTGGGGAGATCGCCTCGAGGGAGGCACGGCCCAATCGCGATTGCTGATGACGATTCTGGTAGTCTTCGCCACGCTTGCGGCGTTACTCGCCGCGATCGGCGTTTACGGACTCTTCTCCTGGTCGGTGGCGCTGCGTACGCGCGAGCTTGCGATTCGCCTCACGCTCGGTGCGCGGCCCTCGTCGGTCGGGAGCATCGTCTTCGGCCAGAGCCTCCTCCTGGTCGTTGCGGGACTCATCGTCGGCGTGGTGTTGATTCGGCTGGGCGAGCGCGCGCTGACGCGGGTCCTATACGAGGTGGCACCAAGCGACGCCAACGCGACTGCAACAGCGGCGCTGGTCCTGCTCGTGGCCGCGCTGGTCGCGTGTATTCCCCCGGCAATCCGCGCGATGCGGGTGGATCCCGTGGAGGGCTTGCGGGCAGAATAAAAGGGCGTGGCGAGCGTTGGACACGTTGCCGTCGGCCTGGTGGCGGCGCGCCTCTACGACAATACGCGACCACAGCCATCGCTTTCGGCCATGGCGTTCTGGTCGGCGCTGGCGCTGTTGCCGGATGCCGATGTGATCGGATTTCAACTGGGTGTCACGTACGGCAGCGTCTGGGGACACCGCGGCGCAACCCACTCATTCGCGTTTGCAATATTCGTGGGAATGCTCACTGGTCTCGCGACGCGTTTTTCGCGGGGACGAGTCGCGCGGTCGGCGCTCACAACAGGAATTGCAGCCGCCCTGGTCGTGGCAACTCATCCACTTCTCGATACGCTCACCAACGGCGGGCGCGGGTGCGCGCTTTTCTGGCCTTTCGAGACCACGCGCTACTTTGCGCCCGTCAATCCCATCCCTGTCGCTCCCATTGGACTGGCCATGTTCTCCGCGTATGGCGCGGTAGTGGCGTTCACGGAAACGGTGCTTTTCAGCCCATTGTTTGCGTTCGCGCTCTGGCCTTTTGTGAAACGGCGGGGCTGAACCGGCTCGGCTCGATCTACAATCCGCGTTCGGGAGGTCAGGGAGGATCGCGGAAATCAGGGAGGGAATCCACAGGGAGATCGGGGAGATTAAGGAGAATTTTTAGCTTTCCTCCTGATCTCCCTGATCAGGGAGGGAAGCCACAGGGAGATCGAGGAGATTAAGGAGAATTTTAGCTTTTCCTCTGATCTCCCTGATCTCCCTGTTGACTTCCTCCTGATCTCCCTGATCTCCCTGTTGACTCCCTCCTGATCTGGAGGATCTCCCTGGTCTCTTTACCAAAAGGAGCAGTCGATGGCGAGGAGGCTCTCTCGGAGTGTGATTCCGTGCCTGATGCTCGCATGTGCGCTCGCGTGGACGACGCCGCGCGTGTCGGGCCAGGCGGCCGGGCAGCCAAGCACCAGCAAAGGCGAGTGGCCGCACTACACCGCGGACATCAGGGGCACGCGATATTCCCCGCTCGATCAAATCAACGCCTCGAACTTCAACAAGCTCGAAGTGGCGTGGCGCTTCAAGACCGACAACCTGGGAACGTTCCCCGAGTTCAAGCTCGAAGGCACGCCGCTCATGGTCAACGGCGTGCTCTACACGACGGGCGGCACGCGGCGCTCGGTGATGGCGCTCGATCCGAAAACCGGTGAGTTGATCTGGGTGCACAGTGTGCGCGAAGGAAAACGCGCCGCGGTATCTCCGCGTCAGCTCTCGGGCCGCGGGGTGTCGTACTGGACCGATGGTAAAGCTGACGAGCGGATCGTCTACATCACAACCGGTTATCGGCTGATGGAGTTGAACGCGAAGACCGGCCAGCCGGTTCCGACCTTCGGCGACAAAGGCGTGGTCGATCTGAAAGTCGGCGTGGTGAAGGGACGCGGACGACAGATCGATCTTGAAACCGGTGAGATCGGAATTCATTCCACGCCGCTAATCGTCAAAGACATCATCGTTGTGGGAGCGGCGATGCGCGAAGGCGCCACCGTCGAAACGCACGACAACACCAAAGGTCTGGTGCGTGCGTTCGATGCGCGCACGGGCAAGCAGATCTGGCAGTTCGACACGATTCCGCGTCCGGGCCAGTTCGGCAACGACACGTGGCAGAACGAGTCGTGGGCGACGAACGGCAACGTCGGCGTGTGGACGCAGATCACCGTCGACGAAGAGCTCGGGCTCGTGTATCTCCCGGTGGAGACGCCTTCGTCGGACTATTACGGCGGCCATCGTCCCGGCAACAACGTGTTTGCGGAAAGTCTGGTGTGCGTCGATCTGAAAACGGGTCAGCGCAAGTGGCACTACCAGTTCGTGCACCATCCGCTGTGGAATTACGACATGTCATCGGCGCCGCTCGTCGCTGATGTGAACGTCAACGGCAAGCCGCGAAAGGTCGTGGCGGTTCCGAGCAAGCAGGGATGGTTGTATGTGTTCGACCGCGTCACGGGCGAGCCGATCTGGCCGATCGAAGAGAAGCCGGTGCCGAAGGGAGACGTTCCCGGCGAATGGTACGCACCGACGCAGCCGCATCCTCCAGACAAGTTGCGCTACAGCCGCAACGTCGTGAAGGTGCCAGACGATCTCGTCGACTTCACGCCGGCGCTTCGCAGTGAGGCGCTGGAGCGCATGAAGTTCTTCAAGTATGAGCCGAGCGTCTACAACCCGCCATTACTCGGTCACGTGAACGGCCCGTTTTATGGCGCGCTGGTGTCGGGCACGGCAACCAACTGGCCTGGTGGCGGCTATGATCCCGAATTGCACATCGCGTTTGCGCCGGCGGGCAACCTGCCCGGCACACGCTCCATCGTCGCGCCACCGGCGGAGTTCTCCGACATCCGCTATGTCTCCGGTATGGGCGGCACTCCGTTCCGCGAGGTGCTGGGCCCCGGCGACTGCTGCGCCGCCGATTCGCCGCGCACGGCCGAGCGCGCGCGCGAAGCTCGCAGCACGGCACCGGCCGCACCCGCTGCGCCGGCCGCACCTGCTGCCGGCGCTGCCGCGGCCACGCAAGGGCTGAACCTGCAGGGTCTTTCGATGTTCAAGCCGCCGTTCTGGCTCCTCGCGGCAATCGATCTCGATCGCGGTGAGCTGATGTGGCAAACGCCGCACGGCGATACGCCGGATAACGTGCGCAATCATCCGGCGTTGAAGGGCTTGAACATTCCGAAGACGGGTCAAGCTGGAACGTCAGGCGTCGGGCTGCTGGTGACAAAAACACTCGTCATCATGGGGGACCCGCAGGTGACGACCACGCCTGAGCACCCGCGCGGTGCGATGCTGCGCGCCTACGACAAGAAGACCGGACAGCAGGTTGGCGCGGTCTATATGCCGGCGCCGCAGAGCGGCTCGCCGATGACATACAGCCATGGCGGCAGACAGTACATCATCGTGGCGGTCAGCGGAGGCAACTACTCCGGCGAGTACTTGGCGTTCTCGCTGCCTGAGGGCACCACCACAAGCCAGTAGGTGCAGTGATGCGCCGTCTCGTGTTCGTTGTTCTCATTGCCGGCGCGTGCTCGAGCGCGCCGGCAACCCGGTGGCCTACTGGCGAGCTCGTCGATCTGTCGCACGCCTACGACGCCAACGCGATCTTCTGGCCAACGGCTGAACCCTTTCGTCTCGAGAAGGTCGCTGACGGAATGACGCCCGCCGGCTACTACTACGCGTCGAACAATTTTTTCACGTCGGAGCACGGCGGCACCCACATGGATGCGCCCTTGCACTTCGCGCAGGGGCACAACGCCGCCGATCAGGTGCCGCTCGATCGGCTCGTCGGGCCTGCACTCGTGATCGACGTGACCGACGCCTCGAGCAAGAACGCTGATTATCAAGTCACCGCAGAGGATCTGCAGCGGTGGGAGCAGCAGAACGGCGCCATTGCTTCCGATGCGATCGTTCTCATCCGCACCGGCTTCTCACGTCATTGGCCCGACGCCGCGAAATACCTGGGCACGGCCGAACGCGGCGAGGCAGCGGTCGCCAAACTGCATTTCCCGGGGCTGCATCCTGACGCAGCCAGATGGCTGGTGGCGAATCGGCCGATCAAGGCTATCGGCATCGACACTGCCAGCATCGACTACGGACAATCGACGCGGTACGAATCGCATCGCGTCCTCTACGACAAGAACATTCCCGCGTTTGAAAACCTGACCTCGCTCGAGCGATTGCCGATCGAGGGGGCGTACGTGATTGCGTTGCCGATGAAGATCAAGGGCGGCAGCGGAGCGCCGCTGAGGGCGATAGCGATGTTGCCAGGCTGAGTAATCCGCTATTCTTCGTTCTTCGTTTTCTAATCCGACTCGCATTCTTCTTGGCCGGCGCTTGTTCGTTTCACTCAATGCTGCGGCGCTAGCGGCTTCAGGTAGGCCGCCGTTGCTGCAAGCCCGCAAAGCGCACGAACCGCGAACCGGTACGCGTTAGCGGAAGTCTTCCTGCAGCCGCGCCAGTTCCGCGGCGCCCGGCATGAGCTTTTCGTACGGCACGTCGACCAGCGCACGATCGATCGTGCCGCTCTGCTCGTGCATGTCGCGCGATTCAGGTGAGATGTAGAGGAGTCCCGTCGCCACTTCTCCGGCGCGCTGACGCTCGCGAATATAGGCATAGGCCTTGTCGCGATCGGTGGGTTCGTAATCGCCGGCGACTTTATGCAGCCGCACCCATCCGCCATCGTGCAGCATGACGTTCGTGACGTCGCCTTCGGCGTAATCGACGGTGATTTCTTCGTGCGGCCCGATGAAGTCGGCCTGCACGACTTCGATATCGTGCTCGCGCGTATACGCGTAGCTCTTGGTCGATCCTTCGTGGTCGTTGAAGGTGACGCACGGCGAAATCACATCGACGAAGGCAAACCCCTTGTGCTTGAGACCGGCCTTGAGAATCGGCACGAGCTGCGATTTATCGCCGGAGAAGCTGCGCGCGACGAACGTGCAGCCAAGCGTCAGGGCGAGCAGCACGCCGTCGATCGCCTCCATCGTGTTGGGCACGCCCTTCTTGCTCTTCGAGCCGGGATCCGCGGAAGCGGAGAATTGACCCTTGGTCAAGCCGTAGACACCGTTGTTCTCGAGGATGTAAAGCAGGTTGACGTTGCGGCGGATGGCATGGCACATCTGCCCGAGGCCGATCGAGAGCGAGTCGCCATCGCCGGAGACGCCGATGTAGGTGAGATCGCCGTTGGCTGCGTTTGCGCCGGTGGCGAGGGCCGGCATGCGGCCGTGCACGCCGTTGAAGCCGTGCGCTTCGCGCAGAAAGTAGGCGGGCGTCTTCGAGGAGCATCCGATGCCCGACAGCTTGGCGACGCGATGCGTAGGGATCGCAAGCTCCCAGAACGCTTGGATGATCGCGGCGGTGATCGAATCGTGGCCGCATCCGGCGCAAAGCGTCGTGATCGAGCCTTCGTAATCACGACGAGTGAGCCCGATCTCGTTCTTTTGCAGCGACGGGTGGAAAACTTTCGGCTTTGCAATGTAGGTCATTACGCAGCCCTTTCTATCCGGCTCTTGACGCCCGAAATCACGTGGTGCGCGCTCATCGGGAAGCCGCCGTAATAGCGCACCGACTCCAGCTTCTCGATCGGCACGGCGGTTTCCAGCATCAGCAGGCTGCGCAGCTGTCCATCACGGTTCTGCTCGACCACGAAATTGATCTCGTGCGACTCGAGAAACTTGCGTACGTCGTCGCCGAACGGGAATCCGCGCACGCGCATGAAGTCGAGCGCGATGCCCTCCTTGGCAAGGAGGTCCATGGCTTCGACGCACGCGGCGTGACAGCCACCGACGGTCACCAGCCCCATTCTGGCGCCGCCCTTTTGCTGGATGAGCGGCGCCGGCACGGCCCGGGTCGCGTTCTGGATTTTCCGTCCGACGCGGTCGATTACTTCTGAGTACTCCTCGGCATCTTCCGTGTACGCGCCAAAGCGGTTATGGCCGGACCCGCGCGTGAAGTACGCACCCTTGGGATGCGTGCCAGGCAGCGTGCGGTACGGAATGCCGTCGCCGTCGGAATCGAGATAGCGGTAGAACGTTTTGATCTTCTCGAGCTCCTCGGCCGAAAGCACCTTGCCGCGGTCCGGACGATAGCTGTCGTCCCACGCGAGCTTTGCCACCATCCAGTCGTTCATCCCGATGTCGAGATCGCTCAACACAAACACCGGGGTCTGGAAACGATCGGCAAGGTCGAACGCCTTGACGGCAAACTCGAACGCTTCGCGCGGATCCGAGGGATACAAACAGATGTGGCGCGTGTCGCCGTGCGACGCATAGGCGCAGAGCATCAGATCGCCCTGTTGTGTCCGCGTCGGCATGCCGGTTGACGGGCCCGTGCGCTGCACGTCGAAGACCACGGCTGGTATTTCACCGTAGTAAGCGAGGCCGATGAATTCGTTCATCAGCGAGATGCCCGGGCCTGCCGTGGGCGTAAATGCTCGCGCGCCTGCCCACGACGCGCCGATCACCATCCCGATCGCGGCAAGCTCGTCTTCCGCCTGGATGATGCACGCGAGGTTCTTCTTCGATTCGGGATCCCGGCGGTACTTCTTGCAGAACCCTGAAAACGCTTCCATGAGCGACGTCGCCGGCGTGATTGGATACCAGGCGCCAACAGTGGCGCCGGCATAAAGGCAGCCGAGCGCGGCCGCCGTGTTGCCGTCGATCAGAATCGAATCCTTCGTCGCATCCATACGGGCGAGATGGATCGGCAGCGGACAATTGAAGTTGTCCTTGGCGTAGTTGTACCCGAGGTCGACGGCCTTCTTGTTCGAATCCATCAGCGCCTGCTTGGCGCCGTACTTCTCGTTGAGCAGCGTACGGATGATGTCCGTGTCCATATCGAGAAGCGCGGCCAACGCGCCCGCGTAGGCGATGTTCTTCATCAGGATGCGCTCGCGGACGCCCTTGAAGGCGCTGTTGCACATGTCGGCGAGCGGCACGCCAAGATACGTGACGTCGGCGCGCTTCAACCGCTCGTCGAGCGGCCACGTCGAGTCGTACATCAGCCAGCCGCCGGTGCGCACTTCGGCCACATCTTTTGCGTAACTGGCAGGATTGAGCGCCACCATCAGGTCGAAGTGGGGCGTGCGTGCTTTGTAGCCGTCCTTGCTGACCCGAATCTCATACCAGGTCGGCAGGCCCTGGATGTTCGACGGGAACACGTTCTTGCCGGTGACCGGCACACCCATCCGGAAAATGGCCTGCATGATCAGGCCGTTGGCCGACGCCGACCCGGTTCCGTTGGCGGTCGCGATCTTGAACGCGAAATCGTTAGTGCGGTCCATGTGATTAAGCGCGAGCAGGAACCGGATCGGACGTGGTGAGCTCACCCGCATACGGAATCTGCACTACGAACTTCCGCATGTCCCAGGCATAGGTCGGGCAGCGTTCAGCGCAGAGCCCGCAGTGCACGCAAACGTCTTCGTCCTTCACCATCACGCGCGACGTTTGCTTGAGCGGTCCCGACACGAACAGCGGCTGATCGGGATTGATGCGCGGCGCCGTAAGCCGCGCCTCGATCTGCCGCTGATCGCCGCTCGGCACCATGGTGAGACAGTCGGTAGGGCAAATATCGATGCACGCGTCGCATTCGATGCACAGCTGATCGGTGAAATGCGTCTGGATGTCACAGTTGAGACAACGCTCCACCTCGATGTCCGTCTGCTCCGGCGTAAAGCCCTTCTCGACCTCGATGGTCATCTTCTGGAACCGGTGCGGCATGTCGACGTGCACCATCTTCACGCGTTGCGATGGATCGTAATTGTTGCTGTATGCCCACTCGTGCAGCCCCATCTTGGTGCTCGTCAACGTGGAGCCGTGCGGCGGACGATCCTCGATGGGCATGCCGTGACAGTAGTTGTGCATCGAGATCGCGGCTTGATGCCCGTGCTCCACCGCCCAGATGATGTTGGCCGGTCCGAACGCTGCATCGCCGCCGAAAAACACGCCCCGGCGCGTGGACATGAACGTGGTTTTGTCCACCACCGGCATGTCCCACTTGTCGAACTGCAACCCGATATCCCGCTCGATCCACGGAAAGGCATTGTCCTGGCCGATCGCGAGCACAACCGAGTCGCAGGGAATGGTGATGCGTCCGATCACCTCCTGTTGCAGCTTGCCGTCGACCTCGGTCGACTTGAACTGCTCGAACTCCATGCCGGTGAGCTTGCCGTTTTCGATGACGAAGCGCACCGGCTGCAGGTTCTCGAGAATCTCAACGCCTTCTTCTTCTGCGTCTTCGAGTTCCCACGGCGACGCCTTGAAGTACTTGCGCGTCTTGCGCGCGATGACCTTCACCTCAGTGGCGCCGAGGCGCTTGGCCGAGCGGCAGCAGTCCATCGCGGTGTTGCCGACGCCGATGATCAGCACGCGGCTGCCGACCGAATCGACGTGACCGAAATGGATCGACTCGAGCCACTCGATGCCGATAAAAATCTGATCGGTTTCGTAACGCCCGGGGATGTTCAGCTCTTTGCCCTTGGGCGCGCCGCTGCCGACAAAGACAGCGTCGAACGCTTGCGAATCGAGCAGCGCTTTGAGGCTCTCGACGGGGGTGTCGTATCGCATCTCCACGCCCATGTCGACGATGTAGCCGATCTCTTCGTCGAGCACCGTCTCGGGCAGTCGAAACGCCGGGATGTTGATTCGCATCAGCCCGCCGGGCCGCGGCAGCTTCTCGAAAACCGCGACCTGATAGCCAAGCGGCATCAGATCGTTGGCAACGGTCAGCGACGCCGGCCCGGCGCCAATCAGCGCAACCTTCTTCCCGTTTTTTCTCGTGGGAATGGTCGGCAGAAGCGACCTGATGTCGGCGTCCTTAAGATCCGCGGCGACGCGTTTCAACCGGCAAATCGCAACCGGTTTGCCGTCAACGCGGGTGCGCCGGCACGCGGGCTCGCAAGGACGATCACACGTTCGCCCAAGAATGCCCGGAAAGACATTCGAGTGCCGGTTGACCATGTAGGACTCGGTGTACCGGCCCTGTGCGATCAGGCGAATGTATTCCGGCACGTTGGTGTGCGCCGGACACGCCCACTGACAATCGACAACGCGATGGTAGTAGTTCGGATTCCCGACGTCTGTGCGTTGCATCTATAAGACGATTATACCTAGCCGACCTCCACGAGATGGGGTTTTGCCGCTTCCGACACGAGGCGCTTCGCGTGCACTTCTTCGCTCGTGCGCTCGGTGACCGTGGGCACAAACCACCAGTCGGCTTGGAGCCGCTCGCGCGTGAATTCGACCACGGCGTAGCCGCGATGCTCGGGATCGAGGAACCTGAGGTGAGGACGGGCGCTGCGAATGGCGCCGGCGCGCTCCGGGTTCATGCCCGGAGAGGACACGGCCGGGGTGATGATCTCCGTGCCAATGGCACCGCGCCCGGTTTGCGGATCATACTTCGCATCGCTGAACGGATCGCGTGCGATGTCGTAAGCCCACGAGCTGTGCACGTCGCCCGTGAAGACGACAAGGTGCTGCACCCGAGCGCCAGCGGCGGCATCCAACACACGTGCGCGCGCGGCACGGTAGCCGTCCCACGTGTCGGGATTGGTCGTCGGCTCACCCACCGGCGTTTGCGGCGTGAACATCACCTGCTGCCCGAGAATCTGCCACGTGCGCTCAGCGCGCCCCGACTCACGCAAGCCGCTGAACAACCATTGCTCCTGTTCCACGCCGAGGAGCTGCCGCGACCCACGCTCGATCATCGCGACATCTTTGGCCGGTGCCTGCTGATCGCGTCCGGTGATGCGCGTGTCGAGCATGAACAGGTCGGCGAGCCCACCAAACGTGAACCGGCGGTAGCTGCGGACAACGTTCGGAAGCGTGACGCGGGCCGGCATCCATTCGCGCCACGCCTGCTCCGCCGCTCGCCGCCGCGAGGCCCATGGCCCCTCGCCAGCATTGTGATTTTGCGCGCCGCCGCGCCACGCGTCGTTGGCAAACTCGTGATCGTCCCAGATCACGATGAACGGATGCTGCCGGTGCGCTTCCTGCAGATCGAGGTCTTCGCGATACTGCGCGTAGCGCGCGCGGTAATCGGCGAGCGCAAGGAGCTCGCGGTTGGGCAAAGGGATGCGGCCGAATGGCGTGCCGTCACCCTCGCCGGGACGATTGCCGTAGTTGGCATTCGCATACTCGTAGATGTAATCGCCGAGATGCAGGACGGCGTCGAGATCGGGCCGGGCCGCGATGCGCGCGTAGACGTTGAAGTAACCGAACGGGTAGTTGGCGCACGACGCGAGCGCCAGGCGCACCCGGCTGAGACCGCGGGCCGGAAGCGTGCGCGTGCGCCCAATTGGCGACTGGTCGCCTCGCGCCGAGAAGCGATAGTAATAGGTCGTCGCCGGTTCGAGCTGCGTAGCATCGAGCTTGACGGTGTAGTCACGCAACGCCGACGTTTGTACGACGCCACGCCCGACGAGGCGAGACATGTCCGGCTCGCGTGACAGCATCCACGAGACCTCCAGCGCCCCGATCTGATCGGCCGCCGGCGTGACCCGGGTCCACAGGATCACGCGATCGCTCAGCGGATCGCCGCTCGCGACGCCGTGGCGAAACACGCGAGTTGCTCCCGGCGCCTGCGGCCGAACGACCAGCGGGGCGGCGGTTAGAGCAAGGAAATCGCGGCGGCTGATCATCGCGGCCGTTAGCGTACGCGGAAACAGGGAAAAGGGGTCTGACCCCTTTTTGTGCGTGACACTCGCAAAAGGGGTCAGACTCCTTTTCGCGAACGTGCGGATTGACAGGTTTGTATTAATGCACTAGTACAATAGTGCAAATGGCGGTGGTCTCCCTCGACGCGCGCGATGCGACGCCGATTTACGCCCAGCTCGAGCGCGGCTTGCGCGCGGCGATCGCGGCGGGCCGCCTTCGCCCGGGCGATCAGCTCCCCACCGTCCGTCAGCTGGCCGTCGATCTCCGCGTCAACGCCAATACCGTCGCGCGCGTGTACGCAGAGTTGGAGCGAGCGCGGGTGCTCGAAACCCGCCGCGGCGTCGGCTCGTTCGTCAGCGCCACTCCGGCGCAGGCACATCCGCCGCGCGAGCGCGAGCGCCGCCTGCGCACGTTCATCACGCGCCTGCTCGCCGACGCCGAGCGCGCTGGATTCGGCGTCGACGAAGTCATTGCCGCTCTCGAGGCGCACAGACAGGGAGGACACTCATGAGCTCTATCGTGATTCGGCGCTCGTCGCGGGACGGTGACGAACCGTCACGCGGTCCACGGCTGAACGTCGTCGCCATCCTCGTGCTCGCCGCGTCACTCGCGGCCGGACTGCTCGCCGCGATTGCGCTCGACACAGGGCCGCGGGTCTTGATCGTCGCTTTGGCGATCGGTCTCGTGCTGATGCAGTCGCCGCGGGTCGCCAACCAGTGGGAGCGCGCGGTGGTCCTGCGGTTGGGCCGCTTTACCGGCTTGCGCGGACCCGGGCTGTTCTGGATCGTGCCGTTCATCGACACGGTGGCGAACTGGATCGATCAGCGCACCATCACCACAGGATTCGCGGCCGAACAGACCCTCACCTCGGACACCGTGCCGGTAAACGTGGATGCCGTCCTTTTTTGGATGGTGCACGACGCGCAGAAAGCCGCGCTCGAAGTGCAAAGCTACCCGCAAGCCGTGAGTTGGGCGGCGCAAACGGCGCTGCGCGACATCATCGGCCGCACCACGCTCACGGATCTGCTGCGCGGCCGCGAGCGGATCGAGTCGGAGCTGCAGCAGTTGATCGACCAGCGATCGAACCCCTGGGGCGTAACTGTGTCGTCGGTCGAAATGCGCGACATCGTGATTCCCGGCCCGCTGCAGGATGCGATGTCGCGCGAAGCGCAGGCCGCGCGCGAGAAGCAGGCGCGCATCATTCTGGGCCAGGCCGAAATAGAGATCGCCAACTCGTTCCACCAGGCAGCGAAGGTGTATCACGACAACCCGACGGCGCTGCACTTGCGCGCCATGAACATGCTCTACGAAGGGCTCAAGGAAAAGGGCGCGCTGATGCTCGTGCCGAGCACCGCTGTCGAGTCAATGGGAATGGGGGGCTTGCTCGGGGCGGCAGCGATGCGGCAGGCCACGCTGGCATCTGCCGCTGATGAGGGGGCGAAGAACTAGGAACAGAACGATGGGCGGACTGTGGCAGGACGTTCAATTGGCAACCAGGCTGCTCGCGAAAGATCGGCGATTCACGATCGCGGCCGTCATCGCGCTTGGTCTCGGGATCGGTGTGAACACCACGGTGTTCTCCTTGATCAACCTTGCGGTGTTTCGTGACGTTCCGTTCGATGAACCGGATCGTCTCGTTGCGGTGCGCGCGTTCGACGCACGCGGCAACGAGCTTGGTTTGTCGTATCCCGATTTTCGCGACGTCCGCGATCAGACCTCATCTTTCAGCGCCCTCTCGGCAAATATCGACGGCCTCGCCAGCATCAGCGAAGAGAACCGTGCACCGGAACGGTTTCGAGGCACCTATGTGAGCGCCGCCACCTTCAGGCTGCTTCGGAGCGCACCAATTCTCGGACGTGACTTCGTGCCTGCCGATGACGAACCGGGCGCGCCGCCGGTCGCCATCATCGGTTATGCCGTATGGCAGGGGCGCTACGGGGGCGATCCCTCGGTCGTCGGACGGACAGTCCGCGTCAACAGCGTGCCAACCGTGGTCGTCGGCGTCATGCCTGCGGGCTTCAAGTACCCGTTCATCACCGAGGTGTGGATGCCGTTGTCGCAATGGCCCGGTGCGGCCAACGCACGCCGCGACGCACGCAATCTCGGTGTGACGGCCCGTCTGCGCGACGGTGTGTCTCTCGAGCAGACGCGCGCCGATCTCGAAGTGGTCGCGAGCCGCCTTGCGCGCGCATATGCCGCGACGAACTCGAACATCGCGCTCGCGGCAAAGCGGCTGAAGGATCAACGACCGAACGTGCCGCGGCCAATCATGACCGCGATGGCGGGCGCCGTTGCCTTTGTCCTGCTTATCGCCTATGCGAATCTGGCGAATCTGCTGCTGGCGCGCTCGGTCACGCGCGCGCGGGAGATTGCGGTCCGTATTTCTCTCGGCGCCACGCGCTGGCGTGTCATCCGGCAACTGCTGGTTGAGTGTGGAATGGTGGCCTTTCTCGGCAGCGTTCTCGGCTTTGTCATCGGCCTTTACGGCGTCAATCAGCTCGTCACCGCCTTCGAGGTGATCGAAGCAGGCGCCACGCCAGGCACAACGCGGCCATATTGGATCATCGTGACGCCAAACGAGATGGTGTATGGCTTTGTCGCGCTCCTGTGTGTGACCTCTGCCCTCGGCTTCGGTTTGCTTCCGGCGTGGCACATCTCCAAGACGAGTGCCGCCGAGACGCTCAAGGAGACTGGCCGCGGCGGTACAGGAGGGCGTCGCGCGCGGCGCTGGACGAGCGCCCTTTTGGTCGGCGAACTGGCGCTCACGTTGATCGTGCTGACTGGCGCCGGCCTGTTGTGGCGCAGCTTCATCACGCAGTTCCGCACGGATGCCGTCGTCGACGCCGCCCACGTCGTGGCGATGAGACTGACACTGCCGCAGCAGAGTTATCGCACACCCGGCAATCGCCGCCAGTTTCTCCAGCAGCTCGACGAGCGGCTGACGCGGCTCTCGATGTTCTCGTCGGCGTCAATGGCGAGTCACGCGCCGCTCGAATTCGGTGGACCGGCGCGGGCGCTCTCGATCGACGGCGTGAGCATGGCGCCGGATCAGCCGATCGTCTCCTACGTGCTCACAGGACGGCGCTACTTCGAAACGCTGAAGCTGCCGATCGCGCAGGGGCGCGACTTTGCCGTATCCGACAGCCTGCCCGGTCGGCGAGGAGCTATCGTCGATCAACGATTTGCCAGCCGGTTCTTCCCGGGACAGAGTGCGCTCGGCCGGCGCATCCGGCTGGCGGCGGTGCAGCCGCCCGGCAGCCGCACGCCCGACCCGAACCTGCGCGACACGGGCGATTGGCTCACGATCGTCGGCATCGCACGGACGATACCGCAGCCAGGTCCGGCGGAACTCGTTCGTCCGATCGTGTACGTGCCGCTCGCTGCGGAGCCGAATCCCGATGCGCGCGCGGTCATTCTGGTCAACGGCGATCTTGGCAGCGCCGCGAGAGCACTGCGCGAAGAAATGCGCGCCCTCGATCCCAACCTGCCCCTCTTTGCAATAGAGACGCTCGATCGGGCGCTGGCGCGCTCGCGATGGCCAACCGTGTTTATCGGCACCTGGTTCGGAGTGCTCGCGGTCGTGGCGCTGGTTCTTGCGTCGGTCGGTCTCTATGCGTTGACCGCTCACCTCGTGGCCCAGCGTGTTCACGAGATCGGTGTGCGCATGGCGCTCGGCGCCCAGTCCCGACAGGTGCTGTGGCTGTTCGTGCGGCGCACGGTGGTGCAGCTCGCCTTCGGTCTTGCCCTTGGCGTTGTTGGCGCGCTCGGCGTCGGGACGCTCCTCGCCGCCTTCCTCCGCGAGACGAACCCTCGCGACCCGATCACGCTCGCGATAGTGATCGTGCTGCTGTGCGCCGTGTCGATGATCGCGAGCCTCGTGCCCGCGCGGCGCGCGGCGCGCGTCGATCCGATGGTGGTGTTACGCGCTGAATAAGGTGCGCTCGCCGCGCTCCAGATCGAGCAGCGCTCTCTTGATCGGCAGACCCCCGCCGTAGCCGGTGAGCGATCCGTCGCTGCCGATGACGCGATGGCAGGGAATGATGATCGCGATCGGGTTTGATCCGTTCGCGAGGCCGACCGCGCGTGCGCTCGGATTGCCGACCTTACGCGCGATCATCCCGTAGCTCGCCGTCTCACCGTAAGGGATGTCGCACAATGCGCGCCACACCTGCTGCTGGAACGGTGTGCCCTGGGGCGCAAGTGGAAGGTCGAAGCGGCGCAACTTGCCGTCGAAATAGGCCGTCAGCTGCGTGACCGCTTCGTCGAGCGATCCGCGATCCGGTTCCCACTCATGCCGCGGCCGCGAGCGGTCCCGTCCACGCACGAACAGTAGAAAGCGCAGGCCTCCGCCGTCGCCGGCAAGCAGCAGCGGCCCAACCGGACTCGTGAGCGTGCGGTAGTACATCAGCTACTCGCGCAACCGATCTGCATTGACGTGGATCGCCGCCGGCTTCAGCTATCAGCTTACGGCTTTCAGCTCAAAAAAACCGAGAGCTTTGAAGAATTCAGGTGGCTTCCCCTCGAAGGCATGTCCGACGAATTGAAAGATCCACCCGACGAGGAACAAGCCACCCGCAATCCACAGAAGCGACGGCATGGCGACCGCTGCACCGATCGCGAGAAGAATCGACGCCGCGATCATCGGAATTCCAATCGTGTGCAGCAGCCGGTTCGCCGGGTGCTGGTGGCTCTCAGAATACTGGGCGATCCATTCCGACATAGGACGATTACCAAGCATGATCACACCCTACTGCCGTGCGGCGTCGCGCGGAACCGCCGCCTTGACGACGTCGAAGGCGACCTGGCGCGCGCGCCCATCCGGATCGAACGCAGGATCGTAGGCGGTGATAGCGAGCGCATAGATGTTGGCGCGCTGCGAGATCGCCTCCACCGCCGACACAAGCGCTCGCGGCGACAGCCCTCCGGCGGGCGCGTAGCGACTGACCCGGACCCACTCCGGATCGAGCACGTCGAGATCGACGTGCACATAGAAAGCCGTGGCTGGGAATGCGGAGAGCCGCGCCGACAGCCGGCCGATCTCCTGTTCCGTCAGCCGCTGAACCTGCGAACTGTCGAGCGCTCTCGCTTCGGCGTCGTCGAGATCACGTGCGCCAATCAACAACACGCGCTGCTCCTCAATCGGCCTGAAGTTACGCACCCGCGCCACGGCCTCGGCGTGGGCCCGGCCCGTCGCCATGGCCAGCGCCATGCCATCGAGATAGCCCGTGATGGTTGTTTGCGGCGTGTTGAAGTCGCCGTGCGCGTCGAACCAGATCACGCCGGCGTCCTTCGGCCGCGGCGCCAGACTGCCGACCGCGGAACTGCAGTTGCCGGCGAGCACGATCGGGAACTCCCGCTGCGACAGCGCGTGACGAATCTCCCACCCGAGCGCATCCTGCAGCGCGATAACGCGCATCAACGCATCCTGGGGCGCATCCTGCGACAGGTGCACGCTCGCTTCGCGCACACTGTGTCCCTCTTCACGCAGCTGGTTCGCGAGGCCGGCTTCCAGCAGCCGCACCGGTCCGCTGCCGGTGCCAACGTTGCGCTTCCCGACGTCGTAGGGCACGGCGACTATCGCAATCTGCATGGCTTATCCCGTCCAACGGACGGCGATCAATCGCGAACACTATAATTCCAGGGCTACGTTTCATGCTGCCCGTTACGCTTGGCTCGACAGTTTTACTCAACTCAGGCCGCCTGCGCGGGCGCCGCGTCGGCATCGTCAGCAATCCGGCGTCGGTCGATCAGCAGCTCAGACACATCGTCGATCTCGCGCTCGGCGACGAGCGGCTCAACGTCACTGCGCTGTTCGGGCCGCAGCACGGCTTTCGCTCGGACGTGCAGGACAACATGATCGAGACACCGCACGCCGAATTTGAAGGCGGCGGCCCGCGACGCGTTCCCCTCTTCTCGCTTTACAGCGAAACGCGCGAGCCGACTGCCGACATGCTGCGCGATGTCGACACGCTCGTGATCGACTTACAGGACATCGGAACGCGCATTTACACTTACGCCTACACCATGGCCAACTGCATGCGCGCATGTAAGCGCCACGGCATCAAGGTGATCGTGTGCGATCGCCCCAATCCTCTCGGCGGCATCGAGATCGAGGGAATCACGCTCGAGCCGGGCTGCGAATCGTTTGTCGGCCTCTTTCCGATTCCCACCCGCCATGGCATGACGATCGGGGAGCTCGCGCGGCTTTTCAATGAAGAGTTCGGTATCGGATCGGACCTCGAGGTCGTTCCCATGCAGGGCTGGGCACGGATGATGTACTTCGACAACACCGGCCTGCCGTGGGTGATGCCGTCGCCGAACATTCCGACGCTCGACAGCGCCATCGTCTTTCCTGGAACCGTGCATATCGAAGGGACGAACGCATCCGAGGGACGGGGCACGACGCGTCCATTCGAGCTCGTTGGCGCGCCGTGGATCAAAGCAGAGAAATTTGCCGCGGCGCTGAACGCACTTCGCTTACCGGGCGTGTACTTTCGCCCCATTGTGTTCGAGCCGACGTTTCAAAAGCACGCCCGTGTCGCGTGCGGTGGGTGCCAGCTGCACGTGCTCGACCGGGCGATGTTCAAGCCGGTGCTCACAGGTTGGGCGGTGATCGAGGAAATGCGCGCGGCGGATCCGGCGAGCTTCGCGTGGAAGCCGCCGCCGTACGAGTACGAGCACGACAAACAGCCGATTGACGTCATCACCGGCGCAAAATGGTTTCGCGAGCGCATCGACGCTGGCGAGCACGCCGAGTCGATCGCGCAACGAGCCGAGCAAGGCGTGCCGGCGTTTCGTGCGCTCCGGCAGCGATATCTCCTCTACCAATAATGGCTGTCCCTTCAGGTCTCAGCGTCGAACACACGGTTATCATCCAGGCGCCGCCGGAGCGGGTGATGGCCGCCTTTTTCAGCGCCGACGATCTGGCCAAATGGTGGCAGGTGACTCGATCCGTCACCATCGCCCGTCCGCTGGGCACGTACGCTGTGGAATGGCAATCGACCGACCTCAGAGACGACGTGCTTGGGCGGCTCGGCGGAACATTTCACGGCACGGTGATCGACTACAGCGACGGCAACGAGTTTTTCGTCGCGGAGGCCTACTGGCAGCCGCCCGAAGGCGATCCGATAGGCCCGATGGCCCTGGAGGTGCGCTGCCGAACGCAGGGCGGCGCACAGATCACGCGCCTGAGCGTGCGGCAAAGCGGCGAAGACGAAGGCCCTCGGTGGCAGCGCTATTTCGAGGTCGCCTCCGCGGGCTGGCAGCGCGCGCTCGCCGAGCTCAAGGCCTACCTCGATCGTGAGTCGCTGCGTGAGCGCCTCTGACAAGTTGAGAAAAACACCGTACAACCGGGATACGAAATTCAAAATGCCAAATTCGAGGTAAGCCTCACGCCGCGCTGCCCGCGCGGATCGACTCGAGTCCGTGTCCCTCGGCGCTCGTCTCGCGTGCGCGTAGCGCAGCGGCAAACACGAATCCAACGAGGCTGAGCGCGAAAAACAACCACAACATCGGCATGTAGCCCGCGGGGTTGTCGGGACCGGCGCCGTAGGCGTCATTCAACGCACCCGCGACCAGATTGATCACCGTCATACCGATGTTCTCCAGCATCGTCATCAACCCATAGGCCGTGCCGAGACGGTGCGAAGACACCAGGTAGGGCACCGCTGGCCAAAGCACCGCGGGTACCAGCGAAAACGCGACGCCAATCAGCACAGTCGAGGCCCACAGACTCAGGTCCGTATACGCGAGGATCGGAAAGACCGCGGCAAGCAGGACGCTGCCGAACGCCATCAACCCGGCGCGATTGGCAACCCGATCGGCGATGAAGCCAAACGCCGGCGTCGCGAAGATCGCGGCAAGGAAAACGTAGGCGTTCATCGCGCCCGCTTCCTGCAGCGAGAGACCGTGAGCGTGCTGAAAGTATTTGATGGCGAATGTGCTGCGGAAGGGGAAGATCACGGAATAGAAGGTGACGCAGAGCCCGACGATGTACCAGTACGAACGGTCGAATCGCCACAAGTCGCTCCACACGACTCGGTCAGTTGGTGCGGGCGCGGCAACCTGGTAGCGGCGCGCGGCACTTCGCTCGAGGAAGTAATACGCGGCGCTCCCAACGACAGAGATCCCCGCAAAGCCGGCGGCGAGCCAGAGCGGCGGCTGCCAACCCATGTCGTAAAGCGGTTTGAACCACGTCGTCGACATATCCGCGCTGTACGAACCCGCGCGCGCGATGCTGAGATTGAGGCCAAAGGCCAATCCCAGCTGACGCCCGACGAACCATTGACCGATGACGACGGTGACCGCCACGATGAGCGATTCCGCGCCGAGACCAAACACCAATCGTCCGGCTGCCATGACGGGGAACAGCGGCGATACGGCCGTCAGCAGCGCGCCGATTAAGCAGATGATCGAGAAGACCAGCGTGGAGAGGCGCGTGCCGAAGCGGTCGATGATAATGCCGCCGACGAGCACCATCACGATGTTGGGCAGACTGTAGATCGCGTTCAGCGTGCCGAGTTGCGTGTCGCTGAAGCCGAGCAACCGTTGCAGCAGGTCGGCGACCGGCGCCACGGCATCATAGGCGTAGTAATTTCCGAACATCGCGACGCTGACAGCCACGAGCACGGCCCAGCGCCATACCGCGGGTGGAGGATTCTTCGTTCCGCCCTGATCCAGTGCTTTGCTGGTCACGATGCTATTGTTTCATAGCCCTCATGACCGCTATGGCAGACGTGGTCATCGTCGGTGGCAGCGTTGTGGGATGCAGCACGGCGTGGCACCTCCGTAGCGAGGGCTTCGCCGGCCGTATCGTCATCGTCGAGCGCGATCCGACGTATCAGCGCGCTTCCGCGTACCTTGCGATGGGGGGCATCCGCCAACAGTTCTGCACGCCCGTGACGGTGCAGATGGTGCAATACAGCGTCGGTCTCTGGAAAGAGTTCGATTCCCGTTTTGCTTTCGCCGGCCGGGCGCCGCGCGCGTGGTTTCGGCAGCGCGGGTATCTATTTCTCGCAACGGCAGCTTCGTCGGGCGCGCTGATGAATCGCTATCAGCTCGAGCAGCGCGCCGGAGCGCGCGTGCGGCTGGTCTCCAGGGAAGACCTCGCGGCGCTCGTGCCGGACGTCAGGCTCGACGACATCGTGTACGGCGTGTTCGGACACGAGGATGGGTATGCAAATCCCCGGCAAGTGCTGTTCGGGCTTCGCCGCGGCGCGGAAGAAGCCGGTGCTGAGTTCATCACGGGCGAGGTGACCGGAATCATCGTGAGATCCGGCGCAGTTCACGGTGTGCAGCTCGCCGACGGCGGCGAGATCTCAACGAGGATCGTGGTGAACGCCGCCGGACCGTGGGCCGGCAGGCTTGCGCGTGCCGCAGGCCTCAGCGTACCGATCGAGCCGGTTCGCCAGACGCTCTTCCGCGCCACGCTGCCGCAGCGCTGGCCATATCGGTTTCCGATGGTGATTGATCCCGGCGGCGTCCACTGGCGACACGACGATCCCGTCGAAGACGGGGAGCCAGATCGGATCATCGTCGCGTTCACAAAGTGGGATGAGCCTCCGGGCGAAAACTTTGAGGCGGACATCGGCCGGTGGTCCCGCGAATTTCTACCGGCGCTTGCCCACCGCCTTCCCGTGTTCCGCGAGCTGCGTGATGTGGAAGGGTGGGCCGGGCTTTATGAGATGACCCCAGATCACAACCCAGTGCTTGGTGAGCATCCGGCGCTGCGCGGGTTGATCTTTGCAAACGGATTCAGCGGTCACGGTCTCATGATGTCGCCCGCGACGGGCAAGATCGTGTCGGAGATTGTTCGGCTCGGCAAGAGCCAAACGTTCGACATGAGCCTGTTTGCACCGGATCGATTCGAGCGCGGCGCGCTTGTGCACGATGCCGCGACGATCTAGTTGTGCATCACATTTTTGCGGCGCTCAACGGCTCCTGGCCGTTCCAGTTCCCTTCATTTGCTTGTTCGCTGATTTACCCAGTTTCTCGATCGATCCCGTTGCGCCCCAACGAATCGTGATGTCGTTCAAAGTGTTGGTCGCAACGTTGCCAGTGTCGCGCGGAGTTGAGGGGGGTTGCAGGGTGTTAATAGGCAGCACCTGTGTCCACGTCACCTGGTTATTGCGATCGAAGTAGCGCCCGCTCGCGAATGTTGCTCGCCATGACTTCTTTGCTGCGGATTGTGCCTAAAAAGTTCGACGACTACTTCTAATCTTCGGTTCCGCGCGGCGCTGGGGCGAGCAGCCTCATCAATGGTCGTTTCGTCACTCGGGAGCGCCGCGCGCCCGGAGGTACTCCGCAATCGCCGGTTTCTCACAGTAGACGGCCCACCCGAGCGGATTGCCGCTGAAAATCGTGTCCTTGATGTCCAAGCGTGCGCCGCGCTCAACGAGCAGACGCACGACGTCTTCGTGCCCGGCGCCCACCGCCTGATGCAAAGGCGTCGAGTGTGCGTGGAAGCCTTCGGGGTTGAAGCGGTTTGGATCTTCGCCTGCATCGAGCAACATCTCGACGACTTTGACGTGCCCGTGCTGCGCGGCGAGCGCGAGGGCGATGTGTTTGCTTTGCCTGTCGCTGTCGGCGTGCGAGAGGAGCCGTGCGACCTCCTCAACACGCCCCAGACCCGCGGCTGCGGCGACGTTGTCCACGAGCGCGCCGCGGTTAGCGAGCGTCTTCGCAGTGTCGAGATAGCCAAAAGCGAGTGCCGTCAAGAGCGGCGATTGCCACTTAGTGCCGGGGCCCTCGTCGAGCGCCGCGCCGTAATCGAGCAGTGTCTCGGCGAGCGCCGCCTGAAGACCGGCCTTCGCCGGATGACAACTGGACACGAGCATGCTCATGGTCGTGCACTTGTTCTCGTACATGTCGGCGAGCGCATCAACCTCGGCGCCGGCGTCGAGCAGCGTCTTGGTGACATCGATAGCATTCGCCGGCGTCCGCTGCCGGACGTCCTCGACGCCGTTCGCGCCGACGTAGTGCAGCAGTGTGGCGTGATGTCTTCGCGCCGAGCGCGTGTGCACGAGCTCAGGGTGCGCTTGCAGCATCGAGTGGAGCACCGGCAAATTGCCGAACACGACCGCGTCGGCCGCTTCCTCGAAGCGGGTCACCTCCGGCACAGTTCGAACCGCGACGCTGAAGTTCAGTAAGTCAGGCCAGGTTGCGAAGTGATGCTGGCTGGCGACGACGAGCTGCGCGTCAGCCAAATCGAGTGCGGCCGGATCGACAGCGCTCACCGTCTTGCCGCGAAAGCGCGGGTGCTGCCACTTGAATCGCCACAGCGCTTTGTTATCGTGCGAGCGCACGGCGTCGTAGAGCGCCTGCGCCTGACGTGCGTACTCATCCGCCTCGGCAAAGTACCAACGATCGGCGACGTGATCTGAGGCCATTCGTCTTACAGATTACAACTGCCGAATGGCAACGAAGTTGACGCCAGTCTGCTCGATGTTCGGGTTCGCGCTCACGATCGCGACGCGGGCAGGTGTCGGAAGGACGCCGCCGCGGCTGCGCAACGTCTCGAGCACTCGCCGTGTGACCAGATCAGCGTCTCCGTCCAACTGATCGATTACCGGATTCAGGCCCCACCACAAGCACAATCGCCGAGCCACTTCGTCCTTGTTCGTTGCCGCGTAGATCGGCACCTGGGGGCGGCGGGCCGCCAGCACGCGGGCGGTACGCCCTTCTCGCGTGATCGCCACGATGACGTCCGCGCCGCCGCGAGCAGCAAGCGTCACTGCGGCATCACAGAGCGAAGGGAGATGATCGGGCCGTTCCACCGTGGGACTCGGAAGTGACCAGATCGGCGGCACCGCCTCGGCATGCCGAATGATGCTCGCCAGCACTTCCACGGTGCGTACGGGATGCGCACCAACCGCCGTTTCGCCCGACAACATGATCGCGTCGGCTCCGGCGTCTACCGCGCCGGCGGCGTCCGATACCTCCGCCCGTGTCGGACGCGGCTCGTTGACCATCGATTCCAGCACCTGCGTCGCGACGATCACTGGCACGCCGCGCTCGCGTCCGACACGCAACACCTCTTTCTGAACGCGTGGCACTTCCTCCAGCGGCAACTCCAACCCGAGATCGCCGCGCGCCACCATCAAGGCATCAGATGCGGCCGCGATCTCGTGCAGGCAGCGGAGCGCCTCGGGCCGCTCCACCTTCGCCACAATCGGGACGCGAAAGCGGCCCATGTCCGCGGTCACGAGCCGCGCGCGCACAACGTCCTTCGCGGACTGGACGAAACTCATGGCGACGAGATCGACGCCAGCTGCGAGTCCAAACCGGAGATCGGATTCATCCTTTTCCGTCAATCCGGCCGCCGGCAGCGGCACGTTCGGCGCATTGATTCCCTTGTGCTCACCGAGCTCGCCGCCATCGATCACGCGCGTGACGATGCGATCGCCTGATACCGATTCGACCCGCAGCTCGATCCGGCCGTCGTCGAGCAACAACTGATCGTTGGGCTTGAGCGCGCGCGCGAGTGGCGCGTAGGTCGTCGACACGATGCCCGGTTTGCCGGGAAACGACCCGATGGCGATCTCGAAACGATCGCCAGGGTTCAACTTAAGGGGCGTGCGCCCCTCGAGCGCTCCCGTGCGGATCTTCGGACCGCTCAAGTCCTGCAGGATCGCGACGTGCCGTCCCGCACTCTTCGCTGCCTCTCGAACACGCATCATCGTCACTTCGTGCACGTGCGTATCGCCGTGCGAGAAGTTCAAACGAAAAACGTCGACACCCGCGACGATGAGCGCCTCGATCGTGGCGATGTCGCGAGAAGCCGGCCCCAGCGTTGCGATGATTTTGGTGTGCCGCACGAGCACAGCTTACAATCGTGTGTTCCGATCGGCCAGTAGCAGCCCTCAAGCGGTGAACGCATGACACTCGAACAATGGCTCGAAGATGCACGCATGGACGCCTATCGCCGTCAGTTGCCGGATCTTGCGGCGTTGCTGGAAACGTTGGCCAAATCGACGGCGGCGCTGCGCGCGGCCGCGTGGAATGACGATGCGTCGGGCCGAAAACGAGAGGAGAAGCCGTGATGGTCGATCAGGTCCCGACCATCACCGCCATCGCGCCGCTCATCTCTCGCGGCGAGTTGAAGTCGGAGAGGTTGACCGAAGACGCGCTGAACCGCATTGCCGAGCTACAACCCGAACTGAACGCGTTCATCACCGTAACAGCTGACGAGGCGCTGGCGTACGCGCGCCAGGCCGACAAGGACGTGGCGGGCGGCAGGCATCGCGGACCGTTGCACGGAATTCCGCTGTCCTTGAAAGATCTGATCGATATGAAGGGCGTGCCCACCACTGCTGGCTCGCGTCTGCGCGCGGAGCACATCGCCGAGCACGATGCCCCCGTCACCTCGCATTTGCGACAGGCCGGCGCTGTGATTGTCGGCAAAACCAACCTTCACGAATTCGCCTTCGGCACCACCAACGAAGACTCCGGGTGGGGTCCCGCACGCCATCCACTTGATCCGAGCCGATCGCCTGGCGGGTCGAGCGGCGGCTCAGCCGTCGCGGTGAAAACCGGAATGTCGCTCGCGTCGGTAGGGACCGACACGGGCGGTTCGATTCGAATTCCCGCGGCGGCATGTGGACTCGTGGGCCTCAAAGCGGGTTGGGAAGAGATCTCGACCGAAGGTGTCGTGCCGCTCAGCCGGCAGCTCGATCACGTTGGTCCGCTCGCGCGATCGGTCGAAGATGCGGGGTTGATGTACGACATCCTGCGCGGTCAGCCGGCGCAGCCAATCGACACGACATCCGTGCGCGGGTGCCGGTTCGGCGTGCTTGGCGGCTACTTTCTCGATCGCATCGACGCCGCCGTCGAGGCGTCGTTTCTGTCCGCGATCGAGCGTTTGCGAACAGCTGGTGCCGGAATCAGAGAGATCGAGCTGCAACACGCCGCCGATATCGCGCCGGTCTATCTGCATCTTGTGCTCGCAGATGGCGCCACCTATCACGCGGCGACGCTTGAGCAGCGACCCGCGGCGTACACGCCTAACACCCGGCTACGGCTGGAGATGGGCCGCTACATCCTCGCCGAGGACTATGTACGCGCGCTGCAGGGGCGAAAAGTGCTCGCCCGCGAAATCGATAAAGCGCTCGATGGCATCGACGCGCTGCTGCTGCCGGCGCTCGCGATTCCGGCGCCCCCCATCGGGGCGGCAACGGTTCCGGTCAAGGGCGGAGACGAACCGGTTCGCAACGTGATGCTCCGCTGCACGCAGCCGTTCAACCTCTCCAGCCATCCCGCGATGTCGCTGCCCTGCGGCGCCACACCGGCAGGCTTGCCTGTTGGACTGCAAGTCGTCAGCAAGCGCGGCCATACCGCGGAGCTGTTGCGGGTTGCGCGATCGATCGAGGCGGCTCTCACAACGCAGGCATGATTCAGCGCTTCTTTCATGCCTGGGAACAGCGGCTCGCCGACAGCAGCCGCACGGCGCGCGTGATTCGGCCGTTCGAATGGGGACTCGACTGGGTACCTGCGAACGGTCATCCACCGTCCACGCCGCCGTTCGAACGCGTGCGCGCCTGGATCGACGAGGTGATGAGCGATACCGACGCGTTCTTTACACCCTCGCCGACGCGCGATTACCATTTCGCAGACGGCAGGCTGACATTTCCAAGCGCGCTCGCGACGCCGCATCCGGAAAACAACGTCGTCTACGCCCGCTTCTTTCCTGCCCGCGAGCGGCGCGGAGCTCGCCGCCGAGCCGTGGTCGTGCTGCCGCAGTGGAATTCCGACGCGCAGGGTCACGTGGGGCTGTCGGAGTTGCTGGCGCGGGTCGGCGTCTCGGCGCTGCGCATCAGCCTGCCCTATCACGATCGGCGCATGCCGCCCGAGCTCGCGCGCGCCGACTACATCGTCAGCGCCAACATCGCGCGCACCGTCCAAGTGTGCCGCCAGGCTGTGCTCGACGTACGGCGCGCGTTGTGGTGGTTGCGCGATCAGGGTTACGAACGTCTGGGACTGCTCGGGACGAGCCTCGGATCGTGTCTGGCCATACTCGCCGCGTCCCACGAACCGCTGGTCCGGGCACAGGCACTCAATCACGTGTCGCCGTTTTTTGCTGACGTGGTGTGGCGTGGCGTCTCGACTTCTCATGTCAGAACAGGACTCGATGGGCATATCGAGCTCGACGCCCTGCGCGAGCTGTGGCGCCCGATCAGTCCATGGTCGTACCTCGAGCGGCATCACACGCGCCAGACGCTGCTCATCTATGCCAAGTACGATCTAACCTTCCCGGCCGAACTGTCGCGCACCTTGATCGACGAATTCCGCCGGCGTGAGATTCCAACGGAAGTGGCCGTTCTGCCGTGCGGCCACTACAGCACGGGAATTGCGCCATTCAAGTTTCTCGACGGCTACTACCTTGCACGGTTTTTGAGGCGGCATCTCTAACCGCAGTTCACTTGAATTGCGGAGGAGGGCGTACAAGCTCTCGGCTTTCAGCTCGAACACCGAGAAGCTGATCGCTGATCACTGCGAACCCCGACGCGAAGCAAACGACGCTGGGCTTGGAGCCCGGGAACCTACTGGCGGGGTTTGGCGTCCAAAACATGATGAAACGCGGTGTAAGATCCCGTTTCGAGCGGTAATGGACGCTCCATCTTCTCGTCCCAGCTCTCTGGGAAGCCTCAGCTTCAGTCTCGTCAGTATCGTCGGCGTGCTTGCGGTCGTCATCGCGGGCGCCACTATATGGCTGTTGCTGACCGATCCCATCACTGTCGCCGAATCGGTCGACTCGGGACAGGTGTCGCCGCTGGTAGCAACGCTCGCGACGCGCTTATATGAGGCGTTGCGTGGACTACTCAAGTACCTGTAGCGGGACCGGTCGGTCCGCGATCGCAGGCCGGCGATCAAACGGTCAACACGATCTTTCCAAACTGCTCGCGCGCTTCGAGCCTGCGCTGCGCGTCGGCCGCCTGTTCGAGCGGGAACGTCGAGTCAACGACGGGACGGAGCTGCCCCGTGAAAAAGAACTGCGCCGCGCGCAGCAGCTCCGCTTTGGTTCCCATGTACGAACCCATGATCGTGTACTGGCGAGCGAAGAGGAATCGCAGATTGATCTTCGCGTCGTAGCCGGTCGTGGCGCCACACGTCACAACGCGCCCGCCCCTGGCAAGGCTTTTGACGCTTCGTTCCCACGTGGCAACGCCGACATGCTCGATCACGACGTCGACTCCGCGTTTGTTCGTGAGCCGCCTCGTTTCTTCGGCGAGATCGTGCGTGTGATGGTTGATCACATCGTAGGCCCCGATCTCGCGGGCCTTCGCCAGCTTGGCGTCGGTGCCGGCCGTCGCCAACACGCGGGCGCCGTGGAGCCAGGCAATCTGAATCGCGGCCTGCCCCACGCCGCTGCCGGCGCCGATCACAAGCACGTCCTCGCCGGGACGAATCTTCGCGCGCGTCACGAGCATGTGCCAGGCGGTGAGAAACGTCAGCGGAAACGCCGCCGCGTCGGAAAAACCGATGGTGTCCGGAATCGCGACGAGGTTCTGCAGCGGCACGCGGACGAGCTCGGCGTAGCCGCCATCGCTCTGCGATCCGAGCACGTCGTAACGCGGGCACTCGTTGTCGCGGCCGGCGAGGCACGCGTCGCAGCGGCCGCACGACACACCAGGCTGCAACATCACACGACGGCCGGGCGCCAGACTGTTGTCCGCGGTGTACACCACTTCTCCCGCGACATCGGCGCCGGAGATGTGTGGAAACTGAAACGTCACACGTTCGATGCCACGGCGGTTCCACAGGTCCAGATGATTCAGCGCGCACGCACGCACCCGGACGATCGCGTCGCCGGATCTCGGCCGCGGATCGGGGGCGTCTTCATAGCGCAGAACCTCCGGCCCGCCGTGCGCGTGAAAGCGGACGGCCTTCATGCGGCACTAAGGACGACAGGCTCACCGAGGTTGAGTGTCCCCAGAGTCGACGCGATGCGCTCGTGATCGCCGACGATGAGCGTGACCATCCGCGACGGATCGAGATACTGCACCGCGACGCGGCTCAGATCGGCGTCGGTCACCGCTTCGACTTTCGGGACAAACTCCTCGAAATACGTGTCGGGCAAGCCGTGCAGCGCCAGTTGCGCCATGCCGCGCGCGACTTGCTGGGCGGTCTCGAAGCCACGTGGATACCCGCGCGTGATCGAGGCGCGCGCGAGCGCGATTTCGTCGGCGGTCACCGGACGGGGGCCGCGGATGTCCGCGAGCTCGCGCAGGCACTCGCCGATCGCGGCGGCCGTCACGTCGGTGTGCACACTCGTTTGCAGCACGAACGGTCCACGCCCGCGACGCAGATCGAAACCAGTGCGCGCGCCGTAGGTGTAGCCCTTCTCCTGCCGCAGATTGAGATTCACACGGCTGACGAACTGTCCGCCGAGAATCATATTCAGCAGCAGCAACGCGTGGTAATCGGGCGTGTCGCGTGATGCGCAGACCTGCGCGATGCGCAATTCAGATTGGGCAGAACCCGGGCGCGGGACGACCACGACGCGGCCGTCGGGCATCAGCGGCGGCGGCGCCAGGCCGGCGTGCGGGTTGACTCTGGCGCCTCCGGGAGACGGCACCCACCCGCCAAATGCATCTTCCGCGGCCGCAAACAACGCATCCTGCGGCGCATCGCCGACCACCACCAGCGTCGATCCGCCTGGCACAAACGCTCCGCCATGAAACGCACGCACTTCGCCACTGCTGGTCGCTTCGAGTGCGGGCTCGGTGCCGAGCCCGAGGTGGCCGTACGGGTGATCGCGATACAAAACGCGCGCAAGCGCGCGCTCGGCAACAGCCGGCGCGTGATCGCGCAATTGTCGCAGCCGCTCGAGCCGCAGTTTGCGCACACGCTCGATGTCGCTCTCCTCGAGATTCGGCGCAGCGACCATCTCGGCCAGGAGCGAAAGTGCGGGCCGGGTAAATCGCGTGATGGTAGTGAGCGACAACACGATGGCGTCGGGACCGACGTCAACGTCGAGATCCGCGCCCAGCCGCGCGAGGGCATCCGACACGTCGAGCGCCGATCGCCCACCGCTGCCCTCATCCAACAGATCCGCGGTGAACGCAGCGAGCCCCGGCCGCTCGGGTGGATCGGCGGCGGTGCCGCCCGGCACGAGGAGCACCGCCGACAGCACTGGCACGTTATGGTGTGCGATCACACGCACTTCGAGCCCGTTGGACAGGACGCGCCGATGTACTCGCGGGAACTGAAACGCGTCGGTCCGCCCCGGCGTGGGCAGACTCGATCGGTCGACGCCGGTCACGAAACGCGGACCTCGGAAGAATTCGCGACCGCCACGTGGCTCGAACCCTTTGGGACGACGCTCAGCGTCACATACGGCCGCTCGACGATCCAGCGTCGGAGTGCGGCGACAATCGAGTCGGGGGTCGCCCGCTCGTAGCGCGCGCGGTCGGCGGCAAAGTAGCTCGGATCGCCGCGGAAGACGTTGTAGGCGTTCAGTTGATCCGACTTGCCGCCGAAGCCGCCGATCGTCTGCAGGCGGTAGATAAACTGCGCGTCGGTTTGCGCGCGCGCACGTTCGAGCTCGGCCGGAGTCGGACCTGTGGACGCGAGCTCGCGCAGCGTGTCGAGCACGAGCGTATGTAAGTCGTCCAGCGAGACACCGGGCGCGGCGGTGGTCGCGATCTGAAAGACGCCAGACAGCTCGCGTGAGTGCTGATACGCAACCACGTCTGTCGCGATCTGTTTTTCGTAGACGAGGAGCTTGTACAAGCGCGATGTTTTGCCGTGCGCGATCAAGTCGGCCGCAAGATCCAGCTCCGCATCCTCGGCGGCGAACATCGCGGGGCCATGCCACGCCAGATAGAGGCGCGCGAGCTCAACCCGATCCTCCAGCAGGAGACGCGCGTGAGACTGCAGTCGACCGTTTGCAGCGACCTTCGCGGGGACAGGACCGGCCGGGATGTCACCGAAGTAGCGTTCCGCGAGATCGAAGCCGCGCTCCGCGTCGACATCGCCGGCAAGGGTGAGCGATGCATTGGCCGGATGGTAATAGGTCGAGAAAAAGTCTCGCACCTCGTCCAGCGACGACGCGCGCAGGTCGTCTGCCGATCCGATGGTGAGCCAATGATAGGGGTGATCGGGTGGGAACAGCGCTGCCGCGAGAGCGACGCCGGCAAGGCCATACGGACGATTTTCGTAATTCTGGCGGCGCTCGTTCAGCACCACGTCACGCTGGTTCTCGAACTTCTCTTTCGTAAGCGCAGGGAGCAAATATCCCATGCGATCCGATTCCATCCAGAGGGCGAGATCCACCGCGCCGGTGGGAACGACCTCCCAATAGTTGGTGCGGTCGGGATTGGTCGATCCGTTCAACAGTCCACCGGCCTGTTGGATCGGCTGAAAATAGCCTTTGTCGTAATGCGCGGAGCCCTCGAACATCAAGTGTTCGAAGAGATGCGCGAACCCCGTGCGGCCGGGGCGCTCGTTTTTGGAGCCGACGTGATACCAGACGTTGACCGCGACCATCGGCAACTGGCGATGTTCGTGCACGATGACGTCGAGGCCGTTTGAAAGGGTCCGCTTAATGTACGGTATGTCCATAATCAGGTGCTGAGGTGCGGAGGTGCGTTGAGTGCGTCAGGTGCAGTGCAGGTTGCTGATGCACCGAACCTGTCGCACCGATCGCACCGGTCGTACCCATCGCACCCGATGCTTCGGTCGATCCTATCTTGAATAGGGCCAATTCCAATACCGCCTGGCGAATGCTGGCGGCGCTCGCAGCGGCCGAGTTCCTCGGCATGACGTTGTGGTTCTCAGCGACGGCCGTCACGCCTGTGCTCGTCGAAGAGTTTGGCATGTCGGCCGCGCATGCGTCGTGGCTCACGATTGCGGTGCAGGCGGGCTTCGTCGCCGGCACGCTCGGCAGCGCGCTGGCGAATCTCGCCGACGTGTTCAACGCGCGCGTACTGTTTTTTGCAGGCGCGGTCGTTGGCGCCGCGGCGAACGGGGCGGTGCTGCTGGCCGGCTCACCGACAACTGTCGTACTGCTGCGGTTTCTCACCGGTGCCGCGCTGGCATGCGTTTATCCACCGGGGATGAAGATCGCAGCCGGATGGTTTCGCGAACAACGGGGGTTCGCGCTTGGGATTCTCATTGGCGCGCTGACACTTGGCAAGGCGTTTCCACATCTGCTGACGGCAGTTTACGGACGGGCGTGGCGAGAACCGATGCTGCTCGTCTCGGCTTTGGCAATCGCGGGCGGCGCACTCGTGCTCGCCGTGGTGCGCGACGGCCCGTTCGTTGCCGCGACATCGCCGTTCGATCCTCACGCCATCGGGCGCATCATCCGCATCCGCGGCGCTCGCCTTGCAACGCTCGGCTACCTCGGGCATATGTGGGAGCTCTATGCGATGTGGACATGGATTGCAGTGCTCGCAACTGCCAGCTTCGCCGCCGCCGGCATGAGCGCGGCAGTCGCAGCCGGCTCGCTGGCCGCATTTCTCGCAATCGGAAGCGGCACGGCAGGATGCGCCGTTGCGGGTTGGCTGGCGGATCGACTTGGCCGCGCGCGCGTGGCGATCTGGGCGATGTGGACGAGCGCCGCATGCGCCGCGCTCACGGCGATCGTGTTTGGCGGTCAGCCGATCGTCCTGTTTGCGCTGGTGATGGTATGGGGGTTCTCTGTGGTCGCCGACTCGGCGCAATTCTCAGCGCTCGTGAGCGAGCACTCGCCGCCTGATCATGTCGGCACGGCGCTCACGTTGCAGACGTGTCTCGGATTTCTGCTCACCACGGTGACGATCGAGTTGCTGCCGCGTGTCGCGGGTGTCGTCGGTTGGAGATACGCGTCGCTACTGCTCGTGCCTGGACCAGTCCTGGGCATCATCGCGATGCGCGGACTGGCGACGTCGCCGACTGAAGGTTCGCGCGACACGGTGCAAGAGAGCTTGTAGCGCGCACCTTCAGGTTCGCGATCCCTATTTCTTGAACGAACCACACGTCAACATCGACGCGCCGTAGTACGGATTCTTGATCTCCTTGTCCTTCTGCAGCCACGGCTTGTTGACCATCGGGCAATATGCCACCTTCACATCCGCGCCGAGCTCGCTCTTGGTCTTTTCGGCGTATGCGATCAACGCTTCGCTCAATTCGCCAAACGTCGTTCGCGCTGTGGCAATGTCCTTGGCTGCGCCGAGCTTGTTCGCGCTGGCTGCAAGCTTGTCGGCGTCGCCGCCCAGAGCCGTCGCGGCGACTTCGATCGCCTTCGCCTGCAACGCGACTTCGTCGAACTTGTCGCTGGCGAGCGCCGCCTGAATCTGCAGATAAGGGTCGATCAGCGCCTTCGGCAACTCAGCCGCCCACGCCGCACCTGTTGCCGACACCGTTGCAATCGCGAGCGCCAGAATCGTGTTTTTCATCTGCGTCGTCTCCTGAAACCTGCGAACGTGCCCCACTTGATTGTCCTGAGCCAGCGCACGCGAGTCGAGGGGCCTGCCCTGAACGAGCGCACGCGAGTCGAAAGGCCGACTTACCGACCAACTTTCCCGATCGGGATCAACGGAATCTTCCCCTTGTTCGCCATCGCGTTTCTGTGCGCCGCGATCGAGATCTGCGCCGCGACCCGCTCGGCGACGTTCTGGAACGCCCGCGTTGCCTGTGCCTCGGGCTCCGCAACGATAAGGGGAATACCGCGGTCGCTGCCGGTGCTGATCGGCTGATACACAGGCAGCCGTCCGAGAAACGGAATGCCGATATCGATCGCAATGCGCTCGCCGCCGCCGTATCCGAAGATGTCGCTCTCGTGGTGGCAGTTCGGGCACGTGTAATAACTCATGTTCTCGACGATCCCAAGCGTTGGGACGTTGAGTTTCTGATACATCCGCACCGCGCGCCTGCTGTCGGAGAGCGACACCTGCTGCGGCGTGGTGACGACGATCGCGCCGGCAACTGCAACGGTTTGACTCAGACTGAGCGCCACGTCGCCAGTGCCCGGAGGCATGTCGATGATCAGGTAATCGAGATCGCGCCATGCGACGTTGCGGAAAAACTGCTGGATGGCACTGTGTACCATCGGCCCGCGCCAGATCACCGGCGCGTCCTCGTCGGTGAGAAAACCGATCGAAACGATTTGCAGGCCGTACTTTTCCGCAGGGATGATCTGCTCGCCGTTCGATTGCAGCTGCGTCTTCAGGCCGAGCATCAGCGGAATGTTCGGACCGTAAATGTCCCCGTCGAGAATCCCCACGCGGCTGCCTGAGGTCGCGAGTGCCAGCGCGAGATTGACCGATACGGTGGTCTTCCCCACACCACCTTTGCCGGCTCCCACGGCGATCACGTTTTTTACGCCGGGCAACGGCGGTCGCCCGTGTTCGGGCGCGGTGACCGAACGGACGGAAGCCGTCATCGCGATCTCCACGGCGGTCACGCCATCGATCGCCGACACCGCCGCCACCGCCTGTTGCTTCATCAGATCCTTCACCGGACATGCCGGCGTCGTCAGCTCGATCGTGAACGTCACACGACCGCCGTCGACTGCGAGGTTCTTGACGAATCCGAGCGACACGATGTCTTTACGCAGGTCGGGATCGATGACGGTTTTGAGCGCGTTGAGGACCGCGTCGGAGGACAACATGGAGAACCTTTGAGCCGAGCGGCTCAAACTCTCAGCTTAACGGCTTTGTCGGGGGGTGACAAGGTGTGGAAACCCCTGTAGACTGCCGGCCGACGCACGTCCCCCTTTTTGAAGGAGACCTAGATGCCTGACGCGATTCCGCCGCCGCCGGGGAGTTCTGCCCCCTCGAGCAACCGGAATGTGATGATCCTGTTGTCCTATCTGTGGCTGCTGGCGTTGATTCCGCTGGTGGTCGAAAAAGAGGACCGGGAAGTCCAGTGGCATGCCAAACATGGACTTGTGTTGACGGTGGCCGAATTGATCTTCTGGGTCGCCTTCCAGGTGCTGACGTTCGTTCTCGGATCGTTTCTCGGTTGCCTCGTGGCGATCTTCGCGCCAATCATTGGGCTCGGGTTCCTCGTGCTCCATATCTTCGCGATCATCAAGGGAATCAACGGGCAGCGGCTCATCATCCCGGGGATCAGCCAGTACGCGGACCGCTTCTAAGCGACACATCGCAGGAAGATTTTTTGGCCGCAGAGCCTGCCTCGCGCTCGCTCTCGCGGCTGGATTACTGTTGCTGGCGCTCGTCGTTGACGTACGGCGGGCGCCGGCAGAGCAGCTCAGCACCCGCGGCGCACTCGCCGCGATTCACCTCTATCAAGCAACGCTCTCGCCCATCTACAGCCGCATGGGCGTGCGCTGCCGGTTCACGCCGAACTGCAGTCACTACGGCGAAACCGTCGTCCGGCAATTCGGTGCGCTGCGCGGCGGCTGGATGGCGATGAAGCGGGTGTTGCGCTGCGGGCCGTGGACGCCGATGGGAACCTACGATCCGCCTCCTACACACGTCACGTAGTGCGGACCTTAAGTCCGCGTTTCGGTTACCGCGAACAACCTTCTGCCCTCTTCGGTCAGCAGTACCCAGCACGCATACGCGCCGAGGGCCGTGCCGAACGGAAACAGCACGACGTTGATCACGGCGAGGCCGAGGCCGGCGAGGCGGGCCCAGTGTCTGTAGCGTCGCAGCGCTGCGCCCAGCCAGAGGTGAAGCACGCCCCAGAGCAGCGCGAGCACCGCGAGCACGCCAAAGGTAAACGCGGTCACATCCGCGGCGAGTTCCGCCGCCACGTCGTTGGTTCCGTCTGATTGAGCAATGGCAAGCGCGCCGGCCATCAGTGCGAGTCCGGCGAGTCCAACGAGCGCAAAGATGGCGCCCCAGCCGAGATATAGCAGCGCGAGGAAATCTGCGTGGCGTTTCACACGGCAGTGGACGACGCGTGGCTACGGTGCAGTCTCAGGTCACTGCGACGCGCACATCGACGCGTGTTCGCGGTCCGCGCGACGGTGTCACGCTGAAGCTGAATCGCGCCCCGTCCACGACGCCGGCTGGCACTGATACCGTCAGCATTCTGCGGCGCAGCGCGTGCCCAGTGCCGGCGCATGTGTCGCACCGATCACCCCACACTTCGCCGCGCCCGCCGCAGTTTCGGCAGGTCCAGCGCAGCGGCACTTCCAGCGGCACCGCCGCGCCGGTGCCGGCTTGGCGACGGGACAGAGTGATTTCGGCACGCAGACGCTCAACGGTCGCATCCGCGTCGCTGTCGAACGCATGCCGCATCCGTTCGACTTTGTCGCGGACGGCCGGAAAGTCGATCGCTACCTCGTCGGCGAACGAGTGGTCGAGTTCCCGCTCGATGCCCGGCGAACGCTCAACGGCGATCCACGAATCTTCTACGCGCCAATAGTTCTTCACGCGACAATCACACTTGTTCGTAGCGTAGGAGGCCGATCGGAGGTTGTCAAGGCAAGTTACAAGTTGAAAGTGACAAGTCCAAAAGTTGACAAAAAGAGTTGCGCAGGTTCTAACATTTGAACTCACAACTTCCAAACTCACTTTGAACTTTGAACTTTGAACTTTGAACTCTGAACTTTGAACTTTGAACTTTGAACTTTGAACTTTGAACGCGCAACTGTGTAGACTTGCGCAGCCATGGCCCGAGAATGCCCGCTCCGCCGCGACATGATGCGGCTCGAGACGCGCGATTTCGCAAGTGCCCGGCACCAACCAACAGGTCCGCACCATCGTACGGGAGTGGGTGTGCCGGGAATGCGACTACTTCGAAGAAGCGGAGGATCTCGGCGGGGCCGAGAACGAGGACCGCGGCTGATCGCGCTCAGCGCGCGCCGATCGTCAACAGAACTTCTTTGCGGAGTGTGTCTTCCACCTGCTCGAAATCGAGGGCTGTCTCGCACTCGTCGCACAGCACTTCGAATACTGCCGGCCGGCTCTCTTCTGCGACCTCGACACGGCCGTTATCGAGCTGCACGACGTGCAATTGCATCGTCTTGACCTGAAAATTTTTCGTGTTCCCGCAATTCGGGCACGTAAACGCCACGCTTCGAGCTCCTCTCTCCTACGATCCGCAAGGCGCGGTAGGACTCGCGGGGGGGCAAGAAATGCGCCATCGGCGAGGACCGCAAAAGGGCATTGTATTGGATGGCCTGAGCGAAGCGCAATGAACTGTTTTGGAGGAGATTTATCGGCTGAGCCGGTCGGACCCGCTGAATCCCAGTCCGAGCACGCTTCCCAGTTCGTGCTGCTGGTGAATGCAGTGCGGGCCGCGCGCCTCGAGCGCTACCAGTTCGACGTCCCACGGCTGCGTGCGGTAAACCGCAGCGACGCAGCCACAAGGCAGCGAGTGCAGCGAATCAAACGCATACTGGGCCGACTGACGGCCGCGTTGCGCAGAGGACGTTCGCATGGTTCCGCAATCCTTCCAGACGAGCGCTGTACTTACTTAGACGCCCGCCTGTCCGGAAAGTTGCCTTTCGGCGTAAACCAGTCGTCCCTCGACAGTTACGCCAGGGAACAGCGCGCGCGCCGCGGTGAGATAGAGCGCGAGCTGCCGTTCGTGCTCCGGATGCGGCTGGCCGGCTTTGAACTCGAGAATCTCCATCTCGCCATCCGGATACTCGACCAGCGCGTCAATCGCGCCGCGCACGATCGTGCCGTCCGCCTGGCGAAGCGAGAACGGCACCTCGTGCATCCGCGTGTGCGCGGAAGCGAGCCGCGCCGCGAGGTCCTGATTCGCTGCCAGCGCCTCGAACGCTGACTCCGCGCGATCGAACAGCGCGCCGACCTCGTCGATCACCGCGCGTTCGTGCGGCCGAAGCAGCTGTTCGAATCGCGCGCGCCGCGTGGTGTGATCGAGTGCGGTCGACGCGAGACCTGATTGCAGCGCGCGATGAACGAGGACGCCGACCAGGCGACTGGCGACCTCCGTCCCTGCTAGCGACCTCCGTCCCTGCCGGTGACCTCCGTCCCCGCCGGTGACCTCCGTCCCCTACAGCCATCTCCATCCCTCGTCGCGGGGACGGAGGTCTCTGGCGGGGACGGAGG
>JBKPDL010000039.1:0-32620 GCA_046727855.1 Acidobacteriota bacterium
CTGATCTCCCTGATCTCCCCTGTTTTTCTTCTCCCTGATCTCCCTGATCTCCCTGTCTTTCTCTCCTTGATCTCCCTGATCTCCCCGTCCCCTATGCCATCATGTAGCGCCTTGGCCCGATACTTTGTGACGGGCGCGACCGGCTTCATCGGTGGCGAACTGACAAAACAGTTGATCGGGCGCGGCCATCAGGTGGTGGCGCTCGTCCGATCGACCGAGAAGGCGTCGCTGCTAAAAGCGCTCGGCGTGGAGCTCTGCGCCGGAGACATCACCGATCGTGAAAGTCTCCACGCGCCGATGCAAGGTGTGGACGGCGTCTTCCACGTCGCAGCGTGGTACAAGATTGGCGTCACCGAACCCGCTGCCGAAGCGATCAACGTTGGCGGTACGCGCAATGTGCTCGAGATCGCGCGTGACCTCGCCATCCCGCGCGTTGTCTATACCAGCACCGTGGGCGTGTTCGGCGATACGCGCGGCCAGGTCGTCGACGAGACGCACTACGCGCGCGGGCCATTTCTCACCGAATACGATCGCACCAAGTGGATGGCGCATTACGAAATCGCGCTGCCCATGGCGCGCGCCGGACTGCCGCTCGTGATCGTGATGCCTGGGCTGGTCTATGGTCCCGGAGACAAGAGCGCGGTGCACGCGACGCTGGTGCAGCTGCTGCGCGGCCGCCTGTTTCTCACGCCCAGCCGCGTCTCGTTCTCGTGGGGCTACGTCGAAGACGCCGCGCGCGGTCTGCGGCAAGCCATGGAAGCGGGCCGCGTAGGCGAAAGTTATCTCCTGACCGGGCCTATTCACACCTTTCAAAGCGCCTTTGCGCTCGCGGCGAGCATCGCGGGTAAGCGACCGCCACCGCTTCATCCGCCCCCATTTGTGATGCGCACAATGGCTGGGGTGGCGTCGCTCCTCGAACGCGCAAACGTGCGCGCACCCTACGACGCCGAAACGCTTCGGTTGATGGCCGGCACGACGTGGATTGGATCGAGCGCGAAAGCGGAATCGGAGCTGGGCTTCACCACCCGTCCGCTGGACGAAGGGCTTCGCCAGACGATCGAGCACGAACTTCGGCAGCTGGGGATGGCCTGATGCGCGGTGCTCAATCTTTGAGCATCCCGTGCTGCATGATGTCGGAGATTACGCGCGTGGCGTCCTCGCTGCTCAGGCCGAAGTGATTCGGCACGCCGAACAGGAGCTCGACGACGAAGTAATAGAGGAAGATGCGAAACGTCATCAGCATGGCCGTGGCGGGCGGCACGCCCGCACGCAAGCGCTCGGTAATGGGCAGCTTGTGGCGATGATCGGCGATGAAGCGCTCACAGAGTGCGGCCATGTCCTGATAGAACTCGCGAATGTGAAGCCCCTCGAATTCCACGACGTCGACGTAGATGAGCGCGATGTACTGCCGCCTGGAGGCAACGATGTCGCGGCATGCGTGGCCGATTTCTTCGAGCCGATCGGGGAAGGCGCCTTGCTCCAGCACTTGATAGAGCGGGAACTGCGGCGATTCCACTAGCGAACGAAACTGCCGGAGCAGCGTACCGAACAGCTCCTCTTTGTCCTTGAAGTGGTGATACACGCTGCCGGTGGAAACATCGGCTTTCGCTGCGATATCTCGAATGCTGGTGGCGCGGTAACCCTGGTGTGAAAAAAGCTGCAGCGCCGCTTCGAGAATGAGCGCGCGGCTGCGCTCGGATCGTTCTTCTTGAGTCATTCGCCCGGCGCGATTATATGCGGGCGCTCGGAGCGAAGCCAGCGCGCGAGGTCGCGGAACGCCCGCGCACGATGCGAGACCGCGGCTTTTTCTTCGTTCGTCAGTTCGGCAGTCGTCTTGTTGAACGGGCGATAAAGAAAGATGGGATCGTAGCCAAAGCCGTGGGCGCCGGCCGGCCGTGGCGCGATCTCACCCTCGATCGCCGTCTCACACTCGAAGAGGATCGTGCCGTCGGGCTGCGCGACTGCGACCGCGGTGACGAACCGCGCGTCTCGCGACGGCGACTCGAGCGCGCTCAAGCGCTCGTAGATCTCCGCGAATCGCCTTGAATAGGGAACGTTCGGCCCGATGAACCGTGCAGAGTGAACGCCGGGGATATCGCCAAGCGCGGGAATCTCCAGGCCTGAGTCTTCTGCGACGGCAGTGAGGCCTGACCCGCGAGCGTACGTGGCGGCCTTTTCACGCGCGTTTTGCCAGTAGGTGGCGCCGGTTTCCTCGGCTTCGCCGATTGGTGGCAGATCGGCGAGCGTGACGAGCTCCACGCCCGGCACTTGCAAGACGGCGCGAATTTCGCGGATCTTGTTGGGGTTGGTGGTGGCGAGGAGAAGTTTCATACCTATAGGTCCGCGCTACATGAAAAACATGAGAGCAATTACATGAAAACAATACGGTGAGAAACCGATCTCACCGGCCCAGGATTGGGCCCACGATTTCGCGTTGCTTGGCGATCAGTTCCGCGATCCCGCGATCGGCGAGTTCGAGCAGGCTGCTCAGCGCCGTGTTGCTGAACGGCTGCGACTCCGCGGTGCCCTGAATCTCCACGAAACGGCCGTCGCCGGTCTTGACGATATTCATGTCGACGTCGGCTTTTGAATCCTCCTCGTACGCGAGGTCGAGCATCGGCATGCCGGCGACGATGCCGACGCTCGTTGCCGCCACGTAGTCGTTGACCGGAATCGAGCGGAGTAGGTCCTGCTCCTTCATGCGCTGCAGCGCGAGCACGAGCGCGACGAACGCGCCGGTGATCGACGCCGTGCGCGTACCGCCGTCGGCCTGGATGACATCGCAGTCAACCCAAACAGTGCGCTCGCCGAGATCCTCGAGCCGGACGACGGCGCGCATCGACCGCCCAATCAGGCGCTGGATCTCCATGGTGCGACCGCCGACTTTGCCCGCGGCCGCTTCCCGCGTGGTGCGCGTGGATGTCGCGCGCGGCAACATGCCGTATTCTGCCGTGACCCAGCCTTTGCCCGTGCCGCGCAGAAATGGCGGCACGCGATCTTCGACGCTCGCCGCGCAGATCACGCGCGTGCGCCCGACTTCGATGAGCAGCGATCCTTCAGCGTGGAGGAGAAAGTTGGGCGTGAGGACGGTCGGGCGCAGCTCGTGAGGGGGACGATCATTTAGGCGCATTCAGGCTCTCATTCTTCCGCAACGGACGCCGCAAGTCCACATGCCCCGCGAGCGTGTCCACTTCGTGTCCATCGATCAGCAGCTGCACCAGTTGAATGTCGGGAAGGTTGGCGGCGACGGCGTTCACGATCGTGTAGACCGTGAAGAGCTCGTTCATCGATCCGCCAGGATGCTTGGCGCGCACGGTGCCGTCGAGATCGACAAACGCTTCGTTTCTCTCCGACACATACACCCCGCGCAGCGTCGTCCCTTGAGGAATGGTAGTGGAGAGAGAGTCCGGCGCAGTAGCCGCGAGTTGCGCCTCGAGCAGCGCACGTGCCTGCGCGACGGTGCCCTGCGCGAGCGGGATCTCCTGCTCGACCGGGACGAGCGTGAGTCCGTCGGCCGACGCAAAAAACAGCGTCGCCTTGATCCGCGGTACTGCCGGCGTCGAGGGAGGCGGCGCAGCCTGCTGCGCGGGCGCGTCAATCGGCTCAGGGGGTGCAGCGGTGCGCAGAATACGCGACAGACCGACCATGAGCGCCCAGCCGAGCGCGACAGCGGCGAGGCCAATCGCCACTGCCGTCATCACGCGTTGACGGTTCATTGCTGCGGGCGCGGCGCGGACGGCCGTTCGACGTGTTCGCGAAATTGCACGATGGCGTCGAGCAGAGCTTGCGCGACGGTGTCCTGATAGCTGCCCGACGCGATCGCCTGCTCTTGATCGGGGTTGGAGAGATAGCCGATCTCGACGAGCACGGCAGGCATGTTTGCACCCACCAGCACGCGAAAGGGCGCCTGCTGCACGGCGCGCGGCGACATCTCCGCCCGTCTGCGCAAGGCCTGCTCGACGAAGTTTGCCAGCGCGTTCGACTGTTCGAGATAGCGCGCTTGCGCGCTCTCCCACAGAATCAGATCGATGGTGCGCGTTCCGCCGCCAAGCGTCGGTAGCTGCGCATCGGACGATTCCGCCATCCCCCGCGTCTCCGCTGCCGCCCGGTCGATGCTCAAGTAGTAAACTTCGGCCCCTTTCATGCCGGGACGCATGGCCGCGTTGGCGTGAATGCTGACAAAGACGTCGGCCTTCTGGCTGTTCGCGTATGCCGACCGATCATCGAGCGACATCGTCTGGTCGGCGTCGCGCGTGAGAAATACTCGCAGCCCGAGGCGACTCTCGATCAAGGTCCGGAGACGCCGGGCCACCGACAGCGTGACGTCTTTTTCGACTGTGCCGCGACCGCCTTGCGCACCGATTTCTTCGCCGCCGTGACCTGGATCGATCACGACCGTGCGTACGCCGGTCGAAGGGACGGGAATCGGATTCGGGACGTCCACGGGAGGACCGGGCAGCGTCGGCAGCGCCGGTGACGCGGTTTCGGTGGTCAACGGCAGCAACTCGATCACGGCACGCGAGCTGCTCGCATCGGGCTGCGTGGTCGTCAAACGGTGCATCCCGAATTTCGGTCCCGTTACAAGCCTCACGGTGGTCGGCGTATCGCCCGGCTGTATCGCCTGCAGAAAATCCTGCGGCGGCAACGATGGCAACACGAGGTCGATGGCATCGGCGTCGAAGGTCAGGAGGAGACGCCCCGGTTCGGTCGACAATCGCACCATGCCTGGCGGCGTGATATCGAACGTCACCGTTGTGCCGCTGGCTCCGCTTTCGACTCGCGCTACGATACGTGGCACACGAAGGTCCCCGACGATGATGAGGCGGGCGTTGCGGCGCAGTTCGATGCGCGAGTCGAGCGCGAGGCCGAGCGCGCGCGGCAGAAAGTCCAGCGGGATGAGCCAGCGTGCGCCCTGACGCGTGGGCGCGGCGGTGAGCGAGACGAGCCGACCGGCCACTGACACTACCGATTGATCGGCCGTGACGATAATCGTGCGGCCACGCGCGGTAATCGTCATGCCGCCGGCGAGGCGGTCCTCCTTGAACGTCAGGCCGAATGCAGCGGCGAGATCGTCGAGCGTGACGTATTCCTGGTTGTTTTGCGTGACGGTGGACAGCGAGCGCGCGCCCTCGCGCGTCAACAGGCGGAGTGCCGGCGCAGGTGTCTGCGCGGTGGACCAGTGCAGGCCGCCAAGCGCAACGCCAAGCGCGGTCAGCAGGAGAAAGCGTTTACCGTGCAATTCCGTTCTATTTTAGCGAGTCCGTTGGCGCCGCGCTGACGGCTTGGCCGCGTGTTGTCCGGTCGTGCCTGTTGCCGGCCGATCCCACATCGCGCGCCAATGCGACGTGACCGGCCATTCGCCGCGCGCCAGCCGCTCGACGAGCGGCCCCAGGATCTCCTGATCTCTTTTCGGCAGATGGGTGACGTAAACATTAATCGCCTGGTCGACGATCTGCCACATCGGCGTCGCGAGCAGGAGGCTCAAGGTATTGAGCTTGGCGCGCGTTTCGAGCGGCAGGCGGACCGTCATCTGGGGATAGCTGCTGACCTTTTCGCCGCGCGGGCCTGCGGGCGGGCGACCGCGGCCGCGTTTGGTCTGGGACGCCATGCTCGCACAATACGTGAATTAATGTTTTGTTGACAACATAAAATCGCGCTGCCACGATGCCGCCGTGAAGCGCGCCCCCGCGGATTGGTCGCGGCTTGCACCGGAGCAGCTGCCGTTTGTATTTGCGGCCAAGCGATATCTGCTCGCGCGTTTTGTGGCGTTCGCGACCTGGGGCGTGTGGTTTGTCCTCCGCATCCGCCCTGACCAGTCCGCAATCCCGCTCCCGATCGTCGTCAGTGGTGCCGCGTTGTTCGCCGCAGGCTTTGCCGTACGGCGCTGGTCGATGCGCATCATGGGCGAGCGCTTTCGAGGGTTCGACGTCCGTCGCGAAGATCGCGGACTTGAGACGCGCGGACCCTACGCCGTGGTGCGGCATCCTGGCTATCTCGGTCTCGTGCTGATGGATGTTGGACTGCCGCTGCTGCTCGGCATCCCATGGGGGCTGCTGTTATCGGTGATCCTCGTCGCGCTCGTGGTCCATCGCATCCCGATCGAAGAGGAACTGCTCGGCCGCACGTACACGGAATACGCAACATACGCGGCCACCCGCAAGCGCCTCGTTCCGGGCCTCTGGTGATCACAGGTTCAGTCCCATGAACCGCGTGCCCTCGATCGGCGAGTTATAGTACGGCTCGATGTCGCGGAACCCAAACTCCTCGTACAGCCGTTGCGCTGATTGCATCACGGGAAGCGTGTCCAACACGATCGCCATGTAGCCGCGTGCACGGGCGGCGGCGATGACGTGCTCGATCAATTGACGTCCAAGGCCGAGCCCCCGAGCCGCAGGGCGTACGTACAAGCGCTTCATCTCGGCGCAGCCGTCGTCGCGTCCGCGCAAGGCCACCATGCCGAGGGGCTCACGGTTTTGATGCGCAATATATAGGGCGCCGCGCGGCGGGGCGTAGTCGCCCGGGAGCTCTGCGAGTTCGCGCGTAAACCCTTGAAAACAAAGGTCTACTTTCAGCCAGTCGGCGTATTCGAGAAGCATCGCGCGAATCGCGCCGAGATCGGCGGGTTCGGCGTCGCGGATTTCCACGAAGCAATTGTACGTAGCGGCGGATCTCCCCGCTACGCTCAAGCTTGGGCCAGAAAATCCAACCGGTGTCTGACCGTCCTCGTCTGATCACCGTGACAGTCGCGGAGTTCACTCTGCTGGGCCGGGCGGGCGTGGCGTCGATCGCGGACGGATCGCGCGACACGAACTTCGATTTGGAAACGACGCGGCTGGCTGCGCAGGCGATCGATGGCGATGCCGACGCGTTCGGCGCGCTCGTGAATCTGCACCACCGCGCGGCGCGCCGTGTAGCGTTTGCGGCGCTCGGCAATCTCGCCGATGCCGATGAAGCGGTGCAGGAGGCGTGTCTCACGGCATGGCGCCGCATCGATCAGCTGGAAGATCCGGCGGCGTTTCGCGCGTGGCTGCTGCGCATCACGTGGCGCAAGGCGATCGATCGCCGGCGGTCGCTCGCGGGATGGCTCAAGCGGCTTCGACGTGAGCATCCGGATCAACCGGATCTGCTCGACACGGTCCCCGTTGCCGGCGACGCGCCGGACGCCGCGTTTCTTGCGCGAGAGCGCGATCGCGTCGTCGCGCAACTGATTCGCTCGCTCCCTCCGCGGCTGCGCGATCCCTTTCTGCTCGCCGCGAGCGGTGAGCATCGCTACGAAGACATCGCCAAACTGCTCGGCATCCCACTTGGCACCGTCAAGTGGCGCATGCTCGAAGCCCGGCGCGTCCTGAAGGGCAAGCTGAAGCGGCTTGGATTTGGAGAAGACCTATGACGCCGCAGGATGAACATCTCGATGAGACCATCGATCGCGTTGCGGCCTCGCTGACGATGGTGCCGGCCAATCCGGCGCTTGCGGAACGGATTGCAGAGCGGTTGCAGAGGGAGACAGCGCACGCGTCTGCATGGCGCCAGATTGCGCTCGGCGCGGTTGCAATCGGCGCCGCCGTCTTACTCGCGATCATGCTCAACGACGATCGCAGCCCCTCGTCGCAGGCGCCTACACGCGTCGCGCAGCAGCCCGCGCCATTGGCGGCTCCGCTCGCGCCGTCAGCCGCGCGTGAGCCTGCGGTGACCAGTGGCCCGACGATCACTGCCTACGTTACGCGGCGGCGAGCGCCCCCACCGACCGGTCAAGCAGCGCTCGTCGATGCCGACCTTCCCCGGATCGGCCTTTTGCAGCCTCCGGCGCTGCTGGCGGTCGATACGTTGACGAACGATCCATTGACCATTGCGCCGGTCAACGTCGCACCATTGCTGGATTTGGCCACGCTGACCATCAACGATATGGGCGAGCGGGACGCCCCGAAGGAGTAATCATGCTTCGTAGATTCGCCATTGCGATGGTTCTGTTGGCGATTAGCGTTCCCACAGGCGCGGACGAGCGGCAGAATCGCACGCCGCAGGCGCCGAAGCCCCCGACGCCAGCCCCCACATCGCCTCCGGGTTCTCCGCCATCCGCGCCAGGCGCCGTCGACGCGGTGATGCGGCGGCCGCGTCCGCCGGTGCGGGACGTCAACGTGCAGATTGAATTGACGATTTCCGATCAGATCGGATCTGCCGCGCCGGAAAAGAAAGTGGTCTCCCTCTTAGCGGCGGATCAAACGATGGGGCAGGTGCGCGCGAACGCAAGGGCGAGCCGCGCCAACGTGGGATTTGTTGGTACGGGCCTCAATGTGGACGCGAGGCCCATGATTCTCGATGGCGATCGTATTATGGTCGAGCTGAAACTGGAATACATGCCGTTCCTGCCATCGCAAGGTCCTGGCGCGCCGACACAGGAGCCGACGAATCTCAACGAGAGCATCACGGTGATTCTGCAGAACGGCAAGCCGCTGATGATCTCGCAGGCGGCGGATCCAATCAGTGATCGGAAGATGACGGTGGAGGTGAAAGCAACCATTGTCCGGTAGGCTGCAGCGGAGGCACTGAACGATGAAAGCACGAAAGCATGGAACGTAAGTTCGGCAGACGCGGCCGAAGGCCGCTCGTCGGCGCTGCCGGGCGGTCTACCGAACGACCATCACGGAGATCAGTCGCCGGTTGCCGACCCACGTCTCTTCACTTCCGTGGGTTTGTGTTTCAGTGGCCTCAGGTGTCTGCGTAGTCGTCGCCATCCGGGAAGCAGTGTCGTCGAACTCAACACAATCCCGCCAACGCTGAGCGCGATCATGACGACGTCCCAAAGCGGCCTTCGGTAATACAAGAACGGAAAATCCAGACTGTGCAACCCGTGATAGAGCCAGCGCTCGACCCGGCTCAATCGTTCCTCCTTGCGCACGATCGTGCCACGCCGCGGATCCAGGTACAACCACGTGCGATTGGCATCGGCGTAGCGGACGCGCAGCACTGGCAGCGGGAGATGGCCATCGCGCGCGTAGTAGTAGTTGTCGAACGTGTTCAGCCACGCAATGTCCTCGATGGCGACGCCGGGCATGGCCATATGCGCCGCGCGTTCCATAGCGTCATTTGGAAATCGTTCGAACGCGGCGTGTTCAGGGTGCGCGATCGGCACCAGCGCTGCGCCGGCGCCGAGGTAGAGCGCTCGATCGAACTGAAACAACTCAATCTCCTTAATCGGCTCATCTTCAGCGGTGGCGGCCAGCCTCGCTGCCGCGTCGCGCACGTTGTCTGCTGTCACCGACGTCAGCTGCAGCGGTCCACCGGCCACGCGCTCCCGTTGCACGCGCGTTGGCGTGTTTCCAGGACTCCAACCCCAGGGACCCATTGACAGGAGTCCGCTGAACACCCAAGTCAGGCTCACGGCGCCGAAGATCAGGCCGGAGTAGTGATGCCACTTCATGAGCCCCGTGTAGGGCGAGCGTCTTGCGACGGTCAGACCCCACACAAGACCCGTGAGGCACATGAGACAGCCGGCGACCGACGTCCAGATGATCGTCTGCGTCCACACCGCCGCCTGACGCCGAAACGGCGCGAAATACAGCCAGTGGAGGACCGCGCCAGGGTAGGCCCATCGACGTTCGGCCGCAGTGGTTCGCATCACGAGCTCGCCGCTGCGCTGCGCCACATAGTAGTAGCTGTCGCCAGAGTCGCCGACCGCGACGCGGTGCAGAGGCATCTGCGCGCGCAGGCCCATGGTCCACTGGTCGGCATCCATCAACAACGAATCATGTCGAATCGTGCCGGCATGCTCAGGGATCAACGCGCGCACGACAGCAACAGCGTCGTCTGCCGTCAACTCCTCGAGCAGCCGCCCGCTTTCGGCAAGCACCGTCGTAGACACCCGGCCCGAAGTCAGGCGGTAGACCACACGATCGTGGAAGGTCGTCACGCGGATGCGATCGGCCGCGCGACCGGAAGCCCGCGCGGCATCGGCGGGAGAGGTCCTAATCTGCGCGACGTCGATCGGCTGCAGTCGCGGCGACAACTCTTCGGCCGGGAGCGCCGGCATGCGCGCATAGATCATCACGATGCCGGAGAAGAACCATGCCACGAACAGCAGGCCGCCGACGATGGCGAGCCAACGGTGGGTGTAGAGCACCGCCCGCCGCCAATCGAGCCGCGCGCGCGTTGAAACTGACATTGCAGGAATGAGGGTGCCCCGAGTAGGATCCGCTAACGAAAGATCCCTGGCCTCTCAATTTACTTGAGTTGGTAATCGTGGCATCGATGCAATCCGATGATTTCGGTGGCAAGTGCACCGTTCGAATCGTTCTCGCGTGTTGGCGCGAACGGCTCAAGTGAGCGCTGGGCTTAACTAGCCAAGGGCCCTGCCCTTGATATCCGGCTAACTCCGCGGCCCTTGGCTAGTTCTTGTTGTTGGCTTGGCGCGCTCCGCGCGCTGTAGACCGTTATGCGAGTCTACAACGCGTACAAAATTCACGTCCGTGGCGCATAACGGTCTAATGGAGTGGCTTGCGGCGATTGAGCAGAGCGCCGTTTCAACGTGGGTGCGCGAATCGGGCTCAATCTGGGCGTATCCCACCATCCTCACCCTCCACACCCTGGGTCTGGGCATACTCGTCGGCGCCAACGCTGCGCTCGATTTGCGGCTTCTCGGTTGGGGCCGCCGCATCCCGCTTGCGGACCTCGAAGGCCTGTTCACCGCGATGTGGGCCGGCTTCGCGGTCAACGCGGTCACGGGCTTACTGCTGTTCGCGGCCGACGCGACCACCAAGAGCGTGCAATGGATCTTTTACGTCAAGCTGGCGTGCATCGTGCTCGCGGTCATCACCATGACGCGGCTCAAAGCCGTCGTCTTCAGACCGGGTCGGGACCACGGCGCCGTCACAGCACGCAGCACGCGTCTAGCGGTGGCATCGCTCGTGTTGTGGACGGGAGCGATCACAGCCGGACGATTCATGGCATATCTGTGAGGCGGCGATGATGTCGTTTGCCATGTGGCTCCGCAGCACCTACGTCTCGGAGCTGATTCGCTATTACCCATGGCTCTGGCCGGTGTGCGAAACGATTCATTTCATCGGTCTCGCGCTCGTCATCGGGATTGCGGGCATGTTCGACCTGCGGCTCATGGGGTTCATGTCGCGCATTTCGGTCTCCGCAGTCAAAGACCTGATGCCATGGGCCATTGCAGGTTTCGCGATGAATCTAGCGACCGGGACGATCTTCTTTGTCGGCGCGCCCGATCAGTACGTGAACAACCCGGCGTGGTGGGCCAAAGTGTTCTTCATCGTGCTCGCCGGTCTGAACGCGATGGTCTTTGAGACCACGCTGGGCGCGCGGGTCCTAACGCTAGGCCCAGGAGAGAAGACGCCCGCCTCGTTCAAGATCATCGGTGCCGTGTCGCTCTTCTCGTGGTTGAGCGTGTTGTATTGGGGCCGCATGCTCCCGTTTATCGGCGGCGCCTTCTAGGTCGGGAGACCACAGGGAGACCGGGGAGATCGGGGAGGAAATCACAGGGAGATCTGGGAGATCAGGGAGGAAATCACAGGGAGACCGGGGAGATCGGGGAGGGAATCACAGGGAGACCGGGGAGATCGGGGAGGGAATCACAGGGAGACCGGGGAGATCGGGGAGGAAATCACAGGGAGACCGGGGAGATCGGGGAGGAAATCACAGGGAGATCTGGGAGATCGGGGAGGAAATCACAGGGAGATCTGGGAGATCAGGGAGATAAGATGGGATCGGGGAAAACGCTAACAAGCGAAATCTTTCTCCCTGATCTCCCTGTTATCTTTCTCCCCAATCTCCCTGATCTCCCTGTTATCTCTCTCCCTGATCTCCCTGTTCGCTGTCTCCCTGATCTCCCTCCCCAACTGGCAATCCGGAAACGCTTTCGTTAGAATCGCCTTCAGGTCCCTGGAGGATGGTTGTCATGAAGCGCACGTTCGCTGTCGTGCTCGCCGCTGGCGTGATTGTGCTCGGGTCGGGTGCGACCTTCGCCCATCACTCGTTCTCGGCGACGTACTTCGACGACAAAGAGCAGACGATCGAAGGGGAGATGGTGCAGTTCATGTACCGCAACCCGCACTCGTTTGTGCACGTCATGGACAAGCAGAGTATCCGCTGGGCGGTCGAGTGGGGCGGCGGCGGTCAGTTGAGCCGTCAAGGCGTGACGCGCGAAACCTTGAAGTACGGCGATCACGTGATCATCACCGGCGCGCCCGGCCGCAATCCCGACGATCACCGCCTGCGCATGAAAACAATCTTCCGCCCAAAAGATGGCTGGAAGTGGGGCGGCGTCGTCGAATAACGCCGCACGCGTCGGAGTAATTCTTCTTCTCGTCTTGCCGATTGTCGGTGGAGCTGTGTACGCGCAGCCCACCTCCGGATCGTTCATCCTCAAGGTTGCAGATCAAACCGACGCCGCGCTGCCTGGCGTCGACGTCGAACTGCAGATTGACGGACAGCCGCCACGAACGGGCGTGACCAATCCTCAGGGTGAGTTTGCGTTTACCAACCTTCCGGCCGGTCGCGCCGAGCTCGTTTGCAAACTGATTAACTTTGCCACGGTGCGCCGCAACGTGGTCGTTACGCCCGGGCCGACGGCGCGCATCACCGTCGTGATGCACCTATCGCTCAACGCCGACGTGATCGTGACCGGGCAAAGCACCTTCCGCAACATCGCGGATCTCGAGAACCCGGCAGAGAATCTCGTGGGAGTTGCATCCGCGGCAAGCCAGGGCGCCGTTACGGCCAGGCAGCTCGACGCACGACCGATCATGCGGCCGGGCGAGGTCCTCGAGACCGTCCCGGGCCTGATCGTCAGTCAGCACAGCGGCGAGGGCAAAGCGAATCAGTATTACCTGCGCGGCTTCAATCTCGATCACGGCACCGACTTCGCGACGACGATCGCGGGCACGCCGATCAACATGCCGTCGCATGGGCATTTTCATGGCTATTCGGATACGAATTCGTTGATCCCCGAGCTCGTGAGCGGCGTGCAGTTCAAGAAGGGGCCATACTTCGCGGAGGACGGCGATTTCTCGGCCGCCGGATCCGCGAACATCAATTACGTCAATCAGCTGGCGCGTCCGATCGTGAATCTCAGCGCCGGCGATGAGGGATGGGGCCGCGTGTTTGCAGCCGCATCGCCCCGGCTGAAGAATGGGTTTTTGCTGGGCGCGATTGAGTTCAATCACAACGACGGACCCTGGGACCGGCCGGACGATTTCCGCAAAGCGAACGGCCTCCTGCGTTACACGCGCGGTGATACGCGCAACGGATTTTCGGTTACGGCAACAACCTACTGGGCCGACTGGAACTCGACGGATCAAGTGCCGCAGCGCGCGATCGACAGCGGTCTCATCTCGCGTTTCGGAAACATCGATCCAACAGATGCGGGGCGCACGTATCGTCACAGCCTCGCGGTGGACGTGCAACGAGGACAGGGGCGGCGATCGTTACGAGGCTCGGCGTACCTCATTGGCTACGGTCTCAACCTCTTGTCGAACTTCACCTATTTCCTGGACGATCCGGCCAACGGCGATCAGTTCGAGCAGGCGGACCGTCGCGTCACGTCGGGCGGCCGTATCACGTACAAGGCGCTCGGGCGCGTGAACGGCCACAACGTGGAAAGCGCCCTTGGTGCGCAGCTGCGTCACGACGGCGTCGGGACGATCGGGCTCTACAAGACGATCAAACAGCAGCGCGTGGCCACGACGCGTGAGGACGCCGTCGACCAGACATCGCTCGGCGTGTTCGGTCAGAGCGAAATTGAGTGGAACTCGCGTCTCCGGATGACGGCGGGTCTTCGCGCCGATCTCTACCGATTCGACGTGACGGCGAGCGATCCGGCGAATTCGGGGCGCGATGTCGAGGCACTGCTCAGTCCGAAGTTCGGCATCGTGCTCGGGCCATGTGCCAGCACCGAGTTCTACGTGAACGGCGGCTTTGGATTTCACAGCAACGACGCGCGCGGCGCGACGATCACGCGCGACCCGATCACCGGTGAGCCAGCTGAGCGTGTCACGCCGCTGGCACGCGCGCGCGGAGGCGGAAGTCGGTTTGCGCTCGGTTCGATTGCGCGGCCTGCAAACGACGCTGTCGTTGTGGCGGCTCGATCTCGACTCGGAGTTGCTGTATGTCGGAGACATCGGGACGACAACGGCGACGCCGCCAACCTCGCGCTACGGTGTCGAGTTTGCCAACTACGCGCGTCTGAATCGCTCGCTCACGCTCGATGCAGACATCTCGTTTTCACGCGCGCGCTTTACCGCCGGCGAAGAGGAAGGCGGTTATGTGCCGGGGGCAGTTGATCGTGTCATTTCCAGCGGGCTTACTGTTGAACCTGTCCATCGGTGGTTCGGCAGCCTGCGCCTGCGTCACTTCGGTCCGCGTGCGCTCGTGGCTGACGGCAGCGTGCGATCCGACCAGACGACGATCTTCAACGGCGACGTCGGAGTTCGGATTTCGCGGCACGCGCGGATTGTCGTGGAAGGATTCAACCTGTTCGACGCGAAGGCGAGCGATATCGATTACTTCTACACGTCGCGATTGCCGGGCGAACCGGCGGAAGGCGTCGATGATCTGCACACGCATCCGGCGTTGCCACGAACGGCGAGAGTGGCGTTGCATTTCACGTTTTGATCGCAAGGCGGACTTAACGGTTCGTCGCTGCGCCAGTAACTTTGCGATCCATAACCGAACCGAGCGAAAACATCACCACTGCCGCAATCGCGGCCGGGACCGCCGCAGAATAAAACAGATCCTGCGTCGACCATTGCCGGCGAATGAGTTCGCCGGCAAGCACGGGGCCGACGATGGCCCCGAGGCGGCCGATGCCCAGGCCCCATCCGATTCCCGTCGATCGCAAATAGGTTGGATAAAACGTCCCCGCCAGCGCGTTGACCGTCGGCTGACTTCCGACCACGCACGATCCCGCGATGAAGACCACGACATACAACACGGCGAGCGCGATGCCCGGCTGTCCGATCGTGGCAATCGTGATCGCCGCGACGATAAACGCCGTCGTGAGCACCGGAATGAATCCGAGACGCCCGATCAACCATGCGAGCCAGAACGTGCCGAGCGTGCCGCCCACCTGCAGCGTCGTCCCGACAAGCACCGCGGTGGAGGTTGGGTAACCGAGCCCACGGACGACGGTTGGCAGCCAGTTCGAGAGGAAGTACAGGTTGTAAAGATTCATGAAGCAGACGATCCACAGAAGGATCGTGCCGGCTGCGCGGCCTTCACGAAACAGGTGCATGACGGGCACGCCCCCGCGGTTTTCTTCTTGTACGAAGTATTTTGTGTCCGGTGCAATCGACACCGAGCGATCGATGCGCGTGAGCCACTTCTCCACGCCACGGCGGTTCCGATTGCGCAGCACCAGGAACTGCAACGACTCGGGCAGCCACACCCACATCAACAGCGCAATGACGAGCGGCACGGCACCGCCGAAGTAAAACACCGAGCGCCAGCCGAAGTTCGGAATCAACCACGCCGCAATGAACCCTCCGATCGCGGCGCCGGCGGTAAAGCCGACGGAGATGGTCGCCATCAGCGACACGCGCGATCGCTTCGGACTGTATTCCCCAATCAACGCCGTCGCATTCGGAATGATCGATCCCAGCCCGATGCCCGCGATGAACCGTACGATCAGGAGTTGCTGCACCGACGTCACCTGCGCGGTAACGAGAGTCATCACCGAAAAGAACAGCGTCGCGCCAATCAGAATCGGCCGGCGCCCCAGCTTGTCGCCGAGCATCGTGAAGACGAGAGAGCCAACAAGCACGCCGAAGTTGCCGGCGCCGAACACCGGCCCGAGCGCCGATTGCGGAATGCCCCACTCCTGAATGATCGCCGGCGCGGTGTATCCCACGGCCTGCACATCGAAGCCGTCCATGATCAGACAGAGCGCGCACAGTACGAAGAGCCCGATCTGCAGTGCTCCGATCCGGCTGCGGTCAACGATCTCGGCGATATTCAGCGTCGGCACGGCGCACACCATAGCACGTGCGACGCTCCACTGTGCGATATCAGTGTTGACTTCAGCCGAATGCAGGAATAACGTAGCCGGGCTACTTGTCTGACGAACGTCGACCCGCTTAGGAGGGTTTGATGAGGCGCATCCTGAAAGTCCTGTCGCTGACAATTTCCTTGTGTGTCCTCGCCACCGGCGCCGCGTGGGCGCAGGCGACCGCGCAAATCAGCGGCGTGGTGAGAGATCAACAGGGTGGTGTGCTGCCGGGCGCTGATGTTACGGCCACGCAAACCGACACCGGCGTAAAACGCAGCGCGATGACCGACGTCGAAGGCCTCTACACGTTGCCCAACCTGCCCGTCGGCCCCTATCGGATTGATGTGACGCTGCAGGGCTTCAAGGCTTTCTCGCAAACCGGCATCGTCTTGCAGGTCAACGCGAGCCCGGTGATCAACGTGTCGTTGTCGATTGGCGAGCTGGCCGAAACGGTTTCGGTGCAGGGCGAATCACCGCTTGTCGACACGTCGCGCGCGGGCGTCGGCGAAGTGATCGAGAACGCGCGCATCATGGAATTGCCGCTCAACGGACGCAACCCCACCGACTTGATCGAGCTGGCGGGCGCGGCGGTGAACGTGCCGGGACAGGGCGCCTCCACGCGCAGCTTTCAGGGAAGCTCCGGCGGTCAGGGCATTTCCGTCGCCGGCGGCCAGACGTTTGGCACCGCGTACGTGCTCGACGGCGCGATGCACAACAACCCGTACGACAACTTGAATCTGCCCCTGCCGTTCCCCGATGCATTGCAGGAGTTCCGCGTCGAAACGGGCGCAAGCGCGGCATCCAACGGCGTCCACTCGGGCGCGTCGGTGAGCGCCGTCACCAAATCAGGAACCAACGTATTTCACGGCGACGTATTTGAGTTCTGGCGCAATCACAAATTCAACGCCACCAACCCATTTGCGCTGATCGGCCCGGATGGAAAGCGGCGCGACGACGGACTCAATCGCCACCAGTTTGGCGGCGTTATCGGCGGACCGATTGTGAAGAACCGGGTGCACTTCTTTGCCGGCTACCAGGGCACGAAGATCGACCAAACGCCGACGGACAACATTGCCTTCGTGCCGACGCCGGCAATGCTCGAAGGCGACTTCACGGCCATCACCTCACCGGCGTGTAACAACGGCCGTCAGATCACGTTGAACGCGCCGTTTATGAACAACCGCATCGAGCCTGCGCGCTTCAGCCCCGCCGCGCTGAACCTCGCGCGACGCTTACCTTCAACCACCGATCCTTGTGGACGCGTGGTGTTCGGCACTGCGGCGAATCGCGACGAGGCGCAATTCGTGACGCGTCTCGACTATCAGTGGAGACAGAATCACACGATCTTCGGGCGCTACATCGGCACCTCGTACAACACGCCTCCCGCGCTCTCGCTCACACCGGACAACCTGCTGACCTCTCCCTTCGGCGGCTTCGACAACTTCGGTCACACGCTGACAGTGGGGGAGACGTGGGTGGTGAACTCGACGATGGTGAACTCGGTGCGATTTGCGTGGAACAACACCGACGTGCATCGCTATCACGAGGGCTATTTCAATGCCAACGATCTCGGCATCAACATGTACAGCTACCTGGACGACTACTTCATCGCCAGCGTCACGGGCGGCTTCAACGTCGGGAGCGGCGTCAACAACGAAGCGCGTTTCAAGACCACGACGTATCAATTCAGCGACGACCTGACCTGGATTAGGGGCTCGCACCAAATGGGCTTCGGCATGAACGCCGCGCGCTGGGAATCGCTGTCGCTGGCGCATGTGCGCTCGCCTGGCACGTTCAACTTCAACGGCAACGCCACGGGCGGCAGTCTCGGATTGGCCGATTTTATGGTCGGCATTTCGAGTCAGTTTCTCCAGGCTGCACCAAACACGCTCGACATGTATCAGTACTACTTCGCACTCTATGGTGCCGACAGCTGGCGTGTGAGTCCGAAGCTGACGCTCAACTACGGCTTGCGATGGGAGCCGTTCCTGCCGCAGCAGATTCCAAACGGCTACATCTACAACTTCGATCTCGATCGCTTCCGGCAAGGCATTCACAGCCAGGTATTCCCCCTCGCGCCGGCGGGATTTGTATATCCCGGCGATCCGGAATTCGTCGGCGGCTATTCCGGGATGAACAAGAAGTGGACGAACTTCGCGCCGCGCATCGCCGCTGCCTTTGATCCGCGGGGCGACGGCCGCACGACGATTCGGGCGGGCTACTCGCTCGGCTACGACTTCGTCAACGGCCAGTATCACTTGAACACATCGGTCGCGCCGCCGTGGGGCGCGGAAGTGCGCTTGACCAACGTCCCGATGGATAATCCGTATGCCACGTTTCGCGGCGGCAACCCGTTCCCGCGCGTGTTCAGCGCGTCGACGACGTTCCCTGGGTTCGGGTCTTTTCTCGCGGTCGATCCGGATACGGACAACACGCGCCAGCACTCTTGGAACGTCGTCTATCAGCGCCAGCTTGGCAGCAACATGCTGGTCTCGGCGAGCTACATCGGCAGCCACACATCGAACCTGTGGAACATGAAAGCGCTCAACCCGGGTGTTTTCCTCGGCACCGGCCCATGCACGTTGCCGCTCGCGATCCCGCCCAATCAGCCCGTGTGCTCGACCGACGCGAACTTGAATGCGCGTCGCGTGCTGAGTCTCGAGAATCCAAACGAAGCGCAATTCATCGGTCACCTCGATCAACACGATCCGAGCGGCCGGGCTAACTACAATGGCCTGCTCCTCTCGTTTACGCGGCGTCAGGTGCGCGGTATTGGCTACAGCGGCAACTACACGCTATCGAAATGCAACGGCCACCCGACGCAGTCGCTGCCGAACGTCGGCACCGGCTGGGCCGACCCGAACAATCCGGATTACGACTACGGCCCATGCGAATCGGATCGGCGTCACATCGTGAACGCAACGGTTGGCTACGATCTGCCCGAGTTTTCCAACAGCGCGCTGCGGGCGATTGCGTCCGATTGGCGCGTCAACGGCATTTTCCGCGCGCAGTCTGGTGGTGCGCTTACGGTCACGACCGGTCTCGATCGCGCGATGACGGGCGTCACCACCAACCAGCGTGCGGATCTCGTCGGCGGCGATGGTTACGGTGACAAGTCGTTGAACCAGTGGCTTGATCGAGCCGACTTCGCGCAACCGGCGCTCAGCACGCTCGGCAATTCCGAACGCGGCGGCTGGCGCGGCCCGTCGCGCTGGACGATCGACATGGTCGTCGCGCGCATGTTCCGCCTCGGTGGAACGCACGAAGTTGAACTTCGCCTGGAAACGTTCAACCTGACCAACCACTTCAACTGGGGTAATCCGGTGACCAACCTGGCCAACCAGAACTTCGGGCGCATTCTCGGCGGCAACGGCGGCGGCGCCGGCAGTGCGGCGGAACAAGCCGCAGGCACGACCCCGCGTGTTTTGCAATTTGGCATCAAGTACAACTTTTGATAACGAAAGTACATCGCGCGGACCTTCTGCCTCCGCTAAACCTTTCGGCGAGACCGCCGGAGCCCGGCGAAGGCGGTTAGCTCGGCGATCAGAAAGCGGATGGTAAGGCAGGTGGGCATGAAGTTTCTGTTTGTCGTATTTGTATTGTTCGCCGCAATCCCGGCGTCCGCGCAAGTCGACCTCTCCGGCGAGTGGACACCTGTCCGCGAGGAAGACAACACCGGCAATACCGAGCTCGGCGACTGGGGCGGCATCCCGATGAATCAGGCGGCGCGCGAACGCGCCATGGCCTGGATGGCGTCGATCCAAACGCTGCCGGAGTGGCAGTGCCGTCCACACGCGGCGACTTACATCTCGCGCGGGCCGTCGCAGCTGCGCATTTGGAAGGAAGTGGACCCGGTGTCACGCGAAGTCACGGCGTGGCATATGGAGTGGCTGCGCTCAGTCGAGAAAGCCGTCTACATGGATGGACGCCCGCGTCCGTCCGCCAACGCGCCGCATACGTGGGGCGGCTTTTCGCTCGGCGAATGGCAAGGCGACATCCTCAAGTTCACGACCACGCACATCAAAGAAGAGTATTTGAAGCGCAACGGCGTGTTCCACAGCGATCGCGCCACCGTGACCAACTATCTGATTCGGCGCGGCAACTATTTGACGTGGGTGATGGTGGAATACGACCCGGCATATTTGACCGAGCCGCTGATTCGCAGCACCGAATATCAGATCGATCAGCATCAGAACATGCCGCCCTACCCGTGCAACGTCGTCGAGGAAGTCGATCGGCCGAAAGGAATCGTGCCCCACCATCTGCCGAGCAGCCCGTCGTATCTGCAGGAGGTACAGTATTTCGCGGATAAGTACGGCATTCCGTTCGAGGCGGTGCAATCGGGCGCCGAGACGATGTACCCGGAGATCGTGCAGAAGATCGAGAAATACCGGAAAGCGGCGCCAGCCAACACTGGGCGACGCCAGCAAGAGAAATAGCCATGAGATCGCATCGGTTCACGTTCATCGCCGCGTTGTGCGCCGCGGCGGTCGTCAGTGCTCAAACGCCGCCTCAAAAAGCCGCGGACGCCGAACTTGAAACGCTGCACGTCAAGGGCAACGTCTACACCATCTTTGGCGCAGGTGGGAATGTCACGGTGTCAGTCGGCAAAGACGGTGTGTTGGTGGTCGACACCGGCCTGTCGCAGAACGCCGATAAGCTGCTCGCCACCATTCAGCGTTTGCAGCGCGAGGTGCTGGCGAAGGAAGCGCCACCGTCGCTCGGGTGGGGCGCGGAAACGCGCGGCACGCTGCAGATGTCGCTGAATCCCGTTGGGCCACCGAAGCCGATTCGCTACATCGTCAACACCCACGTGCATCCGGATCACGTCGGCGGCAATCAAAAGCTGCGCGAGTCGGGTCGCACGTTCACTGGCGGCAACGTCGCGGGCGATATTTCCGACGCCACCGAAGGAGCGATGATCCTCTCGCACGAAAACGTGCTCAATCGGCTGGTGACGCCGGCCGGCGATCAGAAACCGGCGCCCGAAGGCGCCCTGCCGACCGATACGTTTTACGGCGAATCGATGAAGCTGAGCCACTTCTTCAACGGTGAAGGCGTGCAGCTGTTTCATCCGAAGAACGCGCACACCGACGGCGATACGTTCGTCTTTTTCCGCGGCTCCGACGTGCTCGTCAGTGGCGATCTGTTTGTCATGACGACGTACCCATTCATCGATATCGTGCGGGGAGGGCACATCAACGGGATTATCGATGCCGTGAACCACATGCTCGACCTCACGGTGCCGGAGTTCCGCCTCGAGGGCGGCACGATGGTGGTGCCCGGACACGGCCGGCTGTCCGATTCGGGGGATCTCGCGTACTACCGCGACATGCTCACGATCATTCGCGATCGCGTGCAGGACATGGTCAAGAAGGGGGTGACACTCGAGCAGGTCAAGGCCGCACGTCCCACCAAGGATTACGATCCGCGTTGGGGTGCGACGAGCGGCTTCTGGACGACCGATCAATTCGTCGAAGCGATCTACAAGAACTTGTCCCCAAAGCCAGCCGCAAAGCCGACGCCAAAGCCGTCGACGAAAGGCAGCCGACATTGATGGTGCGCGTCGCGACGATTCTCGGCTGCACGCTTGCGGCGACGGTCGCCGTGGCCGCGCAGCAATACCCCGGGGCGCCGCCGGCCGCGCCGGCTGCGCAAGCGCCGGTGGCAAATCCACGCGCTGCGGCACCGATCGATCTCACTGGCTACTGGGTGTCGATGTTGACCGAGGACTGGCGCTGGCGTGTTGTCACTCCGCCGAAAGGCGACGTCCTCTATCTGCCAGTCAATGCAGAGGGACGGAAGCTCGCCGAAGCGTGGGATCCGGCCAAGGATGAGGTCGCCGGTGAGCAGTGCAAGGCGTTCGGCGCCGGCGGTGTGATGCGCTTGCCAGGGCGGCTCCACATCACGTGGGAAAGCGATCAGGTGCTGCGCGTCGATACCGATGCCGGGACGCAGACGCGGCGGTTCTATTTCGGTCAGGCGCCGGCCGCGACCGAGCCAACGTGGCAAGGACGCTCGCTTGCGAACTGGCAGCTTTACGGACCGGCGCGCGGCCGCGGTCGTGGTGCGATGCAGGGATTGGAGCTTCCGAGCGGCGCAGGTGGAGAAACGCGCCGAGGTGAGCTGCGCGTGGTCACGCGCAATCTGCGTTCCGGCTATTTGCGGCGCAACGGAGTGCCGTACAGCGAGAACACGACGATCACCGAGCACTTCGTGACGATCAAGGAAGACGGCGACGAGTACCTTGTCGTCACGACGATCCTCGAGGATCCGAAGTATCTGGCGGCGCCGTATGTGCGCAGCTATCAGTTCAAGAAACAGGCGGACGCGAAAGGGTGGAATCCGACGCCGTGCTCGGTGAAATAAATATCGTACGTGGGCGCGGACCTTTGGGTCCGCCTAGCAATCGCGGACCTGAAGGTCCGCGCTACATGAGATAGGATTCATGCTTCTTCCTACTACGCTTGTCGGCAGCTTGCCACAGCCTGACTGGCTAATCGATCGCAAAAGACTCGCAGGCCGCTTCCCCCCGCGGACCCGAGCAAAAGAACTCTGGCGCGTTCCGGAGCCGTTCCTGGCCGAAGCGCAGGACGATGCGACGCTGATCGCGATTCGCGCGCAGGAAGAGGCCGGGCTCGACATCGTGAGCGATGGTGAGATTCGGCGCGAGAGCTACTCCAACCGGTTTGCGACGGCGCTCGACGGCGTCGATCTCGACAATCCAGGCACGGCGCTCGATCGTTCCGGGCATCCCAATCCTGTGCCGCGCATTGTCGGCAAGATCCGCCGGCGTCATCCGGTCGAGGTCGAGGACGTGCAGTTTCTCCGTCGCCACACGAAGAAGCAAATCAAGATCACCGTTCCTGGACCCTTCACGATGTCGCAACAGGCACAGAACGACTTCTACGCGAGCGAAGAAGAAGCCGCAATGGACTACGCGGCCGCCGTGAACGAAGAGATCCGCGATCTGTTTGCCGCCGGCGCGGACGTCGTTCAGGTGGACGAGCCGTACATGCAGGCGCGTCCCGAGAAGGCGCGTCAGTACGGTTTGCGCGCGCTCAACCGCGCGCTCGACGGGATCACCGGCACGACAGCGGTGCACATCTGTTTCGGATATGCCGCAATCATTCACGACCGTCCGTCGGGCTATTCGTTTTTGCCGGAGCTTGCCGACTGCAGTTGCAAGCAGGTGTCGATCGAAACGGCGCAGTCAAATCTCGATTGCTCGGCGCTCAAGCCGCTGAGCGGGAAGCAGATTCTGCTCGGCGTGATCGATTTGTCGGACATGAACGTCGAGGCGCCGGAAACCGTCGCCAATCGCATCCGCCGGGCGCTGCCGTACGTGGATGCCAGGGACATCATTGTGTCGACGGACTGCGGCATGAAGTATCTGCCTCGCGACGTCGCCGCTGGCAAGCTGCGCGCGCTGGTTGAGGGCGCCAGACTCGTGCGCCGCGAGTTGGAGTCATAGTCATGCGGTTGTGCCGATTTGGCGACTCCCGCCTCGGTCTCGTGGACGGCACGACGCTGCGCGACGTCACGGCAGCCCTCGATGTGCTGCCGTCGTATCACTATCCGCTGCCGACCTTCGACGTCATGATTGCGAATCTCGACAAGGTCAAGGAGCGCGCCTGCGCGCTCTCGAAGTCGGCGCCGGAGCTGCCGCTGTCGAGTGTGAAGCTGCTCAGTCCGGTTGCGAATCCAGGCAAGGTTGTCGGCGCGCCATTGAATTACAAGAAGCACATGGAGGAAGTGCGCGAGCAGGCGGAACTGCACCACGGCAACGAGGGGCACACCGCGCCGATTCATTCTGCCGGTGTCTTCCTGAAGGCGTCCAGCTCGGTTGTCGGGCCGGGTGAAGGCATTGCCGTGCGCAAGCTCGATCGCCGCAACGATCACGAAGTGGAGCTCGGGTTTGTGATCGGCAGGGAAGCCAGGAACGTGCCGGCCGGCGACGCGCTGAAGTACGTCGCCGGCTACTGCATCGGTCTCGATATCACAATCCGCGGGCCCGAAGAGCGGAGCCTGCGGAAAACCGTTGATTCCTACACCGTGGTGGGGCCGTGGCTCGTCACCGCGGACGAGATCCCGAATCCCGGCGAGCTTGATTTGCAAATCGCCGTGAATGGCGAGATGCGTCAAAGCTCGAATACGAAGTATCTGATCCTCGGCGTGCCCCAGTTGATCGAGTACGCGTCGTCGTTCTACACGCTCTATCCCGGCGACATCGTCATCACAGGAACGCCCGAAGGCGTGAGCCCGATTCAGCCGGGCGACACGATCATCGCGACGATCGAGAAGATCGGCACGATGCAGGTTGATGTCCGCGAGGCCTGAACGTGAGTTCGCGCGTGTATCGCATTGGACAAATCGTGCCGAGCTCCAACACCACGATGGAGACGGAGATTCCGGCGATGCTGCGCGCGCGCGAAGACGTGGAGCCGGAGCGCTTCACCTTCCATTCGAGCCGCATGCGCATGAAGACAGTCACCAAAGAAGAGCTCGCGGCGATGGATGCAGAATCCGATCGCTGTGCCGCGGAGCTTGCCGATGCGCGCGTAGACGTCATCGGCTATGCGTGCCTCGTGGCGATCATGAGCATGGGGAAGGGTTATCACTGCCAATCGCAGTCACGACTGCAATCCGTGGCCGCGCGCGAAGGGCACCCGATTCCGGTGGTGACCAGCGCCGGCGCGCTCGTGGATGGCCTCAAGCGGCTTCGTGCGAAACGCGTGGCGATGGTCTCGCCGTACCTCAAACCGCTCACCGCGCTCGTGTGCGACTACATCCAGGCCGAGGGAATTGAAGTGGCCGATAACGTGTCGCTCGAGATTGCCGACAACGTCGAAGTTGGACGGCAGAATCCGATGGCGCTTCTCGACATCTACAAACGGCTCGACCTCACGGGCGTCGACGCATTGGTTTTGTCATCGTGCGTGCAGATGCCGTCGCTGGCGGCCATTCCCATCGTCGAGAAAGAAACCGGATTGCCTGTCGTGTCCGCGGCCGCGTGCACCACGTACGCGATGCTCGATCGGCTGGGGCTGAAACGCCACGTCCCGGAGGCAGGGACGTTGTTGGCGGGTGATTTATGAGATTCCCGTCCGTCGCGGACCTAACGGTCGGCGCTACACGAACCACCAAGATATTTGTAGCGCGGACCTTCAGATCCGCGATCGTCATGCTCATCCTCGCGACACCTGCGTCCGCGCAAATCGATCTGAGCGGCGAATGGGCGCCGCGCTTTTATGAGGATCAACCCGAACGCGTCCCCGGGCCCGATCTCGGGGATTACCTTGGCATTCCCATCAGCGACGCCGCGCGCTGGCGGGCTGACGCATGGAGCGCCTCGATCATGACGCTGCCGGAGTGGCAGTGCCGCCCGCACTCTGCCGACTACATCTGGCGCGGTCCGTCGCCCGTGGTGATCTCGAAGGAAGTCGATCCGGTGTCGCGCGAGATCACGAGCTTCAAGCTCGAATGGCTACGATCGGTCGAGCGGGCCATCTATCTGGATGGCCGAAAGCCGCCATCTGACAACGCCCCCCACACCTGGGCCGGGTTTTCCGTCGGCAAGTGGACCGGCGACATCCTCACGGTCACAACCACGCACCTGAAGGAAGGCTACGTTCGTCGCAATGGCTTGCCCAGAAGCGATCAGGCGACGCTCACCGAGCATTTCATCCGCAACGGCGACGTGCTGACCGTCGTGACGATCGTGACCGATCCGGTGTACCTCACTGAACCGTTCATCCGCACCACCGACTACGAGCTCGATCTCAAGCAGCAAAACCCTCCCTATCCATGTCACGTCGTGGAGGAGATCGATCGGCCTAAGGGCACGGTGCCGCACATCGCGCCGGGCACGAATCAATCGGTGCACGAGTTCGCGACCAAGCACAACATCCCGGCCGACGCCGCACGTGGTGGCGCGGCAACCATGTATCCCGTGCGCGTCACTGCGGCGAAAACCATGGCCGAAACGCAGACGGCGCTCCGTCCTGGTGTGCCGGTGGATCTGACGGGACAGTGGGTTTCGGTTGTCACCGAAGATTGGCGCTGGCGGATGGTGACGGCGCCGAAAGGCGATTACGCGAGCGTGCCGCTCAATGCAGAGGGCGTGAAGACCGTCAACGCGTGGGATCCGGCGAAAGACGAAGCGGCCGGGCAGCAATGCCGCGCCTATGGAGCCGGCGGGATCATGCGCATGCCTGGTCAGATTCGTGTCGCCTGGCAGGACGATCGAACACTCAAAGTAGACACAGAAGCCGGATCGCAAACACGCGTGTTCCACTTTGGCGGAGCGGCGCTCGGTGACACGCAAGCGAGTTGGCAGGGTGTATCGAGTGCGCAGTGGCAGTATGCGGGTCGGCCCGCGCGCGGTGGTGGAGCACGTCCCGCCGGTGGATCGCTGCGCGTCACGACCACGCGCTTGTTGCCCGGCTACTTGAGAAAGAACGGGGTGCCTTACGGCGCCAACACGCGCGTCACCGAATATCTGAATCGCGTTGACGAACCCAACGGCGATTCATGGTTGATCGTGACGACTCTCGTCGAGGATCCGCAATACCTGGGGCAGCGATTTGTCACGAGCTCGCACTTCAAGAAGGTCGCGGACGGATCGCCCTGGAATCCCGCGCCGTGTTCGGCGCGGTGAAGCGAGGAGATCATGAATGACCCAACCCCGACGTTCGTTGAAAAACCCGGATTGACCGCGGAGCGGCAGGAATTCTACGGCCGGCTCGATACGAAGAACACCGCGCCGCTGTGGGAGGTGCTCAATCGCCTCGTCACACCGGAACCGCAGCCGACGACGGTTCCGGCGCACTGGCGCTGGTCCGACATGCGGCCGCTGCTGCTCGAGGCCGGACGCCTCATCACGGCGAGAGAAGCCGAGCGCCGCGTGCTCGTTCTTGAAAACCCGGGACTGCGAAAACATCCAGCGTTCAAGCCGCAGATTACGCAAAGCCTTTATGCCGGATTGCAATGCATCATGCCGGGCGAAGTCGCGCCGAGCCATCGCCACGTGGCCTCCGCACTGCGCTTCGTCATCGAAGGTGAAGGCGCATATACCGCGGTGGAAGGCGAGCGCACGACGATGCGGCCGGGCGATTTCATTCTGACGCCGTCGTGGACGTTTCACGATCACGGCAATCCCGCCGGCAATCCAGTGATCTGGCTCGACGGCCTCGACGTTCCCATCGTCAACTCGTTCGACACGAGCTTTGCCGAGCATCATCCGATGGAGACGCAGCCAGTGAGTCGCGAGGAAGGCGATGCCCTTGCCCGCTATGGCGCCAACCTCCTGCCGCTCGAGTACAAACCGGCGAGACTGTCGGCGCCGGTCTTTACCTATCCGTACGAGCGAAGCCGCGAGACGCTTGCACGGCTGCAGCGGACGAGCGACCTCGATGCGTGCCACGGCATCAAGGTGCAGTACGTGAATCCAGCGACGGGCGGTTATCCGATGCCGACGATTGGCGCCTTTCTGCAGGTGCTGCCCAAGGGATTCGAAAGTGCGTCGTACCGCTCGACCGACGCGACGATCTTCTGCGTGGTCGAAGGACGCGGCCGATCGCGGATTGCGGATGCGACGTTTTCGTGGGAGCCGCACGACGTCTTTGTCGTGCCGTCGTGGGCGCCAGTGTCGCATTCCGCGCACGACGAGTGTGTGCTCTTCAGCTTTTCCGATCGGCCGGCGCAAAAGGCGCTTGGCCTTTGGCGCGAACAACGGGGCTGAGCATGATCAATCGACGAGTATTCCTGGAATCCAGTGCGGCCGCCGCCGCGGGGTTGATGTTTCACGGTCGGTTGGCACGCGCGTTCGCGCAGGCTACGCAAGCAACCCCTGGTGCGACGGTGGAGACGACGGCAGGCAAGATCCGCGGCCTCGTGCTCGATCCAAAAGTGCATGCGTTCAAAGGCGTGCCCTACGGCGCGTCAACGGCCGGCCGACGTTTTCTTCCGCCGCTGAAGCCGGCGCCGTGGACGCGAGTACGTGATGCGTTCGAGATCGGCCGCCGTTCACCGCTCGTCGATTCCGTGATCGTGCCCGAGTTCGCTCCGCTCAATCGCAAAGAGACGATGGGCGAAGACTGCCTCGTGCTCAACGTATGGACGCCGAATGTGGATAAACAGAAGCGTCCAGTGATGGTATGGCTGCATGGCGGCGGCTACAACGCCGGATCGGCCGGCTGGATCTGCTACGACGGCGGCGAGCTGGCGCGTAAACACGACGTGGTGGTCGTGGGCGTCAACCATCGCCTGAATGCGTTTGGCTTCATGTATCTCGCGGAGCTCGGTGGAGAGAAGTACGCCGAGGCGAGCAATCAGGGGCTGCGCGACATCATTCTGTCGCTCGAGTGGATTCGCGACAACGCGGCCGCCTTCGGCGGTGATCCGAGCAACGTCACGATCTTCGGCCAGTCCGGCGGCGCCGGCAAGGTAAGCACGCTGCTCGGCATGCCTGCAGCGCAAGGGCTTTTTCATCGTGCGATCGTGCAGAGCGGATCATCGATCAGCAGTCAGCCGCGCGCAGCTGCGACCAAAGCTGCGGAAGCGTTCATGCTGCGCGTTGGTCTCACGCCGAATCAGGTCGACGAGATGGCACAGTTGCCCATGGAGCAGTTGGTCGCGGCGCTGCAGGCGCGAACGGGAGGGCGCGGGCCCGGAGGCGGCGGCTTCCAGGCAGGACCCGCTGTCGACGGCAAATCGCTACCGGCAAACTGCTTCGATCCGGCAGCAACGCCGATCTCCGCCAACGTTCCGATGATGATCGGTTCAACTGAAACAGAAGTGACGTGGAACGTCAACACCAGCTACGACGCCCCCGACGAAGCGGGATTGCGCGCGCGGGTTGCGAAGACGCTCGGCATCGATGAAAGCGCCGCGGACCATGTGATCATGGTGTATCGCAAGGGACGGCCCAAGGCCAGTAACCTCGATCTCGCGCTGATCATCGAAACCGACAGTTCGAACTTCCGGACCGGAACCGATCTGCAGGCGGAGCGGAAAGCGGCGCTCGGGAAGGCGCCGGTTTACATGTATCGCTTCCAGTGGTACACGCCGGTGACGGACGGACGGCTGCGCGCGATGCACTGTCTCGACATTCCGTTCGTTTTCGACAACGTGGAAGCGTGCAAAACGATCACCGGGACGGGGCCGGATCGGCAAGCGCTGGCGGATAAGATGAGCGCGGCGTGGGTTGCGTTTGCGCGCGCCGGCAATCCGAATCACAAGGGAATTCCGAAGTGGGAGCCGTTTACCGCGGGCGCGCGGAACACCATGATCTTCAACACCGAGTGCCGCGCCGTTGTCGATCCCTATCGGGACGAGCGGTTACTCACAACGGCTCGTCGGATGCGCGAATCCTTGTAAGCTACGGCGTAGACGGGCGCGGCCCCGCCCGCGCCCCGACTCATCGTGTGTGGCGCGGCTGCAGCCGTGCGGAGCGCGGTTCATCGCGCCGGGGGGGCGACCGAATGAGGGACTCTGGAGAAGCCGCGAGTCTCGCGGCAGAAGCGTACAGTGTCGTTCGGCGGCGAATACTCCGAGGTGAACTGGTGATGGGCCAGGTCATTTCGCGCCGCAAGCTCGCCGCCGAACTCGGGATGAGCTTTCTCCCCGTGTCCGAAGCGCTGCTTCGGCTCGAGTTCGAGGGTCTTCTCGAAAGCCGTCCGCGCGCCGGCACGCGCATCCGCATCCCCTCGCGTGAGGACGTCAAAGGGCATTACGTGGTGCGCGAAGCGCTCGAGACGCAGGCCGCGACGCTCTTCGCCGAGCGCGCGACGGCGGACGAGCGCACGGAGATCAAGAAGCTGGCCGCGCGCGTCGACGCCGGCTCGATCCATGCCGATCCGACAATGTATCCGCGGCTGCATCACAAGCTGCATCAGCGCATCGCCGAGTGCACGCGCTGTCCGGCCCTGATGGCGGCGATTGAAAAGACCAACGCGCTGGCCTCGATCTGGTTCTGCGCGCATCGCGAACCCGACGTGGACAATCCTTCACACCGCCATCAGGACCTCGCCCGGATTCTGTGCGACGGCGACGCAGAGAAAGCGGCCGAGGCGATGCGCGATCACCTGAAGATCAGTCTCGAACACACGATGGAGCGTCTGAAGCCGTACTTCCGCCTGCGAAAGGCGAGCGGACAAACATTCGTACGGAGCGAGAAGCGCCGGCGCCAGCAGTTTGGAGCGCGACTGAGCGCGTAACATCTGACGATGTGGCGATGTGGTGATGTCGTGATGTGATGTGTAGATCGTAACATCACATCACGACATCGATAGATCACATCGCCACATCGACAGACACATCGCGACCTCGCCACATCGATACATGACATCGCCACATCGCGGATATGGGCTACTGTCCCTCCTGCAACAGATACTTCCGATGGCAGTTCGTGCACGCCTGGTAGATCTGATCGCCGGCCTGCAGCACTTCGTCGACGTTCTTATTGAGCGCCGCTCGTTCGGCCGCGCGTGCCGCAGTATTCAGGTCGTGCGCGTAGCGCCGCCAGTCGCCCCAGTCCTTCGCGCGCCCCGGCATCAGCAGCAGGTTTGACACTTCCGCCAGGGTGATGGCGCCGTGCTCGACGACTTCCCAGTCGGCATCGGTCTTTGGCAGGTTCACCGGCTCACCGTTGATCCACACCGCCGCATCGAACACCGCGTTCGAAGCGGGCGTGACCGTCGCTTCCATCAATTGTTCGAGACTCGCCGTCTGCCGGTACTGAGACCATTCGGCGAACAGCACGGCCGCGCCGCCAAGGACAAAGGCCGCGACGATGGCGAGCGGCCACACAAACTTTGGCATTTCTCTAGCTTAGTGCGGCGGACGAGATCAGACGGCTTGCTCATGTCTCGGTTACCGAGTGGAGATTACGCTGATTCCACTCGGTAATCAAAGGGAGGCCACGGAAATGGGGAAGCAGCCGCGTGATGTCTACGCGTGTGTTCCAAGCCGTGTAAAATCCGCGCGATGAACCATCCGGCTCGTGCGTTGCTTGTCGTGTTCCTGCTGACGCTCCCCGTCGCCGCGCAGGAACGCGTGGACGAGGCGATGATCGCCAAGATTCGCGCCGAGGGCCTCGAGCGTTCACACGCCCTCGAGACGTTCACGCACCTCACAACAGTAATCGGTCCCCGCCTCACCAATTCGCCGGCACATCGTCGCTCTATCGAGTGGACGCAACAGCAGCTTCGCTCGTACGGTCTCGCCAACGTGCACACCGAGCCTTGGGAATTCGGGCGTGGATGGCAGCTGGAGCGGTTCTCGATCGAAATGCTGGAGCCGCGCTATTTGCCGTTCAAAGCCGTCGGCCTTCCAGGATTTCAGGCCGTGCAGGATTACCGCAATTACGACGTGCGAACGCACCACACAAACATGGATACTGACGAGCGCGTGCCGAAGGATGCGCTCGAACAGGCTGCCGTGGTGATGGCGTCGGTGCTGTATCACGCGGCGAATCGCGACGCGAAGGTGCCACGGTGAACGTGAAAGTTCAAAACTCAAAGTTCAAGGTTCAAAGTTGCACGCCCGCGGCGGTCGCCTGCATGCTGTTGCTCTCGTCAGGTCCGGCCGCGGTGCAAAACGCAAAGACATACAAGGCAAGACTGTCGCCCGTGCCCATCGACGTTGCCATGCAGTCCGCAATCGCGGGCAAGGGCTCAGTGACAGCGACGCTCAGTGGCAACACATTGACGATTACTGGAACGTTCGAGGGACTGCGCTCGCCGGCGACAGTGGCGCGCCTTCATCGCGGGTATCGCGGCGTGCGGGGGCCGTCGTTTGCCGATCTCAAGGTGTCCAACGCGACATCGGGCACTATCGACGGAACCGTGGAGCTGACGGCATCACAGGTAGGCGAGCTCTCAAAGAGCCTCTTCTACGTGCAACTGCACAGCGAGAAGGCGCCTGACGGTAATCTCTGGGGCTGGCTGCTCCCGGCTGACGCAAAGCGCTGACGAGAACAGGAACTACGAAGAAAAGAACGCAGAACGCAGGAATCAAGAGGTCGGAATGCAGAACGGGGAGCGGACAATGGAGTACCACGCGCAAAACACTCGAAAGTCTTTGTTCTTGGTTCTTAGACCGTTATGCGGCCACAGACGTGAATTTTGTACGCGTTGTGGACCCCGCATAACGGTCTACGGCGCGCGGAGCGCGCCAAGCCAACAACAAGAACTAGCCAAGGGCCGCGGAGTTGGCCGGATATCAAGGGCAGGGCCCTTGGCTAGTTCTTCGTTCTTAGTTCCGCTGCTGGCTGCGGCGGTGATAGCCCAGCAGCCGGCGCCCGCCGCGCAGTACACAGCAGAGCAAGCAGCGGCAGGCCGCACCGCTTACATGACCAATTGTGCGAGCTGCCATCTTCCAGATCTTGGCGGCCGCAACGAAGCGCCGCAACTCGCGGGTGTCAATTTTCGCAACCAGTGGGGCAGTCGGCCCCCGGCGCAGCTCCAGGATTTCATTTACAAGACCATGCCTCCCGGCGGTCCACAACTGAGTCCGGCGGAGGCGACCAACGTCACGGCCTTTATTCTTCAGGCTAACGGCGCCATCGCCGGCGCACCCGCCGGCCCCGGCGCGCCCGGCGGCGCTGCGCCTGGCGCCGAC
>JBKPDL010000040.1:0-14167 GCA_046727855.1 Acidobacteriota bacterium
ACGTTCTACCGCGTAGCCGTCGAAGCGCACTCTCATCAAAGGACGGCCGCGCCCATTTCCGTACAGTCCTGGAGATGACTGGCTGTCGCCCAGCCGGTGGAAGCCATGACACTCCGAAATCGAGATCTCAAGCCGTCCGCCCCACCACGTGATCAGTGAAGCGTGCGGATGCATTCGAGCATCGTGCCCTGTGATCTCGCTAAACCGAACCATAATTCTGAGTACCTATCCGGGAAGGGAGATCCTAACTCAACCACACGTGGTCGAATCCCGTCAATGCCGGCGCAAGGCCTGAAACCGACTCGGCGACACACGCATGAACCGGAGGACCGCTCGCAACGGGATACACTCGCGCGCCCTCTCCACGGCGCGCAGGATCCGCCGCTTGGCTTGTCCGTCCGGCAGACGCTCGCCTGAGAGCCTCAACCCGGAGGTGTGTCATAGGGCGAGCGCCAACCGGAGGAGCGCCGCGAGCGTCTCGACGCGTCGCCGCAGCTTCAGGATCTCCTCCCGGAGTTCCGGCGCCGGGAGGTCGGCCCCCTCCAGACTGACCACGACCGTCGGCGCCGCGCCGCGCCAGCCACGCGCCGTCGAGCGCGGGACACCGAGATCCGTGGCGATGGTCAGCTCCCCGGTGCGTTGGACAAGATCCCGGAGCCGATGGTCATCGCGTTGCTGCGGGCGGGACGTGGTTGTCATGCGGAGGATCATCAGTCCTCGGCTCACGCCGCGCAACTCCTCAAGGACAATGCGGGGCGTCCGCCGGCGTGACGACAACTTGCGCAAGAAAGTGCAACATGTCCGTGGGGACAGCTCTGCGGTGCATCACACAACCTCGAATATTTTGTAGGCGATCCCACCTTCGATCAGATAGCCTTTGCCAACGCACACAATGTCATTGAGCCAGGCATATTGCGGCGCGCCGGTTTCGAAGAGCGGATTGGTTCGGAAGTAATAGAGCGCCGGGTCGACCCTATATCGCTTGCCCGGATCGGCCATGTCCCCGCGCAGCGCCGCTGGCGTGACCCAGCGGCCGCCATAGGTCATATAAACCAGAGCATCGTCGTGCGTGCGCAATGTCAGCCGCACATCCAGCGCCATCGCCCCGTCGGGGCGGAATAGAGCCCAGTCGCCTCCGCCTGGAACCACTTCGCCGCGCAGCTTGGAGCCCTCGAATGATCCCCGCGCGGCGCCGAAAAGAACACGCTGGCCGTAGGGACCCGCGCCGATGTTCAAGCGCGGGTTCAGATCCACCACCATGTCGAGCAGAGGAATGGTCTTGATCTCGCCGACGTCTCTCACGCGTGCATCCATCGCCATGTTTGTCGCCCTCGGTTGCAGGCGGGCCCGTCGGCCGGCCGCAGCCAAAGTTGCCGCGATTGCCGCAACCAGCCCGCGACGGCTCATCCCGCCCGGGCGATCGGGCGTGAAAGGCGCCATGCCACTTGAAGGTCTCTCACTCATTGTGGGCGCCGCCTTGCTCCTGGTCCGCCGCGGCCGTGCTCTGCCCGCGCTCGCCAAACAGTCTCGCTCGCACAGCGTCGGTGGAAATTCCCGACTGCGCGCAGAGCTCCGAGAGGTCGAAGAAGAAAAGCTCGCGGGCGATCAGCTCGTCTTTGAAGTTGAACTGGATAAAAACCGGCAATTCGGCGCGCCGCCCGTTAGGGATTGCGCCGAAGCGATCGCCCGTCATTGTCATGCGCACCGTGCCCCAGCAGACGAGCGTGTCCTCGTTGCTTGCATGGCCCTCAAGGGCCACGCTGTAGTCTGGAAACATCGCAAAGAAACGGGTGAGCGCCCTCTCGTTCTCGCCAAGACCGCGTGCCTTCGTTCCAAAAGCCGGATTCTCAAGCACCATGTCGGGATGGAGAAGCTCGAGTGCGGCAGGCACGTCCTGCCGGCTCTTGGCCACGGCCAGAGCCTGGGCCAGCTCAAACATTCGGATCTCCGACATCGCCGTGTTTGTCGCCCTCGGTTGCAGGCGGGACCGTCGGCCGGCCCATTGATGTTTTGGCGCGCCAGCGCACGCGGTCAAAGTTGCCGCGATTGCCGCAACCAGCCCGCGACGGCTCATCCCGCCCGGGCGATCGGGCGCGAAAGCCGCCATGCCACCTGAAGGTCTCTTATCTGCACGCATACACGCCTCCGTCAGGTCAGGTCACGAGAATAAATATGTGCGGCACACACATTTTGTCAAGTTTTAAATTCGTGCGCGACGCACATATAATGCCGGTATAGAAGAAAGAATCGCCAATCTCTTGGGTGCGCTGGCGCTCGCCGTGATCGATCGGGTAGAGGCTGCCGCGCGCGGGACGCTGCAGCATGGCGGAGAGACGCCAGCGGCGCTCGTTGTGATCGGGTATGGCAGGGGCTTGTCCAACGACATGCTGCGTCGCATCCTCGGTCTTTCTCATCCGGGCACAGTGCGGCTTGTGGATCGGCTCGCTGCGGCCGGCCTCGTCGAACGCCGTCCTGGTCGCGACGGGCGCGAGGTGGCGCTGCACCTCACCAAGCGCGGCGCTCGGGTGCGTGGCCAGCTTCTAGCAAGTCGGATCGACGCGATCCAGCCGCTGGTCGCCGCACTTGGCGAAGAGGATCAAGCGCAGCTTGGAGAGCTGTTGCACCGCGTGCTAGCCGCGATGGAGACGACCGAGATGCAACGCTACACGATCTGTCGTCTCTGTGACGATCGCGTGTGCGAGGATTGCCCCCTGCCGACGTCGAAGGGCCGCGGAGTCTGATGTTCTCCCCATGACCGGACGCGACAAGTCGTGTCATTACGTCGGCATGAGCGCGGCTTGGCTGCAGAAGTCCCGAACTTATTCGCAGCGCAGGGTCGCAACCGGATCGACACTGGTTGCTCGTCGGCAATCTCGATCCAATTGAGATTCTCAGCGAGCGATGGTTCTCTACCGAGCTCAAGGTCCTCGTGTTTTCCCGCCGCGCCGATCCGCGCTTCGGCGAGACCGTCTACGGGCTCACCAACATCACGCGCACAGAACCCGACGCTTCTCTGTTCCGGGTGCCAGCCGACTACAAACGCGAAAACGTGAAGCCATTTCCGTTCGAGCCACCGATCGAGCCCTTGGTCGAGAAGCCGTTGCGGTAAGCCGCCGCCCATCCCACCAATCGTTCAGAAAACGATGATCGAGTCGTTTCGGTCGTCGTCGGATTGCGGATTCTCATCGTGTTCGTTGCAGGCGGTCACCGGATGTTCCGAGGAGAACGATCCCGCTGGATCGGCCTGTGAGGAATGATCGAAAAGAGTCGTTCGAAACCAGCGGCTGTGGCTCTTCACCTGGTCCGGAATCCAGAGATCGAAGGCACGCTGGATCTCGGAACCTGACGCCTCACTCGAACGTCTGATCTTGTGCAGTGCAATATAAGGGACTGATGTATATTGGACGGGAGAGCTGACGATGAACCACGTGAGAGCCGCGTCACCAGCCGGCAAAGCGACGGTCGTCGCGCTGATCACCGCTGCGGTGGGCGTCGCGATCCAAATTACCGCGGGCGCGCCTTATCCGACCGTGCCGCCCGTGTTCTTCATCCTGCTCATCCCAGCAGGATTGATCGCCCTGGGCCGCTGGTGGTGGGCGCCCATCTTCGCGGTGCTCGCAGGCGTGTTCTTGACAATCGGATTGTTCGCGGCCGGGGAAGCAGGTCGACTGGTACATCCGACGTCCGTCGCGGATTCCTTTGGTCTCTGGATGCAAATGGTAGCGGTGCTTGCCGCCACGGTGAGCGGAGCGCTCGCCGTGAGAACGAACCTGCGCCGCTGACGGTCGGCGATCCGTGACTGACAACACACTGTCGAACGCTGGCGATGTCGAGTGGAAAAAAGGCAGCGCGGAGTTTCTTGTCCTGTCGCTGCTCGAGGATCAGCCTCGTCACGGATATGACATCTCAAAGCTGATTGAGGTCCGTTCAGGGGGCGCGTTGCGATTTCACGTGACCTCTCTCTACCCGTTGCTCCACCGCCTCGAGAAGAGCGGATGGATCGTTGGACGGTGGGTGGAAAAGGCGGAGCAACGCCGAAGACGTTACTACAGCCTGACGCCGGAGGGGCGACGGGCGCTGCGTGCAAAGCGGCAACGCTGGAGAGACTTCGTCGCGGTGATTAACCGTGTCACGGGACTCGAACATGGCTGATTGGAGACAGGTGGTGCGGAGGCGTCTGGCGGAGTTGCGACTGACGCCGGCCGCCGAGGCGGAGCTGACCGAGGAAATCGCACAGCACCTGGAAGATCTGTACTGCGAGCTTCTGAGTGGTGGCGCGACTCCCGACGCGGCGCGCGCGAGAACCATGGTGGAGCTGGAGAACATCGGCGAACTCCGCCGTGGAATCGAGAGGGGTCAACGGATGCCACGTCACGAGCCGGTGCCGGCCGCGGACGCCATTTCGAGCACCTGGATGAACGATCTTCAACGGGACCTTCGATATACCGGCCGAGCGATGCGCAGCAACCCGGTGTTCGTCCTTTTCGTTGTGGTGACGCTCGGATTGGGCATCGGCGCAAACACAGCGGTGTTCACGGTGATCAACACACTGCTGTTGAATCCGATGCCGGTCGCTGCGCCGTCCGAGTTGGTGGCCGTCGCATCGGTGCCCTCCGCGGGTAGTGCGCTGGCGAACACACTCATGCCGCTGTCGCATCCGAACTTCCAGGACTACGAAGCGCAAACGAGCGCCTTCGACTCGCTGGCCGGCTATGTGAGGATGCGCGGTCTCACCTGGCAGTCGGACGGATCGACGCAGGGGCTCCTGGGCGACTTCGTAACCGGCAAATACTTCTCCACCCTTGGGGTGGGCCTCGCCGCGGGAAGAACCTTCGGGCCCGAAGCAGACGTGCGTAATGGGGCACACGCCATCGCCGTCATGAACTACGGCACGTGGCAGAGCCGCTTTGGCGGGACGCCGGACATTGTCGGACGGCAATTGCGGCTCAATGGTCAGGTCGTCACCGTGATCGGTGTCACGCGGGCGGGCTTCATCGGCATCAACGGTCTCGTCGGCCCAGACCTGTGGTTGCCGTTCGCTCTCGGCGAACGGCTCCTGCCGAGCGAGATGCGAACGGCCTTCAGCGATCGCGGCAAGCCGACGCTGCAAGTCGTGGGACGGCTGAAACCAGGCGCCACCGTAGCGCAGGCGCAAGCCAATGTCGACACGGTCGCGTCGGCCCTCGCCCGTGAGTATCCAGCCGCCAACGAAGGGCAGACGGTCACCGTGCGGCCCATCGGTGATGTCCTGTTTGGCGGTGGCTCGAAGATGGTCCGGTTGGCCGGCGTCGTGCTCGCAACCGTGGCAGCCATCGTCTTGTTGATCGCCTGCTCGAATGTCGGCAACCTGATGCTGGCTCGCTCGAGCGCTCGCGAAGCCGAGATGGCTGTGCGGATGGCGCTCGGCGCGAGTCGCGCCCGCCTCGTGCGACAGCTCCTGACCGAAAGCCTGTGCTACGGCCTCCTCGGCGGCGGGATCGGCGTGCTGCTCGCCTTCTCCGGCGTCCAGATGCTAGCGAAGACACTCCCTGCGTCGGGCGTATTCGTGGCGTCGAGACTCGATACCACCGTTCTCCTCTTTGCGCTGTTCACCTCGCTCGCCGCTGGCGTCCTCTTCGGCGCAATCCCAGCCCTGACGACGTCACGTGCGGTTGGCGCCGGAGTCTTCAACGAACTTCGTACCGCCGGACGAAGCGCACGACGCGTCTTCGTCGCCAACGCACTGCTCGTGGGCCAGGTCGCGCTGTCATTTCTCCTGCTCGTGACGGCGGCGCTGTTCCTCAGGAGCATTCAGCGGGCGTACGAAATCGACCCGGGTTTCACCACGGCTCGCCTCGCGGTGTTCATCACCAACCCAGGACAGGCTGGCTATGGAGAACCGCAAGCGCAGGCCTTCTACGACGCGGTCCGAGACCGCGTGGCACGTCTACCAGGAGTCGAGTCCGTGTCCTGGGCCTCGAACCTGCCACTCTTTGCACGACCCGTCGCGGGACTACAAATCGAGGGCCGGGCGCAGCGATCGGCGAACGACCGCGTGGCCACGATTGTCAACACCGTGGACGACAAGTATTTCGAGACGGCTGGTGTATCGATACTCAAGGGCCGCGGGATTACGGAACTCGACCGCGCGGCTTCGCAGCCAGTTGCCGTGGTCAACGAGAAGCTCGCACGCGACTACTGGCCTGGCCAGGAGGCGGTGGGCAAGCGCATCCGAGCGCCGGGCGAGCAACAAATGCGGGAGATTGTCGGTATCGCGCGCACCGCCAACTACACATCGTGGGGAGAGTCGCCACAGGCGTGCGTCTACATCCCGTTGGAGCAGAACTATCTGCCTTCGATGACGTTGTATGTCCGGAGCTACGGGGATCCGGCACAGATTATCGAGCCCGTCAGGCGCGAGATCGGCGCCGTCGACTCACAGGTGCTGGCGAGCGCCATCAGAACCGGAGAGCAGATCGCGGACGGCAGTCTCTTCCAGGCTCGAATGGGTGTGATCCTTCTCGGCGTGTGCGGGCTGCTCGCGCTCGGACTCGCCAGTCTCGGCTTGTACGGAATTCTGGCGTATGCGGTCCACGAGCGTCGGCGGGAAATCGGCGTGCGGATGGCGTTGGGCGCGAGTCGGTCGACGGTGATGCAGTTGATCGTGAAGCAGGGCATGACGCTCGTATCGATCGGCGCGGCGATCGGATTCCTCGCCGCACTCCTGGTCGGCCGCATCCTGAGCGGGATGCTGTACGGCGTGGGAGCGGCCGACCCAGTCAGCCTTCTCGCCGCCACCGCCGCCCTCGGCGGCGTCGCGCTGCTGGCGTGTTACGTGCCGGCACGCTGGGCCACTCGCGTGGATCCTCTGGTCGCGCTGCGCCAGGTGTAGTTGGCGACGTCGTTCAGTCCGATCGCAGCGCGTCCACACCGACGACGCACCTAATGCACGCCTAGTGATGGTCGTGGGATTCTCGTTGCCGAGCACGACTGAGCGCGTCACCTCGGCAGCCGGCAGTTCGGCCGTGCCGACTTCAGGACGCGATTCTCTTCATGAAGAAAGGCGACCACATCGCGCTGCTCGGCCTCGAGCCACGCCAGCAGCGCCGCCAGCAGCATTTGCAGCGGAATCACGCGTCAACTCTATCGCCGGTGGAACCTATTCCAGTTTTCGGACAGTACGAGGGCGGTCAGAAGGTCGAGGGGCCTCTTGGCAACGCGTTGATCCAGACGCCCATCCGCGTGGAAAAAGGAACTGCCATCGCGCCTGACCGACCAGGGTTCGGCATCGAGTGGAACGAAGCGGCGGTGGCGCGAGTGACGGTCAAGGACGCCTGAGCCACGAAGGTCAGCATCAAGACAGGCGCAATGACGGACGCACACATACCTTGGTTACGGACTCCGCGAGAGACGAATCGGGAACAGGTGCTTGGCGGTTGGGTCGAGTTGATTCGGACTGGGACCGCGACGAAGCTCGATATCGAGCAGTTGCTAGATTTGCCCTACCAACTGATTCATCGCGCGGCGGCAGCCTGCGGCGTTCAATGCGGAAGCCGTGCGCTGGCTTATCAAGTATTCGGCACCGAACCTGATTATTACGTGAAGACGCTTACCGCCTTCCGAAACGTGTTAGGACCAACGGAAGGTATGAAGCTGTTTGTGGTTGCGACGAAGGCAGAGCCGCTCGATGCGCTCCGCGCGGTGCCGGCGGACGCAAACGCTATTCGTGAGGCGCTCTGCACGGGACCGCTGTTCAAGTTCGGTGAACCTACAGTGCATCGTATCGATTGACCTGCGCATTCTCGCCGGAAGCTACGCTCGAGTCGACTATCATCATGGCGGGAGAAACGTGTGGCGAGATTCGATTTAAGGGCGTGGGCACTCATTGGTGCTCAGAAACGACTTGAAGAAATCCGCGAGGAGCGGCGCTCAATTCAAACAGCGTTTCCCGACCTACGCGGCGGCGGTTCCGAAGTTGGTTCGGGTCGCAAAGGCGGGCTGGCGTCGGTTCGCGGCGGAAGCGAAGGCCAGATTTTGCTCTCTGCCGGTGGCGGCGCTCAGAAGCCAAAACGAAAACGATTCACAATGTCAGCGGAAGCTAGGAGAGCAATCTCGCTGGCGCAGAAGCGCCGGTGGCGGAAGGTCAGAGCCGCGAAGAAGAGCAGTTCTTAAGGTGGTTCCGAGTCTATGAACCAGTGATGTCGCCGCGATGTAGACTCTGAGTAGCCGGTCAATCGTCACTAGTGGTTCGCGCCTTCCGCGCAGTTGAAGCAATCACGGCTGATTCTCGCGTTCGGACTTCCAGTGGGACTACGTTTCCGCGGCGTGGCGTCGGCGCTGGCAGCAGCAGGCGTATTCAGAGAATTCTTGAGGTCAATGCGGATCCTGAAGCGGACAGGACGGCACGACGCATGCTCGCGCTCGGAGCGATCAATCTATGAATCGATGGGGTTCTGATCGGCCTCCACCTGAAGCCTACTCACGTGTCACAAATCCAGAACGGTTTCGCCCTCTGCACGACTTCGCGCTGACGTTGCTCGCGCAGCTGCACGCATCGTTCGACGTCGATCGAATCGAGGGCCACGGCCTCGACAGCGAGTTGGAGGTTGGTGCCGTTGCGCGCCCGAGCGTCAGGCTGGTTCCTCGCGATTCGAAGGCCGCACCTGTCACCGTTACCTTTACGACGTTCCCCGGACTCAGGGTCCGAGCTGGTCGCTGGTGCACAGACGTCTTTCCAGGGTGTGGCTGCGATGCCTGCGATGAAACCGCGAACGATGAGACGATCCGCCTGGCAGAAATGATCGATGCGGTCGCGGCGGGCAGGTTTCGTGAGGGAATCGCAATGCCACCGGAGGGAGAAGTTTGGCAGGAATGGGAGCGGTGGTCGCCACCGCGTCGCTTCTCAGGTCGATTGCTGCCGCGTCAGCAATTGGCCTCAGCAGCGCAAAGCTCCAAGGAACCGTTAACTGCGTACTGACGAGCAGGGAACGTGACGTTGCGACCGCTGCCGCTGCGTCGTTCCCACGGCAAAGACGCGGCGTCAGCGCGCACGAAGTGGCAGCGGAATTCGGTGTGGAGCTCGCGTGCGCTTTCGGACCGATTGGATTTACGTCCAAATTCCCCGAACAATGGCGCTTCGACAGCCGCCGTGTGCGCAACGGTAATCGCGACCAGGACTCACAACTGCGCAAGCGTGCGCAGCGCGGTCGTGACGCGCTGCGACAGATACCGCTGCTGCTGGTTCGAACCGGTGGCGCGCAGGTTGCTGGAGGAGCGGCGGTGTTGCGACTCGCCGTACCAGCGGAACCGCCGCCGGGCGAACGGCGCGTGCTCTCGTCCCCCAATCGTGCAGGAAGCTCATCACGCTTGGCTACGAGATTTCCATCGAGTCAGGAGCCGGCACCAGCGCTGGCATCGCTGACGATGAGTCTCGACGCGTCGGCGTCAAGAGTAAGCTTGTAACTCGGCCTCGCGCGGAAAAACATGGTCAACGATTGGTCCGCCGTGCACGATGGTCTCGTACAAGCAGCGCGTCTTCCGTCCCTCGCGCGCCCGCTGCATCGGATTTCGGCGAGGGAGCTGGTGGTTCTGCTGACATGTGGGGCCACGGCCGCCGCAGCGGTTGGTCTCGTGAAACTGTCCTTGGGGATTCCGGGACATACCATTGTTCTTGCGGCACTCCCGATGGCGTTCGGCTTGTCGGTTGCGCCGCGGTGCCTAGCGGGGTCGGTGATGTGCGCGGGCGCGCTCGGAACGGCGCTGGTGCTGTCGTCTACCGGCGCGGCCACGTACGGCTCTGGTGCTTCCGTCAGTCTGTTCCTGCTCGGCCCGATGATGGACGTCGCAGTGCGCGGCGCTCGCGAGGGCAGGCTGGTGTATGTGGCACTCGTAGTCGCGGGAGTCGCCGCGAACCTGCTGGCGCTCGGGTCCCGCGCGGTGACCAAGATCCTGGGCCTCGACCTTGCCGGAGCGCGGCCGTTCGACAGCTGGTGGCTGCAGGCGGCGGTCACCTACACGCTCTCTGGTGTGGTCGCGGGTCTGCTGGGCGCTCTGTGCTGGTTCCATTTCAGCGACGGCGCCGCACGGCGGCGAATACAGGCGTGATCTACATCGGCATCGACGACACCGACATTGTCGGCAGCCCCGGTACGAACCAGCTCGCCAGGGCCGTGGTCAACGCGCTCGGGCCGATTGGGAAGAAGGCAATCATCTGCCGCCACCAGCTGTTCGTCGATCCACGGGTCCCCTATACGAGCCAGAACGGCTCGGCGTCGATTCAGCTGCCGCGCGGTGTCGAGATGCAGCGTACCGCGCTCATCGGCGCTGTCCGCGAGGTGATGCAGGCGTGGTACATCGAAGGGAGCGATCCTGGTCTGGCCGTCGCCACGACCGCGTCCGCAGAGATGGCCGCCTTCGCGGCGCGCACCAAGACCGACGTGGTCAGCCAGTCTGAGGCCCACGCTATCGCGCGACGAGCCGGATGCCATCTGGAGGGTCTCGGCGGCACGGAGCAGGGCATCATTGGGGCGCTGGCGGCGATCGCGCTCGTCGCGGGTGGCGATGACGGTCGTGTCGTGCACCTCGAGGAATGGCCTTGGCCAGATCCCTTCAGTGGACCGCAACCCGTCCCCGCAATCTCCGCTCGTGGCGTCGCTGAGATCGTTGCCGCTTCGGGACAGGTGTTCACGGGCGACGTCGTCGACGTCGGCAAGCATCTTCGCCCCAACTGGCGCCGCGGGCGCATCGTGCTGTTCGTCGAGCAGTCGCCGGATCCCGGAGCGCCGTGGCGCGCCATCAAACCGGTATAGGGGTCGAGTAATGCGAAAGAAGACGATTGGGCGGTTGTTGACGGCTCTGGTAGGAGCGAGTGTTGTCACGGCGTTGACTCTCGTGGCGTCGGCGGCGCAGGCGCCGGTGAATCGAACACCGTCACTGCCTCCAGCCGTGCTGAAGGCGTTCCAGCAGGCGTACCCAGGCGCGACGATTTCGGCAACGTGGCAGGAACGCGATGCAGACCGCGATGCGTTTCGAGTCGAGAGCATCGACAAGGGACGCCGACGAATTGTGCTGTACGGCGACACCGGCGCAGTCATCGAGGTCGCGGAGCAAGTGGATGAGAAGGAGCTTCCGCAGCCCGTGGCGGCAGCGATGCACTCACACCCCCGTGCGATTTACGTCAGCGGGATGAAGGTGACGCGCGGCGGGAGCGTCCAGTATCAGCTCACGGTACGGGGCACCAGGAAGACGGCCATGATCGCGAAGCCAGACGGCACCGTCGTGAGCTTCAAGTAAATCAAGACGTGCTGTGAGGCCAGTCGGGTATTTGCCGGCTGGATGATGTGATAGATGGCCTGATTGGCCGAGCTCCGCCGCAACCGGTCGTACTCAGAGGCAGTGCAACTCTGATAAACTCCACGCCGCGCACGTCGTCGTCCGACACGCGGAACCGTGTGCGACGTCAACGCTCGCGAGGTTCGCCATGATGATGCGACCTCCACGTGACAAACCGTTAGAACCGTCGGTCACCCCGCCCGAATCCTGCTCGCTGCCATCCGCCGCAGCGCGCCAACGCCTTGCCGCGATCCACTGCTCACACGTGCGCAGAAGTGTGTGTGTCACTGCGCAGAATCGGTCGGCGGCAGGCCCATCGTTCGACGAGGCACGCTGGCCTCGTCATGGCCCGCAGTTTGCGCACACGTGCAGGAGCGGCGGCCTTTTTACCGCAAAGGGAATTCTTCCATGACGATGTCGCGGCGCGACCTTCTTCGGCTTTCAGTTGTCGGCGGTGGTGGAACCGCCCTTGGTGGCCTGATTGCGTCCGGCGTGAACCTCGCGCCCGTCGTTGCTGAAGCAGAGGAGCTCCGAATCGCGAAGGCCAAGGTGACGCCCAGCGTGTGTCCGTTCTGCTCGGTTGGCTGCGCGACGCTCGTCCACACCATCGACGGACAGATTGTCAACATCGAAGGCGATTCTCGCAGCCCGCACAATGAAGGCACGCTCTGTCCGAAGGGCGCGGCCACTTTTCAGCTGCACATCAATCCCAATCGACCGACGCAGGTGCTGCATCGCGCTCCAGGCGCCACGGCGTGGGAGGTCTGGGACTTGCACCGCGCGATGGATCGCGTCGCGGAGCTCGTGAAGAAGACGCGCGACGAGACCTTCATCGAACGACTGCCGAATGGCAAGCTCGTCAACGCGACGACGGCGATCTTTTCGCTGGGCGGCGCCACGCTTGATATCGAGTGGAATCATATCCAGCAAAAGCTCATGCGCGGCTTGGGGATCGTCGCGATCGAAAACCAGGCCCGTATATGACACAGCTCTAGCGTCCCCGGTCTGGGGACGAGACTTGGTCGCGGCGCAGCCACGATGTACCCACGGAGCATGGCGGACTCCGACTGCGTCGTTGTAATGGGTTCCAACATGGCGGAGAACCATCCGGTCGCGTTCCGCTGGCCGATGCATGCGAAGGTCACGCACGGCGCAAAGATCGTTCACGTCGATCCGCGGTTCACGCGCACGAGTGCCGTTGCCGACATCTACGCTCCTGTGCGCGCTGGATCAGACATCGCGTTTCTCGGCGGTGTCATCAACTACGTGATCAACAGCGAGCGTTGGAACAAGGATCCGTTCTTTCGATCGTGGGTCGTGCACTACACGAATGCCGCGACGATCATCAGCGATGACTACCGCGATCCCGAGGACACCGGCGGTGTGTTCTCGGGCCTCATGGAATACAAGGGCGGCGTGCCGGAGTGGCCGTACAACGGCTTCGTCGGGCAATACGACGACAAGAGCTGGCAGTACCACAGCACTACCGTCGGCGATCAGGGGCGCGTCGCAGCCACGGCGCAGTCCGGTGAGGTTCCGGGAATCACCTCGGGCACCGAGCCGAAGCGACCGGCCCCGGGTGCGGCAGTGGCGACCGCACCTGGCGCGAGCGCGCCGAAACCTCGCTATGACGACCTGGTCAAATCGCTGCTGCAGCCCCCGCCTCGTCGCGACGAGACGCTGCAGGATCCACGCTGCGTGTTCCAGATCGTCAAAAGACATTTCAGCCGTTACACGCCGGAAATGGTCGAGCGCGTCACTGGTTGTCCACGAGACACGTTCCTCAAGGTGGCCGACACCGTACTCGCCAATTCGGGCGCCGATCGGACAACGTCATTTGCCTATGCGGTGGCCTGGACGCAGCACAGCAACGGCCCGCAGATCATCGGATGCTGCGCGTTGCTCCAGCTGCTGCTGGGAAATTTTGGCCGGCCAGGCGCGGGGATCATGGCGCTGCGCGGGCATGCCTCGATTCAGGGATCGACTGACGTTCCGACGCTCTATCACTCAATCCACGGATATCTTCCCGCGCCCACGGCGCTGAAGAACCACGACACGCTCACCGATTACCTGAGGGCGGAAACGGTACCCACGGGCTACTGGGCGAACACGCCGAAGTTCGTCGTCTCCTATTTCAAGTCGATGTACGGCGACGCCGCCACGCCGGAGAACGATTTCGGCTTTGCCTGGCACCCCAAAATCCTCGGTGACCATTCACATCTCCCGATGTTCGTCGCCATGCACGATGGCAAGGTCAAGGGGATGTTGTGTATCGGCCAGAATCCGGCGACCTCACTCAACGCCAAGCTCGAACGCGCGGCACTTCGCAAACTCGAATGGATCGTGGTGAAAGACAACTGGGAGCACGAAACTGCCAACTTCTGGAGATCGTCGCCCGAAGTGAAGAGCGGGGAAGTGAAACCCGAGGACATCCAGACGGAAGTCTTCTTCTTCCCGGCGGCGCAAGTCGCGGAAACCGAAGGAACGTTTACCAATACGCAGCGCATGCTGCAAGCGCACTTCAAAGCGGCTGAAGCACCTGGGGACTGTCGCACGGATGTGTGGTTCACCTATCAGCTCGGTAAACGCCTGAAGACGTTGTATGCCGACAGTCAAGCGCCTCGCGATCAAGGATTCAAGAACCTGACGTTCGACTACGAACACGAGGATCCAAAGGAGCGCGCCATCGGTGAGCCGTCGGCCCGCCAACTTCTAAAGGAGATGAACGGCTACTTCACCGATGATCCCAACAAGCACGTGCCGGGCTTCGCCGCCCTGGCGGATGACGGCTCGACGACGTGCGCGTCGTGGATTTACTCCGGCGTGTTTCCTGCTCCCGACAGGAATTTGGCGGCGA